>NZ_OX341517.1:625000-990833 GCF_946995915.1 Aminobacter niigataensis
GGTCTGGTGGCTCTCTATAATAAGAGCAGGTCCTGACACCTTATATCCAGGGCTCATGTCGGCGCGGCGGAAGATGCCGGCATCGTGCCAGGCGCCCTCGGTGAACATTTTTCTCACCTCGGAGGCGGCGACCTGCTTGTCGTCAAGCTCCGCCTCGCGTTCGGAGAGCCCACGGGCGCTGCCGTCGCGGCCTTCCAGCGCCACCGCTTCGACGACGATGGGCTTGTCTTTATATATAAAGCCGAACTGTGCCTTGTGGGCGGCCTCGAAGGCGGCCTTTGCGTCCACGATCGAACCATGTTCGAAGCCCACCGACAAGGCGGTGTCGGTGCCGTCGTAGCGGACATGCAGGACAGGCCGTACGGCGACATCCTGTTCGACGATGGCCTGGCCGGCGAGTTCGGCCAGCACCTCGGCGCGGAGGTCGTTTATCAGGGCCTCGATGTCAGCCAGCGATTCCTCCCCCAGCGGCTTGAGTAGCGCCTGCTGGCGCGAGGCGAAGACCGAGGACAGACCGATGCCATAGGCAGACAGCAGGCCGGAAAAGGGGTGGATCAGCACCGCCTCGATACCCAGCGCATCGGCGACCAGGCAGGCATGCTGGCCGCCGGCGCCGCCGAAGCAGTTGAGCAGATATTCCGTCACATCGTAGCCGCGCTGGACCGAGATCTTCTTGATGGCGTTGGCCATGTTCTCGACGGCGATGGTGACGAAGCCCTCCGCCACGGCTTCCGGGCTGCGGCCATCGCCGATCTCCCGGGCAAGGGCTTCGAATTTTTCGTGCACCACGCCGGCATCGAGCGGCTGGTCCTGGCCGGTGCCGAAGATCGCCGGGAAGAAAGCGGGCTGCAGCTTGCCGAGCATGACATTGGCATCGGTCACAGCGAGCGGGCCGCCGCGGCGGTAGCAGGCGGGACCGGGATTGGCGCCGGCGGAATCGGGCCCGCAACGGAAGCGGCCAGCCTCGAAATGCAGCACCGAGCCGCCACCGGCGGCAACCGTGTGGATGCGCATCATCGGCGCACGGACGCGGACGCCGGCGACCTCGGTGTCGAAGCTGCGTTCGTACTCGCCATCATAATGGGCGACATCGGTCGAGGTGCCGCCCATGTCGAAGCCGATGACCTTGTCGAAGCCGGCGAGCTTGGCCGTCTCGACCATGCCGACGACGCCGCCGGCGGGGCCGGACAAAAGCGCGTCCTTGCCCTGGAACAAGTCGGCGGCGGTGAGCCCGCCGGAAGACATCATGAACATGAGGCGGGGGTTTTCACCCTCCCCCTTGTGGGGAGGGTCGGCACGCAGTGCCGGGGTGGGGGTGGATCTGGCTTCACCCCCACCCCGTAAGGCTTCGCCGTCCGACCCTCCCCACAAGGGGGAGGGTAAAGCGCCCAGTTCCCCCGCCACCTGGCTGACATAACGCGACAGGATCGGCGACAGATACGCGTCGACCACCGTCGTATCGCCGCGGCCGACGAGCTTGACCAGCGGCGAGACCTCGTGGCTGACCGAGACCTGCGAAAAACCGCATTTGCGGCAGACGGCAGCAACGGCGCGCTCGTGCTCTGGATACTTCCACGCATGCATGAAGACGATGGCAACTGCGTCGATGCCATCGGCCTTGGCCTGCATCAGGATCGGCTTGATCTCGGCGATATCCAGAAGCCGCTCGACGCAGCCATCCACCCGCACCCGCTCGTCGACCTCGACGACGCGCTCATAGAGCTGCTCGGGCAGGATGATCTCCTTGGCGAAGATGTCGGGCCTGGCCTGGTAGGCGATGCGCAGCGCGTCGCGGAAGCCCTTTGTAATAAGAAGTAGGACGCGGTCGCCCTTGCGTTCGAGCAGCGCATTGGTGGCGACCGTCGTGCCCATGCGGATGTCGCCTATGGCACCCACCGGGATTGCGGCGCCCGGTGCCAGTCCAAGCAGGTCGCGGACACCCTGGATCGCGGCATCGCGATAGGCCTCGGGATTTTCCGACAGCAGCTTGCGCGGATGGAGATTGCCCTGGGGGTCGCGGCCGATGACGTCGGTGAAGGTGCCGCCACGGTCGACCCAGAAATCCCACTTGCCCGACATGACGCTCTCCCCATTCGCTGTCGCGGTATCGCCCGAACACGATACCGCTTGCGGGGAGGAAGCGGCAGGGCTGCCGTGCCGTCAAGAGTAGAAAGCCTGTCCCACGCTGTGGCGTTGCGGGTCAGGCCTCCTGGTCGTAGAGCACGACCATCAGCGCCCTGGCCATCTCGGTGCCGCCATTGGTGATCTCGTGGCCGATGTCGGCGCGGTAGCGGGCGGTCTCGCCGGTCAGGAGTTCCTGCCGGCCAAGTTCGGTCTCGACCAGCAAGCCATCGGTGTAGGCCGTGAGATGCTCGAAGGTGCCCGGCGCGTGCGGGGCGCTCTGCAGCTTGGAGCCGGGCGCGATCTCGACCTCGTACCATTCGACGCGGCCGGCGAGCGCGGGCGAACTCAGGATGCGCAGCCGCCAGGCGCCGTCGGGGCTCTTGATCTCCGGCGTCAGCGCCAGCGTCACCAGTTCGATGGCCTCGGCCTTGCGCTGGTGCGTGATGCCGCCCGCGATGAGCTGGGAAAAATCGATGCCGAGCGCCTGGGTCAGCGACCACAGAACCGCGAAGGTCGGATTGGCCTCGCCGCGCTCGATCTGCGACAGCATCGAGCGCGAGACGCCCGAAAGCGCCGCCAGCCGGTCAAGCGTCAGATGGCGCTCCTTGCGTTCCTTCTGGAGCACCGGACCGATCTTCGGCGCGTTGTTCACTTCCATATGCGGCCTCCCCCAAAGCTGGCACACTGATAGCACCGTGCCTTGCGTCCTGCGAGGCATTTGCGTCTGGTATGCTGGCCCAATTGGATTCCGCTAGACTTAACACGATATCCATTATATCGGAATTTCTATCTTAACGGATGGCGAGACCGATGAGCCGAGATTTCCTTTCCCACATATCGAGCGTTCTCAAGGGCATCGAGGCCGACGGCCTCTACAAGCGCGAGCGCGAAATCACCGGCCCGCAGTCGGGGCGCATCAAGGTGAAGGGCGCGTCGGGCGAGCGCCAGATGGTCAATCTGTGCGCCAACAACTATCTCGGCCTCGCCGACAATGCCGATATCCGCAAGGCGGCTGCCGCGGCCCTCGACGAGCTCGGCTTCGGCATGGCCTCGGTCCGCTTCATCTGCGGCACCCAGACCCTGCACCGCGAGCTGGAGCATGCCATCGCCGACTATCTCGGCAAGGACGATGCCATCCTGTTTGCCGCCTGCTTCGACGCCAATGGCGCACTGTTCGAGCCGCTGCTCGGCGCCGAGGACGCCATCATCTCCGACAGCCTCAACCACGCTTCGATCATCGACGGCGTGCGGCTCTCCAAGGCCAAGCGCTTCCGCTACGCCCAGGGCGACATGAACGACCTGGAGACCCAGCTCAAGCAGGCCGCTGCCGACGGCGCGCGCTTCAAGCTGGTCGTCACCGACGGCGTGTTCTCGATGGACGGGCACATCGCCAAGCTGAAGCAGATCTGCGACCTTGCCGAGCGCTACGGCGCCATCGTCGCCGTCGACGACTGCCATGCCACCGGCCATATCGGCGACGAGGGCCGCGGTACGCCTGATCTGACCGGGGTCGGCAGCCGCGTCGACATCGTCACCGGCACGCTGGGCAAGACGCTGGGCGGCGCGATGGGCGGCTTCATTGCAGCGTCGCAGCCTATCATCGACCTGTTGCGCCAGCGCGCGCGCCCTTATCTCTTCTCCAACAGCCTCGCGCCAGCAGTGGCCGCAGGCTCGTTGAAGGCAATTGAGATCGCCCGTGCCGCAGACGACCTCCGCACAAAACTCGGCCGCCACACGACGCGCTTCCGGGAAGGCCTGACCCAGGCCGGTTTCACGCTGCTTCCGGGCGAGACGCCGATCATTCCGGTCATGCTGGGCGATGCGGTGCTGGCGCAGCGAATGGCCAAGGCGCTCGACGAGCGTGGCGTCTATGTCGCCGGCTTCTTCTATCCCGTCGTGCCGCAGGGCAAGGCGCGCATCCGCACCCAGATGTCGGCCGCCCTCGACGACCAGGACATAACCTTCGCCATCGACGCCTTTGCCGACGCCGGCAAGTCGCTCGGCATCATCTGATTTTCAGGAGTTTTCCCATGCGCGCACTGGTCAAGGCCAAGGCTGAACCCGGCATCTGGATGGAAGACCGGCCCGTGCCGGAAGTCGGCCCCGACGACGTGCTGATCAAGGTCAACAAGACCGGTATCTGCGGCACCGATATCCATATCTACAAGTGGGACGAATGGGCGGCCAGGACCGTGCCGGTGCCGATGGTCACCGGCCATGAATATGCCGGTGAGGTCGTGGAGCTCGGTTCGCATGTGCGCGGCTTCAAGGTCGGACAGCGCGTTTCGGGCGAAGGCCATGTCATCGGCATGCGCAGCCGCGCCAGCCGCGCCGGCCGCTACCATCTCGATCCGGAGACGCAAGGGATCGGCGTCAACCTGCCGGGCGCCTTCGCCGAATATGTCCGCATCCCCGCCTTCAACGTGGTGCCGCTGCCCGATTCGATCGACGACGAGCTGGGCGCCATCCTCGACCCGCTCGGCAATGCGGTGCACACGGCACTTTCCTTCGACGTCGCCGGAGAGGACGTGCTGATCACCGGTGCTGGGCCCATCGGCATCATGGGTGCAGCAGTCGCCCGCCACTGCGGCGCGCGCCATGTCGTCATCACCGACGTCAACCCGAAGCGCCTCGAGCTCGCCACCCAGGTGGCCGATGTCACCCCGGTCAACGTCGCCCAGGAAGAGCTGCGCGACGCCATGGGCCGCCTCGGCATGCGCGAAGGCTTCGACGTCGGTTTCGAGATGAGCGGCTCGCCGGCCGCCTTCGACCAGCTGATCGAGCACACGCTGATGGGCGGCCGGATCGCCCTGCTCGGCGTGCCGGCCAAGCCCTTCCCCATCGATCTCGCCAAGATCGTGTTCAAGATGATCACGCTCAAGGGCATCTACGGCCGCGAGATGTTCGAGACCTGGCACAAGATGCTGGCGATGCTGGAAAGCGGCCTCGACATCCGCAAGGTCATCACCAGCCGCATGAAGGCCGACGACTACCAGGCCGCCTTCCACAACGCCGCCAACGGCGAGGCCGGCAAGATCGTGCTCGAGTGGTAGGCTTTTGCCGCCACGTTTGAACAAGAGGCCGCGCCGACTGCGCGGCCTTTTTGATGAGATCTCCGGCCTTCATACGGTGAGGGGGATCTGATGCGTGGCAGAAACAAAAAACCCGCGGAAGCTGCCTTCCGCGGGTTTGCCTTTCGCAGTCGATGGACAGGCCTACGCGGTCTTGCTCAGCGGCAGGCCGAGTTCCTCGCAGATTCCACGGACATGGGCGGCGCTGTCCTTGATGTAGGCGACCGTCTCGGCATAGTGGTAGTTCTCCACCGCCCAGGCGGCGAAGCTCTCGCGGTCCATGACCTCGCCGCTGGCGATGCGGGCGGCATAATCCTGCACCATCTTCATGTAGTCGGCATATTCCTCGACGCTCAGGTCGGGATGGCCTTCGAGCCATTTCGGATCGGCGATCTCGATGATCATCTTGGGCGGATTGCGCGGCCGGTCAGAGAAGGATTCATAGTTCTCGATCGACAGGTTGAGATGCGGGTTGGCCTCGGCCAGGATCGGCATGACGGCACGGAAATCGACCACGCCGCCGCCACAGGGACGCATCTGGAAGTCGAGCACTTCGCCATCATAGGCGATCAGCGCGTCCTTGATGTGGGTCTGGCGCACGTAAGGCGCGACCCGCTTCGCTGCCCACACCGGATGCTCGGCGCGCTGCAGCACATTCGCCGTGTCGAAGACGATGCCTGTGGTATCCGGCCCGACTTCCTCGACCAGCCGCACCAGCTCGAAGGAGGTGATCTCCTCGTGCGTCTCGAGGTTCATGTGGATGCCGAGGTCGCAGGCGATCGGCGCAAGCTTCTTGAGGAAGCGCGCCGTGGCGTCGAGCTGCTCGCGCCAGGTGACGTCGGTACGGAAGCGGTCATAGGCAAAGCGGCCGGTGAAAGCCGGCTTGTAGTTGGCGGTCGCCACCCATAGCTCGCGGCAGTCGATGGCGGCACAGGCCTCCATCATGCGGCGGAAGCCGAGCACGATGTCGCCGTCGCCGATCAGGCGCAGTTCCGGCGCCTCGGGCGTGGCGAAAGGGTTGACCTTGCCGAGACCGGTTTCGAGATACATGCCGAGCTCATTGGCGCGCTGCTTGATCTCACCGAGATAGCCGGCATCGAGCGTCGGGCTCATGTCGAGCACGGTGCGGAAGAACAGGCCCTCCATGCCCAATTCCTTGGCATGATCGAAGCTGGCCACGGGGCCGCGCTTGGCGGCTTCGGGAATCTTGCGGCCATCGACACCGATACGCATCGGCAGTCTCCTTAGTAATGTCAGTTTGCGGTTTCGAGGCGGCGCGCCGCACGGCGGGCGCGGCCGACAACGGGATCGGGCACCGGCACGGCGGCCAGCAGCGACTGGGTGTAGGGCATCTGCGGGTTGTCGAATATCTGCTCGCGCGTGCCCTGCTCGACCACCTTGCCCTTGTGCAGCACGACGATCTTTTCGCAGAGGTGGCGGACGACGGCGAGGTCGTGCGCCACGAAGACGATGGCGAGGTTGAGCTTCTTCTGCATGTCCTGCAGCAGGTTGATGACCTGCGCCTGCACGGACACGTCGAGCGCCGCCACCGGCTCGTCGCAGACGAGGATGCGCGGGCGGATGACAAGCGCCCGGGCGATGGCGATGCGCTGGCGCTGGCCACCGGAGAAGGAACGCGTGTAGCGGTCCATGTCGTTGGGGTTGAGGCCGACCATCTCCATCATCTCGGCGACGCGGGCACGCCGTGCCGCTGCCGTCGGTTCGAGCTTGTGGATCAGCAGGCCCTCGCCGATCAGCTCCTCCACTGTCATGCGCGGATTGAGGCTGCCGTAAGGATCCTGGAACACCATCTGCACTTCGCGGCGGAAGCGCCTGAGATCCTCGCCCCTGGCGTGGATCACGTCGATGCCGTCATAGGTGATCGCGCCCTCTTCCGGCTTGATCAGCGCCAGCATGCACTTGGCGATGGTCGACTTGCCGGAGCCGGATTCGCCGACCAGGCCGATGGCCTCGCCGGTGTCGACGTTAAGCGTCACGTCGTGCAGCACCTTGGCCGGCGGGTTCGGGAAGGCGTTGTACGACTTGCTGATGCTGTCGATGGACATGAGCATGATCAGGCACCCTTCCCGTCGAGCAGGTGGCAGGCAACACGCGACATGCCGACCGGCTGCAGCGCGGGCAAATCAACGCCGCAGCGGTCGAAACGCTGGTCGCAGCGCGGGTGGAACGGGCAGCCGCTCGGCCGGGCCAGCGGCGGCGGCGGCGCGCCGGGGATCGCGTAAAGCGTGTTGAGATCCTGGTCGATGCGCGGCACCGCCTTGATCAGCCCTTGCGTGTAGGGATGGCTCGGCTTGGCGAAGACGCCGGCTACCTCGCCGTCTTCGACGATGCGACCCGAATACATGACCATGACGCGCTCGGCGAAGCCGGCGACGACGCCGAGATCGTGGGTGATGAACAGCACCGCCAGGCCGCGTCGCGTCGAGACGTCGTCGAGCAGGTCGAGAACCTGGTCCTGGACGCGCACGTCGAGTGCGGTCGTCGGCTCGTCGGCGATCAGCAGGCGCGGCTCGCCGACCAGCGCCATGGCGAGCACGACGCGCTGGCGCATGCCGCCGGAGAATTCATGCGGATAGGCATCGAGCCTTTCGGCGGCGCGGTCGACGCCAAGCTCGTCGAGCACGGCGAGTGCCCGCTTGCGCGCCTCGGCCTTGCCGACGCCGCGGATGCGCAACGTCTCGGCAACCTGGTCGCCGATGGTCATCAGCGGGTCGAGGAAACTCATCGGGTCCTGGAAGACCATGGCGATGGAGCTGCCGCGCAGCTTGCCCATGTCGCGGTCGGAAAGCTTGAGCAGGTCGGTGCCATCGAAATCGACCCGGCCGGACAGCTTGGCGAGGCGGTCGAGCCGCATCAGGGCGCGCGCCGTCAGCGACTTGCCCGAACCGGACTCGCCGACAAGCGCGACGCGCTCGCCGACGCCGATGGTGAAATCGACGCCGTCGACGATGCGGACGCTCGACCCGCTGCGGCCGAGCGGCATGTCGACGGTGAGCTTGTCGACGCTGATGAGCGGCTGGCGAACCGGAACCACGGAAGCTGCGTCCGGCAAGGGATGTACTGTCTTCATCTCAGTTGCCCCTCAAGGACGGATCGCGGCGGACCTGGATGATGTCGCCCAGAAGGCCGAAGGCGATCGAGGTGATGGCAACCGCTGCACCCGGAGCGACGACGGTCCACCAGGCGGTCGAGACATAGCCGCGTGCGCTGGCGATGGTGGCGCCCCATTCGGCGCTCGGCGGCTGGGCGCCGACGCCGATGAAGGACAGGCTGGCCAGCACCAGCACCGTGGTGCCGATGTCGCCGGCCCATTTGACGATCAAGACGTCGAGCGAATTGGGCAGCACATGCTTGGTCATCAGCCGCCATTTCGACACGCCCAGCACCTGGGCGCCGGCGACGAAGGGCTGCTCCATCGTCTGGCGCATGATGCCGCGCAGCATGCGGGCGGTGATCGGCCAGCCGGTGATGGCCATGGCGATGACCGCCGAACGCAGGCTGGCACCCATGGCGGCAGCAAAACCGAGCGCCACGATCATGCCAGGTAGCGCGAGGCCAATGTCGGTAACGCGCATCAGCGCCTCGTCGAGCCAGCGCGGGCCGGCGGCGGCGACGGTGGCGAGGGTAACGCCGATCAGGGAATAGAGCGTCACCACCAGGAAGGCCGAGAGCAGTGTCGTCTGGGCGCCGACGATCAAGCGCCAGAACACGTCGCGGCCCTGGTCGTCGGTGCCGAACCAGTTTGCGGCACTCGGCGGCATCAGCGAATTGGCGATGTCGGAACTGTAGATGCTGTCAGGCGCGAGGAGCGGCCCGAAGACGGCGATGGAAAGCAGCGCCACCACGAGAGCGAAGACAAAGATCTCGAAGGCCGAGAAGCCTTCCTTGCGGCGGGCTGCCGGCTGGGCGATGGCAGGGGCGGTCATTGGCCTTGGCTCCCCAGTTGTGCGGCGCGGATGCGCGGGTCGACCAGAAGCTGAAGGATGTCGACGACGAGGTTGACGAGGCAGACGACGGTGCCGATGAACATCACCGAGCCCAGCACCGCGAAGGCGTCCTTCTGGGCGACGGCATTGAACATGTAGGCGCCGATGCCCTGGCGGGCGAAGACGGTCTCGACCAGCACCGCCGAGCCGATCATCGCGCCGGCCTGCGTGCCCGAGAGCGTCAGCACCGGGTTGAGGCTGTTGGGCAGAGCGTGGCGCACCAGCATGTGGCGGGCCGTTGCACCCTTGGCGCGCACGGCCATGATGAAGTCGGAGCGCAGGACGCCAAGCAGCGACGCACGCAAGGTGCGGAAGATCTGCGTGGCAAAGAGCGCCGCCAGCACGGCTGCCGGCAGGATGATGTGGTGCAGGGCGTCGAAGAAGGCCCCGAAATTGAGCGCCATCAGCGCGTCGAGCGTCGGTGCGCCAGTGACGATCGGCGACGCCATGCCGTAGCTCTGCTGGCCCGAGATCGGCACCACGCGCCAGACGCTGCCCAGCACATATTGCAGAACCAGCGCCAGCCAGAAGGCGGGCATGCCGCCGAGCATGACAGCCGTGATGCGGCTGGTCGCGTCAAAGACGCCGCCCTGGCGGTAGGCGGCAACGATGCCGGCCGGGATAGCCACGGTCAGATTGAGCAGCATGGCGATGAAGACGAGTTCCAGCGTGCTTGGCAGGACCTTCTCCAGGTCGGCCAAAACAGGCTGGAGCGTGACGATGGAAGTGCCCAGGTCGCCGCGCAGGAGGCGACCCAGGAAGCTGAAATACTGCATGATGACCGGGGCATCGAGCCCCAGCCTTTCACGCACCGCCTCGATCTGTGCGGCGGAAGCGTCCGCGCCGGCGGCCATCTGGGCCTCGTCGCCGGGCATGAGCTTGATCATCAGGAAGACCAGCGAAGCCAGCCCCCAAAGGGTCAGCAATGCAAGGCCCAGGCGTCGGGACAGAAACCAGGAATAGGCGCGGAACGCGAGCATCTCAGACCTCGCTTACGGCTTGGCGAGCCGGAAGTCCGCCGGCTCGGCGGGCGTGGCGAGCATGCTGGCCTTGAGATCGGCAAGCGTGCCGACGCGATAGGCGGCCGGCTTGTAGACACCATACATGTCGACCATCACTGAGTCATTGTCGAGGATGGTCTGGACCTGCTTGTAGAGGTCGCAACGCTTGGCGTCGTCGGCCGTGGCGAGTGCCGTGTCGAGTAGCTTGTCGACTTCCGGATTGGCGTAGCCGGTGCGGTTGGTGCCGATGGCATCCGACTTGTAGCCCTTGACCAGCATGATGCCGGCATCCGGGAACTGGGCGAAGTCCTCGAGCAGCATCATCTGCGGGATCGAGTTCGGGTCCTTCAGGCTGGCGAGGTAGTTCGGATAGGCGATCGGCTCGAGTTCGAGGTCGATGCCGATCTCGCGCAGATTGGACTGGAACAGCGTCGCTTCCTGCTTCTGCAGCTCGAACACCGGCTGGAAGTTCATCTTGAGCTTCAGGTTGGCAGCGCCCGCCTCGGCAAGCATCGCCTTGGCAGCTTCGAGGTCGCGTTTCACCTCGGGCAGTTCCGGACGGCAGTCGAGGCGCGCAGGCAGCGGGCCATTGGCCACCTTGCCGTTGCCACCGCGGACGCCACGCAGGCCGCCTGCATAGTCGTAGACCATGCGCAGCGCCTTGCGCACCTTGGGATCGGCGGTCGGGCCGACCTTGGTGTTGAAGACGACTTCGGTCTGGTAGCTGGTGTTGATCGGCACCACCTTCAGCGCCGGGTCGGTGGCCATGGCGGCCGCATCGCGGTCGGCGAAGCCGAAGGCGACGTCGATGTTGCCGGCGCGCAGTTCGTCGCGGCGCGTCGAGCTTTCGTCGATGCGGCGGAAGACGATCGATTCGGGACGGCCGGCCTCGGCGGCCCAATATCCCGCAAACAGGTCGATGACCACGGCCTGCGACTGGTCGCCCAGCACGTAAGGACCGGAGCCGGCGTCATGTGCCTGGAGCCAGCCCTGGCCGTCGTCGGCGGCCGCATTGGCGGTGACCAGCGCGGAATTGAGGATGTAGATCTTGCTCAGCGACGGCAGGAACAGCGTGTTGGGCTTGGTGAGATTGATAGTGAGATGCGTGTCGTCGGTGACCGTGGTCGAATCGTAGCCGTCGATCAGCGAGGCGACGCCGGCGCCGAGGCGCTTCAGGCGATCAAGCGTGTAAGCGACATCCTTGGCGGTCAGCGCGGTGCCGTCGTGAAACTTCACGTCGGGACGCAGCGTGAAGGTGATCGACTTGGCGTCATCCGAATAGGCGTATTCGGTGGCCAGGCTGCCGACCAGCTTGGTGTCGTCGTACGTCACCAGCGTATCATAGACAGCACTGATGATGGTGTTGGTCTGGTTGTAGTCGGCGCGCAGCGGGTCGAGCGTGTTGATCTGACCGCCGAGGCCAACGATGATCGTGTGCTCGCGATCCGCGGCCAACGCCGTAGAACCGCCAAGGCCGACCGAAATCGCGAGTGCGGCGCCGCCAACGGTCGCCAGAAACTGCCGCCGGCTGTGCGACAGCGCCGAAAAGGCCTGGAAAAACGCATGCATGATTGTCGCTCCCATATGCTGAATTGACTCTGCCTTTTCGCAAAGGCGCTCCCTGTCTTTTTGTATCCGATTTTTTCCCCAGTGGATACACAAATTTTGGGCGACGGATGCAAATCAGGCAGAGATGAATGCTCTGCTGTAAAACACTTCTAAATCAATGGCCTAGACCGTCAACGAATCCGGCGGCATGGCCAAATGGCAAAAATTCTTCGATGCCGAACCTGACTCGTCGGCGGCATGGCGAAGCTTTTTCGACTGTATGGCGCGGTCCAAAGAATAGGCAATCAGCGCGCAGCACCGGCGAAAATGTGCGCAATTTTTGGATACAAACTTTACAGCTGATATGATACAATGATATCAAGTTGGCACTGCAGTTCGACCATGCCCCTGCAAATGGGTGCGGGCGTCATCCAGCCAAACGCCTCTCTTCACCCCGAGAGTGAAGGCTGGGTCGGCAGCTAAAGTCCGTTGTTCTCAGAGGAAACCGATGCATCGCCTGCCTCGCCTGCTCGTCATCAATCCAAACACGTCAGCCGACGTCAGCCAGGTTATCGATACGCTGGTGCGCGAGGAGACGGCGGGGGCTGCAAAAGTCCAGACCGTGACTGCCGGCTTCGGCTTCAGCTACATCTCCACGCGCGTTGCGGTTTCGATCGCCGCGCACGCCGTGCTCGACGCGGCCGCCAAGGCGATGGCCGAAGGTGCCGAGCCCGACGCGATCGTGCTCGCCTGTTTTGGCGATCCCGGCCGCGAGGCGCTCGCCGAGATGACCGGCCTGCCGGTCATCGGCTTTGCCGAAGCGGGCCTGCTGGCTGCGGCGGCATTGCCGGGAACATCCCTGGTTTCCACCAATGGCACCGTCTGGTGCGAAATGCTGGGCGAACTGGTGCTGAAGCTCGGTCTCGGCGACAAGGTTGCGGGCATCCGCTCCATCGAGACCGTCGCCGACGACACACAGGCGATTGCCGATTTTCTGGCAAATGAAGCAAACGCGCTGGGCGCCGACCGTGTCGTGCTCGGCGGCGCCGGCCTGATCCCGAGCCTGCCCGGCATCGCCGCGTCGTCACGCGTGCCGATCCTCGATCCGCATCGTGTTGCCATCGGCAAGGCACTGCGCCTGACAGCAGCGCCGCGGACGGCTCCAACCCCTGGGCAGAACGGCGCCACCGAAACGCTCGGCCTGTCGCCCTTTCTGTCACATGCCCTGAACGGGGGCGCAGCCATTGCGCCCTTGCGCCGCTGCGCCGGACGCTGATCGATTTCCAACAGCCGCGACGACCTTTGCATCCATGCTGCGCGGGGGCCGGAAGGCAGCGCATTTTCAAATCGTATTCAAAACACCTTACGATTGCGCGCAATGGATTTCGCTATTGTATTAGAAAACATGTGCTAGAGTGACCGCAATGCAAACTGGCGCTGCGTCGGCTTGCAGTGGAGGAGGCACGGCAGGCAGCGGCGTGCCGGCTGCATCGCATGACACCGGCTAATACATAACGAACAACGAAGCAAGGCTCGCATTTTTCTTGTCTTCCGCCCGGTGGCGATGCATCTGAGACGTAGCATAGTTGCATGCTGCCCGTGCAAAACCGGCTGGTGAGGGAATGGCTAAAGCTGCGAATACTGACTTCGACGAGAAAGCCGGATCGAAGATCGATGCGATCTACCAGGCGCTATTCAGGGCCATTCTGGCGCGCGAGCTCACGCCCGGCACGAAACTCAGCGAAGAATCGATCGGCTCGCTGTTTTCCGTCAGCCGCACCATCGTTCGCGCGGCACTCAACCGCCTGCATACCGAATCGCTGGTCGAGTTCCGGCAGAATCGTGGCGCCTTCGTCGCCAGCACGACGCCCGACGAGGCCCGCCAGGTCTTCGAGGCACGCAATGCCATCGAACGCGAGATCTTCTCCAAGCTCGCCACCGTCGTCACCGACAAGCAGATCGCAGCCCTGGAACAGCACCTGCACCATGAGCACGCCATCCGACACGCCGGCGACCACACCGCTGCCATCGTGGCGTCGGGAGAGTTCCACCTGCTCGCCGCGCACATGGCCGGCAACGAGGTGCTTGCCGGATTCCTCAAGTCGCTGATTTCGCGGACCTCGCTGATCCTGGCGCAGCACAGCACCCATCAGGAAACCGACTGCAGCGTCGATGAGCATGCCGCGATCCTGCAGGCGCTGAGGGCCCGTGATCCCAAGGCAAGCGCCGATGCGATCATCGAGCACCTGCAGCAGGTGTTCGAGCAGGCCAATATCGGCCAGACCAAGCGCACCAAGCGCAATCTCAGCGAGATCCTGTCGCGCTACGCTTGAGACAGCACTGGTACCTGGGTGCGTCCTTCGAGGCCCCGCTTCGCGGGCTCCTCAGGATGAGGACCGTTGGTGTGGCCTGCCCAGTCCAGAAACTGCCCCGGCCTGGAAACAGCGCGGGGTGGTCAGCTTCGGTGAGGCACAACGGCCCTCATCCCGAGGAACTCGCCCACCGGACGAGCCTCGAAGGACCTACAATCAGGGCTATTCCGCGAACCGCGCCTCGACCTGGATTTCGGCCAGACGCTCGACCTCGCCATAGGTGACGGCAAGCTCGGTCTCGCTGTCCGTCTCCAGCCGCGCCTCCAGCGACGCCAGCAGCGATGCGGTGGTGTAGTTGCGCACCACGAAGATGGCGCCGAACCCGAACTTGGTTTCGTAGATGCCGAGCAGTTCCAGCAATCGCTTCTGCTGGCCGTCCGTCATGACATCGAGGCTGACGGACTGGCTTTCGTCGGCGACGATCCTTGCAGCCAGAATGCGAGGATCAAGCGGCGTATATCCCTTCAGCACCTCGAACTTCTCGGCAGCGCTTGCCGCACGGAACTGTGTGCGCAGCGCAAAGAACAGGCCATAGGCACTGTCGTTCACCGGCCCCAGCTCGCCGTCGAAGGCGCGCTCGGCGAGCAGGGCACCGTTGCGGAAGCACTGACCGAACTTTTCGACAAAGCCGACTTTGTCCATCTTCGACGGCACCAGCGTCGGCTTCGCGTAGGGATGTTCCCTCGCCCAGTGATGGGCGATGTCGATGCGGCGCGCGATCCACACCTTGTCGTGGCTCTGCACATACTCGATGAAGCGCTTGAGCGCGGCGATACGCCCGGCGCGGCCGACGAGGCGGCAATGCAGGCCGATGGAGAACATCTTCGGCCGACCGGCGGCACCTTCGGCATAGAGATAGTCGAACGTGTCCTTGAGATAGGCAAAGAACTGGTCGCCCGAATTGAAGCCGTTCGGCGTGCCGAAGCGCATATCGTTGGCTTCGAGTGTGTAGGGGATGATCAGCTGTTCCTTGCCCTGATGTTCGCGCCAGTAGGGCAGGTCGTCGTCATAGGTGTCGGATACGTAGTCAAATCCGCCTTCCTCGGAGACGAGGTCGACGGTGTTGACCGAACAACGGCCGGTGTACCAGCCGGTCGGGCGCGAACCCGTGGCCAGCGTGTGCAGGCGGATCGCCTGCTGGATCTGGCCGCGCTCTTCTTCGGCCGGCATGTCCTTGTGCTCGACCCATTTGTAGCCGTGGCTGGCGATCTCCCAGTCGGCCTGCTGCATGGCGCGCAGCTGTTCGGGCGCACGCATCAAGGCGGTGGCGACGCCATAGACGGTGACAGGCACGTCGAGGTCGGTGAACAGCCGGTGCAGCCGCCAGAAGCCGGCGCGCGGGCCGTACTCGTAGACCGACTCCATGTTCCAATGACGCTGCCCCGGCCACTGCGCGGCACCCGGGATTTCCGACAGGAAGGCTTCGCTGGCCGCATCGCCGTGGAGGATGTTGTTTTCGCCGCCCTCTTCATAGTTGAGCACGAACTGGACGGCGACATGGGCGCCGCCCGGCCAGTTGGCGTGAGGCGGATTGGCGCCGTAACCGCGCATGTCCCTGGGATATCGCATGAATGTCTCCTGGCTTGGGTGCGCGGCCGCCTGCCGCGCGAAATGATTGAGTGTGAAGGCCTCGGCGGCATCGTGCCTCAGAGGCCGGTCACCGCAAGAATTGTATCCAATGTCTCTGCGTAGGTGTCATCACGGAAGCAGCCGACGCAGGGCCTGCGGCAGCCGCGCGACGCGATCGGCCTGGTCCCAGGGCACCTTTTTCGCGCCGAACTTGGCTGCCATGGCCAGCACGGCGGCGAATTCGTTTAGTGCGACTTCAGGCTGCATGCGCAGCCAGTCCGAATCGAATATCGGCATGGCAAACTGGCCGGCATGCATCTCGATCCAGACCTTCGCGTCGGGCATCAGCGGCAGGATCGCGTCCCAGTCGACAAAACCCTCGCCGAGCGGCGCGAGGAAGCGGCGGATGCCATTCTCCTGGAACCGCACCACGGCGTCGTCGACATAGAGCTGTGCGGCATAGGGCGCGACGCGCCTTGCCGCGGCGACGGGATCCTCGAGGCGGCAGAGCACATTGACCGGGTCGAAGGCTATGCCAAGTACATCCGGCCCTACCTTTTCGACCAGGGCCACGACCTCCGGGGTGGTGATCTCCTCATGGGTCTTGAGCAGCAACTTCGAGCCGTGCTGGCGCAGCAGCGGCGCGCAGCGCGCCAGCATTTCAGTGACCCCATCGAACTGCGCCTGCCAGCAGACCGGCGCCTCGAAGCGGTCCTCGATCATGCCGACGAGGAAGAACATGTCGTGGATGCCGATACCTGCCGCCAGTTCGACCAGGCGCCTGACACCGGCTTCCAGGTCGCCGGCACCGGCATCGATGATCGGCTGGCTGCGCGCCGGCAGCGCCGGGTTGACGATGCCGAGCATCGACGAGATTTCGAGCCCCAGCCGATCGGCCTCCTGGCGCACGGCGTGCAGTTCGGCCGGATCGAGCGTCGGGCTGATGTCGAACAGCGAGTTGAACAGCAATCCCTGCGAACCCAACTGCCTTGCAGCCTGTAGCGCCTCGACCGCAGCCAGGCTGCGTCCGTCAGGCAATGAACTCTTGATGATGCCGATCATGCTGCCGCCTCGCCGGAGAGAATGGGTGCGCAGCGACCGCCCGGGCGCATCGGATGCGCGACGACCCCCGGAAATCTAGGCACTTGGATACTATCTTGTATCAAAAAATGCTTGTCAATGGATACAATCACTGTCATCAGCATTGTACAGAACTGCCCGCCTCTCGCGCGTATCGAAGGAGCACCCTATGACCAAGACCTATGAAAGCGTCGCCGGCCTTTCAGTCCATCCGGCGCTGCGCGCCTTCGTCGACACCGAGGTGCTGCCTTCGGCGCGCCTCGAACCGGCAGCATTCTGGGCCGGCCTTGCCGAGATCATCCGCGACCTCGCGCCCAGGCATCACGAGTTGCTCGCCATACGCGGCGACCTCCAGGCCAGGATCGACACCTGGCATCGCGACCGCAAGGGCCAGGGGCATGACGCGGCAGGCTACGAGCAGTTCCTGCGCGAGATCGGCTATCTGGTTCCCGCACCGGCCGCCGACGCCTATCAGGTCGCGACCAAGAACGTCGACGCCGAGATCGGCACCATCGCCGGCCCGCAGTTGGTGGTGCCGCTCTCCAATGCGCGTTACGCCCTCAACGCCGCCAATGCGCGCTGGGGTTCGCTCTACGACGCATTCTACAGCACCGATGCCATCGCCGAGACCGACGGTGCCGAGCGCAGCAAGACCTTCAATCCTGTTCGCGCGAGCCGCGTCATCGCCCGCGTTCGCGAATTCCTCGACCAGGCCGTACCGCTGGCCCAGGGCAGCCATGCCGACGCCACCAGCTATATCGTCGAGCGCGGCAAGCTGCAGGTGAGCCTCGCCGACGGCAACAAGACCGGGCTCAAGTCTGTGGGCCAGCTTGCCGGATTCACCGGTCCCCGCCACGAGCCCAAGAGCGTGCTGTTGGTCAACAACGGCCTGCATGTCGAGCTGGTGTTCGACCGCGAACACGCAGTGGGCGCGCTGGACGCAGCCGGCATCGCCGACGTCGTCATCGAGGCGGCGGTCTCGATCATCATGGACCTCGAGGACGCGGTCTCGGCCGTCGACGCCGAGGACAAGGTTGCGGTCTACCGCAGCTGGCAGCGCCTGATGGACGGTAGCCTGAGCTCCGAGTTCACCAAGGACGGCAAGACCGTCACGCGCCGCCTGGTGGAAGACCGTGTCTTCACCGCGCCCGGCGGTGGCGAGCTTGTGCTCCACGGCCGCTCGACGATGCTGGTGCGCAATGTCGGCCACCACATGTTCACAGACGCCGTGCTCGACGAAGCCGGCAACCCGGTGCCCGAGGCGATCCTCGACGCCGCCATCACGGTGGCGAGCGCGGCGCAGGACATCCGCGGCGAAAACGCCGTGCGCAACAGCCGCACCGGCTCGGTCTATGTCGTGAAGCCCAAGATGCAAGGCCCCGACGAGGTCGGCCTGTCGGATGCGCTGTTCAAGCGCATCGAGGAACTCGTCGGCCTGCCCAAATACACCATGAAGATCGGCGTCATGGACGAAGAGCGCCGCACCTCGGCCAACCTTGCCGCCTGCCTTTCCAAGGTGCGCGACCGCACGGTGTTCATCAACACCGGTTTCCTCGACCGCACCGGCGACGAGATCCACACCTCGATGGAAGCCGGCCCGATGCAGCGCAAGGCCGAGATGGCATCGGCGACCTGGCTCAAGGCCTATGAGGCGAACAATGTCGATGTCGGCATCGCCCGCAACCTTCCCGGCCGTGCCCAGATCGGCAAGGGCATGTGGGCGGCACCCGACCAGATGGCGGGGCTGATCGAGAAGAAGGTCGCCCACCCCGGCGCCGGCGCTAGCACGGCCTGGGTGCCGACGCCAACGGCGGCCGTACTGCACGCCATGCACTATCACCTGGTCGACGTGGCAGCCGTCCAGGACCAGCTGCGCGGCAAGGAGCAGACGTCGCTCGCCGACCTGCTGACCATTCCGCTGGCAACGCGCAGCTACTCGGCCGAGGAGATCAAGGCTGAGTTGGAAAACAATCTGCAGGGCCTGCTCGGCTATGTTGTGCGCTGGGTCGGCCAGGGCGTCGGCGTGTCGACGGTGCCCGACCTCGACAATGTGCGGCTGATGGAAGACCGCGCCACGCTGCGCATCGCCAGCCAGCATGTCGCCAACTGGCTGCACCACGGCATCGTCAGCGAAGGGCAGGTGCGCGAGACGATGCAGCGCATGGCCGCCGTAGTCGACAGGCAGAATGCCGCGACGGAAGGCTACAAGCCACTGGCGCCCGGCTTCGACAGCCCGGCCTTCAAGGCGGCTGAAGACCTGGTGTTCACCGGCCGCACCCAGCCGAACGGCTATACCGAGCATGTGCTGCATGCCCGCCGCCGCGAGGCCAAGGCGCTTTCCGCCTGATCAGGCAAGTTATCTTTGCCGAAGGCCGCGTTCACCGAGCGGGGCCTTTTTTGCATGAGCAAGTCCGATCGTCGGTTGCACTGGTCGGCACGCTGGTGAAATGTCGGTCGACGCAGCATCGACCGGGAGTGCATCATGGGCACCGGAATCCACCACATCACGCTCATCACCCGCAAGGTGCAGGCCAATGTCGATTTCTATGTCGGCTTCCTCGGCCTGCGGCTGGTCAAGCAGACCGGCGGCTATGAGGATGCCACCCAGCTGCACCTGTTCTACGGCGACGGTGCTGCCAGCCCGGGCTCGCTGATTACCTTCTTGGTTTGGGAGGATGGTGCCCGGGGGCGTGTCGGCCATGGCCAGCCGAGCGAGATTTCGCTCGCCATCGAACCGTCGAGCATCGGCTTCTGGCTGACCCGGGCGCTCTCCCACCATGTCGAGATATCAGGCCCCGTCGACGAGATGGGCGAACCAACGCTCAGGCTCAAGGACCCCGACGGCGTGATCGTCAAGCTCGTCGGCGTCAGCGGCTTTGCGGCGCCCGAAATCTGGGAGGGCAGCGGGGTGCCTGCCGAACACGCGATCCGGCGCATCCGCGGCGCCACCATCATGAGCGAGGTGCCGGAACTGACCGAGAGCTTCGTCACCCGGCATTTCGGCTATCAGCCGATGCAAAGCACCGAGTTCATCCGGCGCCTTGTCTCCGACAGCGGCGACATCATCGACATCAGGGATGCCAAGGGTTTCTGGACGAGCGCGCCGGGCACCGGCACCATCGACCACATCGCCTTTCGCGCCAGGGACACCGACGAGGTGGAGCGGGTGCATGGCGAACTCGCCTCCAGCAACTCGACCATCACCAATGTCCACGACCGCAAATATTTCTACTCGCTCTATGTGCGCGAGCCGGGCGGCACCCTGTTCGAACTGGCGACGGACGGTCCCGGCATGGCGATCGACGAACCGGTCGAAACGATGGGCACGCAGCTCTTCGTGCCACCGGAACGTGCCGACAAGATCGACGAGCTGCTGACAATGCTGCCACAGTTCTCCTGGCCCGGCGAGGAGCGGGTGATCTATCGCGACCTGCCCTTCGTCCACCGTTTCTATACGCCGGGAAATGCCGACGGCAGCGTCATCGTCCTGCTGCACGGGTCGGGCGGCAACGAAACCAGCCTGCTGCCGTTTGCGGCCAAGGCAGCACCACGCGCGACACTGCTCGCCCTGCGCGGCCGCGCCACCGACGAGGGCACGCCGCGCTGGTTCCGCCGCCTTTCAGCAAGCAAATTCGACCAGGCCGACATCAGGTCGGAGGCCGAAGCGCTCGCCGCTTTCATCGAGGATGCCGTGGATGCCTACCGCATCGATCCCGAGAAGCTCGTCTTCCTCGGGCATTCCAACGGCGCCAACATGATCGCCGCAACCATGCTGCTGCACCCGCACCTGATCCGACGCGCCGTGCTGCTTCGGCCAGCCATGGTGCTCGAGCAACCTCCGTCCGCCGACCTGTCGGATGTCGAAGCCCTGCTCGTTGCCGGCAACGTCGACGTGTTCAGCAATTTCGGCCTCGACCTCGCCGGCCTGCTGCTCGACGCCGGCGCCAATGTCGACGCCCGCACGATCCCGTCGGGTCACGCCTTCGAGGCGGCCGATGTCGAGATCGTTAGGGGCTGGATCGCCGCGCGCGACTGAGGCACGGGCGGCGCAGAGGCCTCAGTATTGTTCCCGCGGCAGGTGCACGACCAGCCCGTCGAGCGCCTCCGACATCTTGAGCTGGCAGGTCAGCCTACTCCGCTCTGTCGGGTTCATCAGGCATTCGATCATGCCCTGCTCGGAATCGTCGGGCGCTGGCAGGCGTTCGGTCCAGTTCTCGTCGACATAGCAATGGCAGGTGCCGCAGGCGCAGGAGCCGCCACATTCGGCGAGGATCTGGTCGATGCCGTTGGCGACAGCCACCGACATGACACTTTGGCCTTGCTGGGCTGTGAGTTCGGTCGCCTGTCCGTCGGCGTCGATGAAGGTTACGCGGTACATCAGAAATCTCCGGGATCAGGCAGGCGTGAAAGCCAGGCGCAGCGCCTTGGGGCCGCGTACCGACAGGCCGCGCTTGTATTGCGGCTCGGCATCGACCAGCGAAACCGACGACAAGCGCTTGAGCAAGGTGGTGAAGATCACCTCCATGTCGAGCCGCGCCAGATGGTTGCCGAGGCAGAAGTGGGCGCCGCCACCAAAGGCGAGGTGCCGGTTGGGGTTGCGGCCGGCATCGAAGACATCGGCATCGTCGCCGAAGGCTGCCGGGTCGCGATTGGCCGCACCATAGAGCAGGCCGAACTTGGTGCCGCGCGGAAACGACTTGCCGCCGACCACGCAGTCGGCCGTCGCGTAGCGGTGGAAGAAGGGCAGCGGCGATTCGAAACGGAACATCTCCTGGATCGCGGTGTGGATCAGGCCGGGGTCGGCCTTGAGCCGCGCCATCTGGTCGGGAAAGCGCAGCAGCGCATGCATGCCCGAGCCGAGCACGTCGATGGTCGAGCCATGGCCGGCCATCAGGATCAGCATGCAGGTCGACACCAGCTCATCCTCGTTGAGCTGGCCGGCGTCCTGCGCCGCCATCAGGCGGGTGATCAGGTCTTCCTGTGGGGCCTTGCGGCGCTCGGCCATCAGCTTGAGCAGATAGTGGTAGAACTCGGTCGTTGCCTGCTCGGCCAGCGCCTTGCGCTCGTCGGAGCGATCGATGTCGAAGAACTGCACCACACGCTCCGACCAGACGCGCAACTGCGGGCAATCCTCGTCGGGCACGCCGAGCACCCGGCCGATGATGTGGCCGGGAACCTGGGAAGCAAGCTCCTCGACGAAATCGATCTCGCCCTTGTCGATCAGGCTGTCGACGAGCCTGTCGACGAAGCTCTGGATCATCGTGCGCTGGCGCGCGATGAAGGCCGGCGTGAACTCGCGAAACACCTGCTTGCGCAGCCGGTCATGCACAGGACCGTCGCTGTCGAGCATGGAGAACTGCACGAAGCGCTGGTGATGCGGCATGTCGAGCCAGTTCTGCAGGCGCTTCTGCTCGGTGATCTCTTCCTCGGACATGAAGAATTCGGGCGAGCGCACCATCGCGTTGTCGCGGGCGATGCCTGCGACATCGTCGAAGCGCGTCACCAGCCACATGTCGAAATCGGCGAAGAACTGCGGCTCGCCCTTGTCGCGCAGCGCCGCGTAGGCGGGATAGGGGTTCTGGGCGAAGGTGGCTGACAATGGCTCGAAAGCCGTGCCGTGTTCGCTTGCCTTTGGGGTAGCGGTCATCCAACGCTCCAGTCATGGATTTTGTGCAGCAAGGATGCCGCCACCATCCAGTCTAATCGCAATGGCGGCGAGATGAATGCATGCCTCTCGCACGATGCTGGATAAAACTCGCATCACGATTTGCGAGCAGGTACGATAAAATAAACCCTCCGACGGCTATGCCTGCGCAAAAATGACGACCAAGACCGACGAAAGCAACGCGATCTTCTTCCACACGCCGGGCCGGCATGCGGACGCCTACCCCTACAAGATTCTGGTTGCCGGCCGCACGCGTTTCGGCCATCGCGACGGCTTCGTCTCGCGGCGGTTTCACCACCATACGCTGATCTGCACGCTGTCCGGTCTCGGCCTGATAGAGATCGGCGGCAACCGGGTCGCGGCCGGGCCACAAACGATCGCCTGGCTGGACACGTCGATGCAATATGCCCATGGCTGCCATCCCGAGGCCGACCACTGGCGCTATCTCTGGATGAGCATCGAGGGCCACGGGCTCGACGCCGTCTTCTCGTTCCTGCGCGTCGCCGGCAATCCGCTTTTTGCCACGTCAGGCGAAACCAGTGTCGCCGGCTTCGAACGCGCCATCCAAAATCTCGCCCAGCGTGGGCAGACGACCGACGCCATTTCCAGCGCCGTCGTCGCCCAGCTGGTCGAAATGCTTGTCGCCGAACGCGGCGTGCAGGAAAGCTCTGAAGACCGGGGCGAACGCGTCTTGCGGGTGATGCGCGAGGTGCGCGCCAACATCGCGCGCAACTGGCCAATCGAGGAACTGGCTGCGATCTCCAACCTCAGCGCCTCGCAACTGCACCGGCAGTTCAAGCAAAAGACCGGCACGACGCCGATGGACTGGATCCGCCACGAGCGCATGAACCTTGCCAAGCGCCTGCTGATCGCACCCGACGTCAAGATTGCCATGGTGGCGCTGAATTGCGGCTATGCCGATCCCTATCATTTCAGCCGCGACTTCCGCCGCATCGCCGGCCAGTCGCCAAGCGAGTTCAGGCGGGCAGAAGGTCAATAGCGGCGCCGCACGGCGATGATCGCTGGCCCAGCGCCTGCCCCGTCGACATGCCACCTCGTTTCGGGCAGGCTGCGGATCTCGCCCCACCAGCACGAGTGCACCGACATGACGTCCAAGCCAGCGGTCTACGAATTCAACGCGGCCATCGTGCGCGAGCCGGCGCGGTCGGTGGTCAACGGCCTGCGCGCCGACGACCACGGCAATCCCACCTATGACGGCGTCAAGGCCGAGCACGTGGCCTATGTCGCTGCCCTGCGCGCGGTAGGCGTCGAGGTGACGATGCTGCCAGCGCTGGAAAGCTTTCCGGATTCGATCTTCGTCGAGGACCCGGCGCTGGTGTTTCCCGAGGGGGCGATCCTGCTCCGCCCCGGTGCCGAGACGCGCGTCAGGGAAACCGCCGAGATCGCACCGACACTGCGGAAGATGTTCGAGTCGGTGCTCGACCTGCCCTCGCCCGGCTTCGCCGACGGCGGCGACGTGCTGACGACGCCCAGGAGCGTGATGATCGGGCTGTCGGCCCGCACCGACCGCGCCGGCGCCGAAGGCCTGATCGCCAGCCTGGCGAGGCTCGGACGCAAGGGAGAGGTCGTGCAGACGCCGGAAGGCGTGCTGCATTTCAAGAGCGACTGTTCGCTACTCGACAGCGAGACCATGCTGTCGACCAAGCGGCTGGCGCGCTCGGGTGTGTTCAAGGATTTCCGCGAGGTGCTTGTCCCCGAAGGCGAGGAGCCCGCCGCCAATGCGTTGCGCGTCAACGACGTGGTGATGGTCGGGGCCGATTACGCCCGGACCATCGAGATGCTCGACAAGCTCGGCTACAAGGTGGTCGCGCTCAAAACCACCGAGATCGGCAAGATCGACGCCGGCCTGTCCTGCATGTCGCTGCGCTGGCATCGCGGCCAGATCTAGAGATCGAAGTTGCGGCGGCAGTTCGAGGGAAGCTCGTCCCGCACGGGGCCAGCATTGCATGGGGCAAGTATAGCGCAAGCTTCACCACGATGTAGAGATCGCGACAACAGCACAGTTCATATACGACATCGGCAAGCAACGATGCGACGAACAGTAATGCGCCAATTGACAAGGCTTCCGCCGACTGTCTAGTTTCGACCCCGGAATCGGTTCCACCGAGAGGTGGATGAAAAGGGAACACGGTGAGGCCGAAGGCCAAATCCGCGACTGCCCCCGCAACTGTAACCGTTGAGCCTCTTCCATCATGCCACTGAACGCATTCGTGCGTTCGGGAAGGCGGAAAAAGGCGATGACACGGAAGTCAGGAGACCTGCCCGTTCCGGTCACCCATGCTTGTCCACGGGGTGTGGTCAGGCGCGGTCGCCCGTGGCGGTGACATTGAAAAGTGTTGCCGCATGCGGAAGGCCGCCGGGTCAATTTTGTCCCAAAGTCTGCCTGCCGACCTGTCTTGCCTGCGGTTTGGAAACCGGGTGCGATCCTTGTCGCGCCCACCGAACCATTTGGGGGCAGAATTGCTGAGACTTACCCTTGCCGCCGGCGCAATTGCGCTGGCAATTCCAACGCAATCCCAGGCGCAGCAGGTGCCCGCGGCCGAAAATGCAACCGTACTTCGGCCGCTGGTCGTTACCACGCCGCTGCGACGCGAGACGGCGCTCGTTCGCTCGACGTCGTCGGTCACCGTCATCGATGAGGAGGAACTCAGGAAATCGGCGGCGCCCGATTTGCCGTCGCTGCTCAAGCGCTACACCGGGGTTTCCATCGTCGGCTATGGCGGCCAGGGAGCTTCCTCCAACGTCTACCTGCGCGGCATGTCGGCCGGGCAGACACTGGTGCTGGTCAACGGCGTCCGCACCGCCTCGGCAACCAGCGGCACCAGTTCGATCTTCAACATTCCCCTTGCCTCGATCGAACGCATCGAAATCACCAAGGGACCGCATTCGGCCCAGTATGGCGCCGACGCGATCGGCGGTGTCGTCAACATCATCACCAAGCAGGGCGGCCAGTGTGCCGACGGCCGCAGTGCCTGCGCCAGCATCACGACAGGCGTCACCCATCCATGGGGAGGCTATGTCTCCGCCGATATGCGCGGCCGCAGCGAGGGTGGCGTCGACTATTCCATCGGCGGCAGCATCCTAGGCACGCGCGGCTACGACTTCACCACGCCGCTGGCCTGGGGCCATGAGCCCGACGATGACGGGTTCCTGCAGGGCTCGCTCAACTTCTCCCTTGCCAAGGAATATGGCTGGGGCAGGCTTTATGCCGACGGCCTGTTCGCCCGCGGTCGGTCGCAATACGACGACACATTCCCGTCCAGCAACGAAGTCGATACCGACACATTCGCCGGCAAGGCAGGCGCGCGGCTAAGGCACTCGGACAGCTGGTCATCGACGGTCGAGCTGTCCAGCAGCCTCGATCATTCGACCAATTTCCGAGACGGCGTTTCGGGCGACAGCGAGTTCGACACAAGGCGCTACGGCATCTTCGCGTCGACCGAAAAGACCTTCGAGGCCGGTGATGCCCGGCATGTCGTGACCGGCGGTGCCGAGGCCTATCGCGAACAGGTCGATTCGACGGTCGATTTCGAAGTGACCTCGCGCGATCTGGCGGCCGTATTCGGGCAATATTCGGTCGAACATGGTGCGCTGACCATCGACAGCGGCCTGCGCTACGATCACAACGAACAGTTCGGCAGCGCCACCACCTACAATATCGGCGCCAGCTTCGAGATCGTACCCGATCTGGTCGCCCGCGCCTCCTACGGCACCGGCTTTCGCGCACCGACCTTCAACGACCTCTATTATCCCAATTATTCGAACCCGAACCTGAGGCCGGAAAAGTCGAGGTCCTACGAACTTGGCCTCAACTGGCGGCCGACCGACCGGACCACGCTCGACGTCGCTTTCTACCAGACATGGCTCACCGACGCGATCGCCTCCAACCCGCCGACCTACCTGCCGTTCAATGTCGCACGCGCCAAGGTGACCGGCGTCGAGGCCACGGTGACGCACGAATTCAACGACCGCTGGAGTGGCAAGGCGTCGATCGACTACCGTTCGCCCAAGAACGAGGACAATGGTCGCTACATCCCCTATCGCGACCGTTTCAAGGCGACTGCCGAACTGGAATTTGCCGCAACCGACAGCCTGGACCTGACCGCCAGGCTGCTCTACGGCGCGGCGCGCTACGCCGATGCGGCGAACACCGTCAAGCTGCCTGAGTATGTGACGGTGGATTTTGCCGCCAACTACACCTTTGATGCGCAATCGAGCCTGAAGTTCTCGGTCGAAAACCTGTTCGACGAGCAATATTCGACCGTCACCAACTATCGCGCGCCTGGCCGGACTTTCAATCTGAGCTTCACGCGTGTGTTCTGATGGGAGGTAACATGTCGACCAATCATATGCTGCACGCGTTGCCGCTCGCCCTGGCGGGCGCAATGCTCGCGGCTGCCCCTGCTGCAGCCGAACCGCCCAAGCGCATCGTCTCGATGAATGTCTGCACCGACCAGTTGGCCATGCTGATGGCGGGGCAAGGACAGCTGCACTCCGTCTCGTATCTGGCGAGAGATCCCGAGACATCGGTGCTCGCCGAGCGCGCCAGGGGCCTTGTCGTCAACCACGGCCTCGCCGAGGAGGTCTTCCTGATGCAGCCCGACCTGGTGCTCGCCGGCACCTACACGACGCGGTCGACGGTGGCCCTGTTGCGGCGGCTCGGCATCCGCGTCGAAGAATTCGCGCCCGACAATTCCATCGCCGAGATCAGGTCGAACATCCTGCGCATGGGCGAGGTGCTGGAGCGGCGCGAGCGCGCGGCGGAGCTGGTCGCCGAACTGGACCGCGGGGTGGCCGAACTCGCCGCCCGCCCGGCCTCGGAAAGGACAGTCGCCACCTACTATGCCAACAGCTACACGTCAGGCGCCGGTACGCTGGTCGACGACATCGTCAAGCTCTCCGGCCTCGTCAACGTCGCCGACAGGCTGGGCCTCAGCGGCACCGCGCGGCTGCCGCTTGAGATGCTGGTCCTGGCCCAGCCCGATCTCATCGCCGGCGGCGGCGAACGCTACGATGCGCCCGCGCTCGCCCAGGAGAATTTCGTCCATCCGGCATACCGGGCGATCGCCGGGCAAGGCAGCGCAGTTCCGATCCCCGCGCGCTACACCGTCTGCGGCGCGCCGTTCACGCTCGAGGCTGCGTACCTGCTCCGCGACGCCGCCGACAAGGACGGCGTCCAATGAGCGACACCTCCCGCTACGGCCTTGTGCTGGGCGCCCTTTCTGCGTTCGCCACCATCCTGTTCCTGCTTTCGCTCACCGTCGGTCCGGCAGCCCTTGGCTTCGGCGACAGCATCGCCGCATTGCTCTCCGACAATGCAGGCGCCATCGAACTGATCATGGGCGAGATCCGCCTGCCGCGTGCCCTACTCGGCCTGATGGTCGGTGCGACGCTCGGTCTCTCCGGTGCGGCGTTGCAGGGCTATCTGCGCAATCCGCTGGCCGAGCCGGGGCTGATCGGCGTCAGCGCCTCGGCATCGCTGGGCGCCGTCATCGCCATATATTCCGGCCTGGCGGCGATCTTCCCGCTCGCCTTGCCGCTGTCGGCGCTGGCCGCCGCCGTCCTTGCCGTCGTCGTGGTCCAGGCTCTCGCCGGCCTGCGCGGCAGCACGTTGACCATCATCCTGGCGGGGGTTGCGGTTTCAAGCTTTGCCGGCGCCATGACGTCGCTTGCCCTCAACCTGTCGCCCAATCCGTTCGCGGCGCTCGAGATCATGTTCTGGATGCTCGGATCGCTGACCGACCGGTCGATGACCCATGTCTGGCTGGCCTTGCCGTTCATGCTCGCGGGCTGGCTGATGCTGGCGGCGCTCGGTCGGGCACTCGATGCGCTGACCCTCGGCAACGAGACGGCAGCGAGCATGGGCATCGACATGCGCCGCGTGCAGTGGCTTGCCGTCTTCGGCACGGCCTCGGCGGTTGGGGCGGCGACAGCCGTGGCAGGCGCCATCGGCTTCGTCGGCCTCGTCGTGCCGCACATGCTTCGACCGCTGGTCGGGTCAAGGCCGTCGCGGCTGTTGCCGGCCAGCGCCCTGGGCGGCGCCTGCATGCTGCTTGCAGCCGATATCCTGGTCCGGATCATCGCGCCGGAGCGCGATCTCAAGCTTGGCGTGCTCACCGCCATCGTCGGTGCGCCGTTCTTCCTCTGGCTGGTCTACCGCACGAGAAGGAAACTCGCGTGATGCTGCTCGACGTTCAAAATCTCAAGGCGTCGCTGGGCAGACGGCCTGTGCTCCACGGCGTTTCCTTCTCGGTGATGCCGGGCGAGTTCATCGGCCTGATCGGGCCCAATGGTGCCGGCAAGTCGACCTTGCTGCGGGCACTGCTGGGACTCATTCCGGCCGAGGGAGCAGTCGCTCTCGGGACGCTCGACGCCACCCATGCCAGCGCCAGGGAACGCGCGCTGCATATGGCCTATGTCGCGCAGGAGCGCGAAATCGCCTGGGCCGTTCCTGTCGAAATGCTGGTGTCTCTCGGCCGCTCGCCGCATCGACCGGGATTTTCTGCCCTGACCACAGCCGACCGCGCAGCCATCGAACGGGCGATGCGGCGGATGGAGGTGGACGCGTTTCGCGAGCGGGCAGCGACCGAGCTATCGGGCGGCGAGAAGGCGCGCGTGCTGATCGCCCGGGCGCTGGCGCAGGAGACGCCGCTGCTGCTCGCCGACGAGCCGACGGCCGGCCTCGATCCATCGCACCAGATCGCGCTGATGCGCCTGTTCGCCGATCTGGCGGCCAGCGAACACAGCGTCGTCGCCTCGCTGCACGATCTCGGGCTCGCCGCGCGCTGGTGCACCCGCCTGCTGCTGATCGATGGCGGCCGGATCGTCGCCGACGGGCCACCGGCAGAGGTGCTCACCGCCCAGACGCTGCGCGCCGTCTACGGCGTCGAGGCTTTCTTCGGCGAGACCGCGGGCGGGTTGGTGGTGCAGCCGCTCGATCTCGTCGCCGCCACCGGAGTTCTGCCATGAGCTATCTGGAACAGTTGTTGCGCCACCACCTTCTGGACTGGCGAAGCGGATGGAGCATGGGCACGTTCGGTGCCATCGCCGAATTCCATCAGGACGACGGCGAGATCGCGGTGATCGACGATCGCCAACTCCTGACCCGGGCAACGCGGCGTGGCGGCATCCGCCTGGAGCGCAGCATGGTGGCCGGGCTGGTGCCTGTCGCCTACGAGACGCTGAGCCCCAGGCGACATCGCTGGAGCCAGGCGCTGGCGCTGTGCCTGCCTGAGGCGAGGGCCAGGCGCAGCGGCCGTTCGGTGCTGACCGAGATCGGTCCCGACGACAATGCCATCCGCGGCATCGACCGGACCGGCATCCTGTTCGACATGGGTCTGTCGCTGCCGCAATGCGATTTCTGCATCCGCACCAGCGAGCCGAAGCTGCTGGTCGAGTTGCGCGCCAATCTTGGCCGCTCGGTGTTCGACCCCGCCAACGGGGCCATGCTCGCGATCCTGCGCACGCACCCGCATCGCGTCGCGCTGACCAATATCGGCCGTGTCGAGGTCTACCAGAAGATCGGCGGCCCCGACACCGGCGGGGTGTCGCCGGAAGGGCCACATACCCATGTGCTGCCGAAGATGCTGAAGGGTGGGCGCACGCATTCGGCCAACACTCCGATCCCAGAGGGCCTGCTGCCGCTCGGCGCGCTTCACCCCGGCAACCCCGTCATAGATGCGATAGGCCGCGACCGGCCGTTCGAGCCGATCCTGCACGGCGCGTTCCAGGAGATAATGAGGCGGTTCGGCACGGCTGAGGCGCTGTCTGGACGCAAACACGTCGACGACGCGCTCGATGCCAGGCTTTCGCCGGTCGAGACCGAGGCCCCCTCGGGCCGCTTCGCCCGGTCGGCCATGCGGATCGCACTGCGCCAGAAGGCCCACCTCGCCGCCCATTCCGGCAACACCGCGCTCGCCCGCCTCGTTGCGGACTGGCAGGCGGCCTTCGAGCAATCCGCTGCGGAAACGGAAGACGATGACGCGCCCGGCCACTGATGCCGACAGTGCCACGAGGCACTAGGCGGCGTTTTGCAGCCGCCCCACCTGCCAACAACTTGGCGGCTGCAAGCATGCCGGATCGTCTACGTACAAAAACGAATGTGGCCTTCCGATGATTTCTTGATAAAAGAAGTCAAGAATGTTAGTGGGCTCCCGACCGGGCTGGGAAAGATGCGCAGAAGCCACCGGTCGAAGGGTTCGAAGTCGGAGATTCGAGATGCTAGGCAGTGGGCTCATCGGACGTGAAGGCAAGGCCGGCCAGCCAGGGCTGATCCGCCGATCCGCACAGATCCTCGCCGTCATGTGTCTCGTGGCATCAACAACAGCTGCGTTCTCCCAAGACGCCGCTCCGGGCAATGCGCCCGTCCAGCCGGGCGTACCGGCAGCGTCAGCGCCCCAGCCGGCACCCGCGGCAGCCACCCCGAGCGCGGCACCCACGGCATCGCCCTCGCCGGCAGATGCCGGGTCTGCGACCGGCGACCGGCTGCCCAGCGCCACGCCCATGGGGGTCGAGGTGCCGCTCGACAATACGATTGGCGCCGCTCCTTCAGGCACCGAGGCGCCAGCAGCTTCCAGCACGCTGCCGCACGATCTTTCGCCCTGGGGCATGTTCATGGCCGCCGACTGGGTCGTGAAGGCCGTGATGATCGGCCTCGCCTTCGCCTCGCTGATCACCTGGACCGTCTGGCTCGCCAAGTCGCTGGAGATTGCCGGCAGCAAGGCCAGGCTCGCCAAGGCGCTGCGCGGCATTCTTGGCGCACACCGGCTCGAGGACGCGTCGCAGGCACTCGGCGACCACGCCGGCATAGGTGGCGTTCTGGTGCGGGCGGCCGTCGAAGAGATGGAGATGTCTGGCCATGGCCTCGGCCACGGCGACCCCGCCGGCATCAAGGAGCGTGTCGAGTCCCGCCTGATCCGCATCCAGGCGCAGGCCGGCCGCCGCCTCAGCCGCGGCACCGGCGTGCTTGCCACCATCGGCTCGACGGCGCCCTTCGTCGGCCTGTTCGGCACGGTCTGGGGCATCATGAACTCGTTCATCGGCATCTCGGAATCGCAGACCACCAACCTCGCGGTCGTCGCACCCGGCATCGCCGAAGCGCTGCTGGCCACCGCCGTCGGCCTGATCGCAGCCATTCCGGCCGTTGTGGTCTACAACGTCTTCGCCCGCTCGATCACCGGCTACCGCCAGGGCCTGGCCGATGCCGCAGCCGGCGTGCAGCGCCTCGTCAGTCGCGATCTCGATCGCCAGCCGCAGCGCAGCCAGCACGAGCGTCCGCATGCAGTCGCCATGGCCACGCCGGCCAACGGTCGCCACGCCCCGGCAGTCGCGGTCTAGGAGCGGGTCGATGGCAGGCGGAATCAGACAATCGGCCGAAGACGACGACCTCCAGGAAAACCATGAGATCAACGTGACGCCGTTCATCGACGTCATGCTGGTGCTGCTGATCATCTTCATGGTGGCGGCACCGCTGGCCACCGTCGACGTCAATGTCGACCTGCCCGCGTCGACCGCGACCGCCCAGCCCCGCCCCGACGAGCCACTCTACGTCACCCTGAAGGAAGACCTCAGCATCTCGATCGGCCAGAACACGGTGGCCCGCACCGCCTTCCAGCAAGAGCTGGACGTGGCGGCGAAGAGCGACAAGGAAAGCCGCATCTTCCTGCGCGCCGACCGCGGCGTCGACTATGGAGAGTTGATGGAGGTGATGAACCTGATGCGCGGCGCGGGCTATCTCAAGATCGCACTTGTCGGGCTGGAACAGGTTCAGGCGACACCGCCGGCCGCCACCGAAGGCCAGCCGCAATGACGGCGGCAGCGGCGCATCTCGGCTTCGGCCTCGGCGGCCTGAGCCGCCGCGAACTGGCGCTCTGGTCGGGCGCCGCAATGGTCATCGTCAGCGTCCACCTCGCCGGCGCCTGGTACGTCCAGCGGCAGCCGCCGATGATGCTGGACGAGATGCAGGCGCAATCGGCGGTGCTGATCGACCTTGCGCCGACGGCGATGGCGCCGGAAGCGGTGCCGCAGGATACGACAGACCTCGTCGACAGCCAGGCTGCCGAAAGCGTCGAGGAGCCGACCGAGACCATTACGCCCGATCCCGTCGAGCCGGTGACCGAACCTGTGGAGGAAGTCGCCGAAGACACGCCCGAGCCGCTGGAAGATGTCGCCGAGGCCGAGCCCGTCGAAGAGGTGGTGCCCGACATCGTGGAAGCACCGCTGCCGGAAGTGGCGAAGGCCATCCCCGAACCGCGCCCGGAGATCAAGAAGCCGAAGCCGGTGGAAAAGCCGGTGCGCGAAAAGAAGCCGGTACAGAAGAAGCCGGAGCCGGTGAAGCAGGCCAAGGTCGAGAAGAAGCCGGCGACGACCAGCAGCCAGGCATCGCAAAAATCGGCACAGAATTCCGAGAGCACCCGTGCACCCGCGCCGGGCCAGGGTGGCGGCAAGGCGATGTCGCCGGCGCGCTGGCAGTCACGCGTCTACTCCCACCTCAACAGGCACAAGCCGAGGAACGTGCGCAGCCGTGGTTCGGTCGCCGTCCGGTTTTCCTTCAACACCAATGGCGACGTGCTGTCGGTCAGGCTGGTGAGCTCCTCCGGCGACCAGGCCCTCGACGAGGCCGCGGTCAATCTCGTGCGCCGCTCGTCGCCGATCCCGGCGCCGCCGCCCTCAGTCCCGACGAGCATCATCGTGCCGATCGACTTCAGGCGCTGAGGTTGCGCGCCTGCCCATTGCCGTGAGAACCGGCATGGGCTCCTCCCCTTTTCGACTTGCACCGTCCATCGCGGCAGCGCCAGCGAGCGGCGGACCGGCATGTTCGCTCTTCGGTTGCGCACCGTGCTGTGCCCATTCTGCCACACCCTCAGAACATATTGCTGCGACAATTCGTGCCGCCACGTCAGGTGTCGTCGCAGTTAGCGCAGCAGAATCAAACACTAAACATGATAAAAACAGGAAGGTTTTAATCCGGGCCGCTCCGTTTCCCTAAGACATTGGGGTTGCACGACATTTTCTGAGCGCCTAGGGAGCCTGCGTTGCCGCCGTTTCCAAGGGGAATCGGCCTGCCAGCACGAACTGGTGTGAAGAAGAGTGAGCAAGATGGAACTCACCAGGCTACTTCAGAGCTTTGCCGCGCTGCGCCCCCGCATCGAGGCTTTGACGCGCGGCCGTGTCGGCTGCAGCGCGACCGCGGAAGACATCCTCCAGGACACCTGGATCAGGCTGTCCAACGTCCGGCATGACGATTCCATCGACAATCACACCGCCTTCGCCATGCGGGCTGCCAAGAACGCGGCCATCGGTCATTTCCGCAAGCAGCAGCGGCGCAACGAGATCGACGCCGAGGTCAACGACCTGTTGTGGCAATCGGTCGACGAGATTTCGCCTGAGCGGATCGTGATGGGCCGCGACATGCTGCGCGCCGTCGACGCGGCATTGCAGGACATGCCCGAACGGAGCCGGCGCATTTTCCTGATGAACCGGATCAATGGCGTTTCCCACCGCGAGATCGCGCGCCAGATCGGCATCAGCGAAGAGGCCGTCTATTACCACATCCGGCGTGTGGTCGAGCGCCTGGCCGAGCTTCGCGACAGCCAGGGTTAGTCCTGCGCCAACATTTATTTTGCCATGACGCTTAGGCGTGGTGCCGTCTCGCGTGTCTATGATAGCAAGATGGTTGGGGTGCCCGTAGCAAACGGGCACGTGCGCGTGACTGGCATGGGCAAAGGGCAAGAACGATCCGAGATCGACCGAGGCGTCGCACTTGATGCGCGTGACTGGATCGTTCGGCTGACCGCCGGCAATCTCAGCCGGCAGGAGCTCGACCGTTTCCACGCCTGGCGCGCGCAGTCGCCGGAACATGCGCAGGCATTCGCCCGCGAGAAGGAATTCTGGCAGCTTCTGCAAGGCGTGAACGACGGCAACCCGCCCGTTGCCGTGCCGAAGCTGCGCCGACCCGTCAACCGACGCTCGTTCCTTGTCGGCGGCGCCCTTGCCGCCTCGGTTGCAGCTGTCGCCGCGCCGCGTGTCATCACATGGATGCGTTCGGACTTTGCCACCAGCTCGGGCGAGCAGGCGACGACCACCCTGCCCGACGGCTCGACGATGTTCCTCAACACCAACAGTTCCGTTGCCGTCGATTTCCAGCGTGGCCGACGCCTGGTGAACCTGCTCGCCGGCGAGGCGGAATTCGCCGTCAAGCCGGCCGCCGGCGTGCCGTTCAGCGTCTCGGCGCTTGGCGGCAGCAGCGATGCGGATAGCGGTGTCTATGCGGTGCGCTCGATCGCCGGCGAGGTCACGATCACCGCATCGACGGGAACCGTTTCGGTGACCGGCGGAGATGCCGGCGCTGCCGCCAACTTGGTGTCGCTCGCCCCCGGACAGCAGACCCGCTACCTGAGCGGCGGCGCACCCAAGCCGGCTTCGGATGTCGACCTCGACACAGAGCTCGCCTGGCGCACCGGTCGTGTGGTGTTCGACGCCCGGCCGTTCAGCAGTGCCGTCGCCGAGCTCGGCCGCTACGTTTCCGAACGGCTGGTCGTTGCCACCCATGCGCACGATGCGAGCCCGATCACGGCCGTGTTCCTGACACGCGACGCCCATGCGGCGATCGAGGCCCTGGCACATACCCAGGGGCTTTCGGTGCGCAGGGTTCCCGGTGTCGTCATCGTCATTTCCTGACCCTGACGAACTCGCGCCAACTTATTTCAGAAAAAATGCAGACAGCTCTTTAGGCGGCGGGCCCCGTCGCGCGTCACACCATCGAAGGCGCTCGGTGGATGGGTGCGCCACGCTTTTTGGGGACCAGCATGACGGGCAAGAGCAACAGGGATTTTGGCGGCGCGGCGTCGGGGCGCCTGCTGAGGCGGCTTCTGGTGGGAACGGCGCTGGGCGCAGGCGTGCTGGTGACGTCCGTGCCATACGCTCCCGCCCATGCGCAGTCTGCGCAGATGCACAGCATCAACCTGCCGGCGCAGCCGCTGGCGCAGTCGCTGAAGCAGCTTGCTGCGCAGACCGGCCTGCAGATCGCCTTCGGCACCGCCGACATCGGCTCGGCCCGCGCGCCCTCAGTCTCAGGCAACATCTCGGCCGAACAGGCGCTCGGCAGCGTGCTTTCCGGCAGCGGCCTGAACTACCGCTTCACAGGCCCCAACACGGTGTCGATCCAGTCGGCGGCGGCAAGCGCTTCGACAGGTGGGCTCAACGTCGCGGCCAACGGCGCGGTCGTCTTGAACACGATCGACGTCAACGCCCAGGGCGGCGAAGGCGGGGTCAACAACGTCCAGATCACAGCGCAGGACCTGGCGCGGAAGAACCCTGTCGACCTGCAGGAAGTGTTTGCCGACGAGCCGAAGGTTGCCGTCGGCAGCTCCCTTCCGATGTCGCAGAAAGTCTATGTCCAGGGCATCGAGGAAACCAACCTCGCGGTGACCGTCGATGGCGCGCGGCAGAACAACAAGGTGTTCCACCACAACGCTACCAACCTGATCGATCCATCGCTGCTCAAGGCCGTCAGCGTCGACGCCGGCGTTGCACCGGCCGATGCCGGACCGGGTGCGCTCGGCGGCGCGATCGCCTACGAGACAAAGGATGCGCGCGACCTGCTCGAGCCGGGCAAGAGCATCGGCGGGCTCGTCACCGGAACCTACGACTTCAACAGCAAGACCTCCACGGTGGGCCTGTCGGCCTATGGCATGGAAGGCGGCTTCGAATATTTCGGCTACCTGAACTTTGCCAAGGGCGACAACTTCACCGCCGGCAATGGCAGCGTCATCGACGGCACCAGCGCCAACCTGCTGAGCGGCCTCGGCAAGGTTGCCTACCAGGCGGAAAGCGGCCATCGCTTCGAGCTGAGCCACGAGCAGCTGCGCGACGACGCTCCGCGGCCGTTCCGTGCGAACATGGGCAAGCTCGTTCCCCCAAAACCCTGGGAACCAGATATTCGCGACTACACGCTCGACCGCAGCAGCACCGTCTTCACCTATACCGATGAGTCGCCCGAGGGCTGGTGGGATCCGAAAGTGGTGATCGCCTATACGAGCGCTCGGGTGGAGACGCTCATCTACCCGAGACCAGTAGCGCCGAGCACCGAGTCGGATACCTATACCGGTGTCGGCAAGACCGAGAGCTTCAACGGCAAGGCGGAAAATCGTTTCGCGCTCGACATGGGCAGCATCACCGCCGGCTTCGATTTCTACAAGGACACTGCCGATCTCGACGACAAGTTCGAACCCGGTACAGAGCATGCCAGCAATGTCGGCCTCTACGCCCAGGCTCGGCTGGAGCCATGGGAGCGGACTCGGCTTTCCTTTGGCGCGCGTGGCGACAACCAGTGGTTCGAGGGGGTCACCGGCGAGAAGTGGAGCAATGCCGGACTGAGCGGCAACATCTCCGGCGAATACGACCTCGTGCCCGATTTCGTGACCGCCAAGGCAGGCTATTCGCATGTCTGGGCCGGCGTGCCGCTGGCGGAAAACTTCAACTTCAATCCGAACTGGGACTATGGCGCCGGGCCGAAGCCGGTAACCTCGGACAACTTCACCGCCGGACTGGTCGCCACCTATCAGGGCTTCACGCTCGAGGGCGGCATTTTCCGCACCGACATCTACGACGCCCGCGCCGCCCTCTACAAGACCACGGCCATCGAGGCCCATGATGTCCGTTCCCAGGGCTTCACGCTCGGCGCCGGCTACGACTGGGGTTCGGGCCACGCCAGCGTCAAATACGTCAACATCGACGTCACCATCGATGGCGACCCGGCGGATTCCTACCTCGGCAACTACCTGGTGACGCCAGTCGGCCAGATCTTCACACTGGCGGCAATGCACCGTTTCGACGACTGGGGCGTGACGGTCGGCGGCGACGTCGAGATCGCCCTCGATTACGACAAGGTGCCAGCCGGATCGAAGCAGATCGAGGGGCACGAGGTGGTCAACGTCTTCGTCGAGTACCAGCCGCCATCGAAACCGAACCTGACTTTCCGCGGCGAGGTGAAGAACCTGTTCGACGAGGACTACGCCAGCAGGGCGACCTATGGCCAGGAATTCGGCGACGTCAAACCGCTGCTGGAGCCGGGCCGGTCGTTCCGCCTGAGCGCAACCGCAAAGTTCTGAACCAGGTGGCCACGGGCCTTGTCCGTGGCACCCCGGTTGAAATCAACGACGGACAGGGAACGAAACCATGGTTCAATCGTCGGGCACGTTCGAAACCGAACATGGCGCCAAGTACCTGACCCAGCTGTGCAAGCACTTCGCCCACAAGATCGAGGTGTCCCATGGCGATGGGCATGGCGAATGCCATTTCCCGTTCGGCCATGCGGTTCTGGAAGCCGACGGCACCGCGCTGACGATCCGGCTGGACGCGTCCGACGCCGACCAGCTGGGGCGAACCAAGGCAGTCATCGACGACCATCTCGCCCGCTTCGCCTTCCGCGAGCCCGAGCGTGCCATCCAGTGGAGTGCCTGAGGCCAGCCAGCCTTCGTTCCCCCAATAATCCGTCAGATACCTAGCTGCTGCAAGGCATTCGGTCGGTCCAACCACATGGTGACGACAGATGAAGCCCACGCCGCGGCAGGTTGCCGAACACGCGACATTCCAGAATTTCGCGAACTGCTATGTCCGTGAAATCTCGCCCGGCAGGGTGAGCCAGCACCGGAGCGGCGCGGAGGATCCTGTCGACTGCATCGAGTGGGTTCTGGCAGCCCAGCAACTCGTGCTGCGCGCCGAGTTGGCGTCGCATTCCCGGTGCGGGCCGCACCGTTTCGGGCAGGCCTGGGTCCGCCGGGCGGCCGACGCCGGGTGGCGCCACAGCGAACCGTTCGCCGCACTGCAGCTGCTGCTGCACGAAGCCTACAGGCAATTGCACGACGAACGCAGCGACGCGATGCGCGGCTGCGAACTCGAACTGCTTGGCCGGGCGCTGCAAAGCTACCAGCAGACGCTGCGCTACATCGAAGCACATCATGCCAGAGCGGACGACGACAGCTTCATTGCCGCCGAACAATCGCTGGTGTTCGGCCACTCGCTGCACCCGACGCCGAAGAGCCGGCAAGGCATGACTTCGTGGCAGGAACCGAGCTATGCGCCCGAACTGCACGGCAGGTTCCAGCTCGTCTACTTCGCCGCGGATGCCTCGATCGTCAGCCACAAATCTGCGGCGGCGCTGTCCGCGCCGGAAATCGTCGCTTCGCTTGCAGGCCCCGGTGGACCCGAAACACAATCAGGCGAAATGCTGCTGCCGATGCACCCGCTGCAGGCCGAAGCGCTGCTGCTCGACGACGGCGTCCGCGAACTGCAGGCCGCCGGCAAGCTGAGGCTGGTGGGCAGCGCCGGCCCCGCCTTCACCGCCACGTCCTCGGTGCGCACGGTCTACAACGAAGACCTGCCGTGGATGCTCAAATTCTCCCTGCCGGTGCGCATCACCAATTCGCTCAGGGTCAACAGCCGCAAGGAACTGGAGGCCGGGGTCGCCATGGCCAAGCTGCTCGGACGGACCGGCATCGGCAGCGACGATGGCCGCTTCAAGGTGATCGCCGATCCCGCCTACATCACCTTCGATCTGCCCGGCCGCAGCGAAAGCGGCTTCGAGGTGATCCTGCGCGAAAACCCGTTCGTCGCCTGCAAGGGACGCGGCAAGATCACCATCGCAGCACTCACCGCCGAGCCGCTGCCGGGCGAACAGTCCCGACTGGAGCGGATCATCCGGGCTTTGTGCCTGCGCGATGGGACGCATCCGGAGCTGGTCTGCAAGCACTGGTTCCAGCGCTATCTCGACTGCGCGCTCGACCCGCTGGTTTCGCTCTACGACGACTTCGGCCTGGCGCTCGAGGCGCACCAGCAGAACAGCCTGCTCGACGTCAGCCAGGGCTATCCCAGCGCCAGCTACTATCGCGACAACCAGGGCTTCTACCTCTCCAAGCGCTATCGCGCCCGCTTCAGCCTGCATGTGCCTGAAGCGGCCGAGATCGCCTCGCTCTACTATGACGACCGCGACATCCAGGATCGCTTTGCCTACTACCTGATCGTCAACCAGATCTTCTCGGTCGTCGCCCGCATGGGACATGACGGCCTGATCGACGAGGAGGTCCTGCTGCGCTTGCTGCGGGACCGGCTGGAGGTGTTGTCGCGGACGACCAGCGCGGTCGGGCGCGAATTCGTCCGCGGCGTGCTCGACCGCCCGACCGTGGCCTTCAAAGCCAACCTGATGACCCGGCTGTTCGACGTCGACGAGTTGCAGACCAGCAACGAGCGCTCGCTTTACGCCCGCCAGCCCAACCCGCTCTTCGCCGCCATAACCGGCCTCTACCACGGAGACGGCAGTGCCCTTGCCTCTTGACCTTCCGGGGCGCCCGGACGAGCGCATCGTCAGGCAACTGGTCGAGGCCGTGCTGTTCGAAGAGCTTGTCGCGGCAACGATTGCCGACGACGGCGACCAGCTTGCCTTCTCATGGTCGCATGAGGGCAAGCGCTTTCGCTGCGCCGGCGTTGAAGGTGCGTTCAGCCGCATCCGGATCGCGCCGGGTTCGGTCGAGAGCGAAGATAGCGATGGCACCTGGCGCCCGGCTGCGCTGGACGAGTTGGTCGCCAGCTTGCCGGCATCCGCAGACGACAAGTGCCGGCTGCTCGGCGAGCTGCAGAGCACGCTCGCCCATTGCAGCTGGAACGACCGCAACCTGCGGCACGGCTCGCGCCGCGAACTCAGCTTCGCTGCGCTAGAAGGCGCGCTGCACGAAGGCCATGCCTACCACCCCTGCTTCAAGGCGCGGACGGGATTCAGCGAAAGCGACCACCGCGACTTCGGCCCCGAGGCCAGAAACAACTTTCAGCTTGCCTGGCTGCTGGTCAGGCGCAGTGAGGTCAGCCAGCGCCTGCCAGCAGACGAAGCCGCCTTCTGGACCGCCGAGCTCGGCGCAGGAGGCTTTGCCCAGATCGATCGGCGGCGGGCGGAGCTTGGCCTGAGCTGGGACGAGTTCGCGCTGGTGCCGCTGCATCCGTGGCAGTGGACGGCGCTCAAGGACACGCTGCTTGTGCCTTGGCTGACAGACGGAACAGCCCGTTTCGTCGGCACCGTGGGCGACCGTTACACGGCGAGCCAGTCGATCCGGACATTGCTCAATGCCGATCGACCCGATGCGGCGAACGTCAAGCTGTCGATGAACATGAGCAACTCGTCGTCGCTGCGTACGATCGAGCCGCATTCGGTGTGCACGGCGCCGGTGATATCGCGCTGGCTGGGCGACATAGTCGCCGGCGACCGGCTGTTCCAGACTGACTATCCGCTGACCGTGCTCGACGAATATGCCGGCATCATCGCCGGCCGCGACGGGAAGCTCGCCGGCCAGCTTGCCGCGATCTGGCGCCGCAGCGTCACCTCGGTGCTCAGCGAAGGTGAGCAGGCGGTGCCGTTCAACGCGCTGATGACGACCGAGCACGACAGCAAGCCGTTCATCGACGAGTGGGTCCGCCGCCACGGCTTCCGTGCCTGGCTCGGGCAGCTGCTGCAGGTCGCCATCCTGCCGGTGTGGCACCTGCTGGTCGGGCACGGCATCGCCACCGAAGCACACGGCCAGAACATGGTGCTCGTCCACCGCGACGGCTGGCCGGTCAGGCTGGTGCTGCGCGACTTCCACGACAGCGTCGAATACGTGCCCCACTTCCTGCGCGACCCCGGCAAGGTGCCCGATCTCCTGGCGCTCGACGCGGCCTACCGGGAAGCGCAGCCCGATCAGTACTACTGGATGGAAGACGTCGAGACTCTCGGCGAACTGGTGACGGACGCGCTGTTCGTCTTCAACCTGGCAGAGATTTCGCACCTGCTGCAGGCCCATTACGGGCTGCGCGAAGCCGATTTCTGGAAAATGGTTCGGCAGATGCTGGCCGACTATGCCGCCGTCCACGACCTCGACGCGCGCCAGGCCCAGCTTGGCCTCGCCCGTCCCGAGATCGCCGCCGAAGCCCTGCTTGCCCGCAAGCTCAACACCGGCCGTTCGAGCCATTTCGTGACCAACACCCTTTCCACCCCAGACGCCTGAAGGAAAATCGATGATCCAGATCGACGACAGGTATTACGACCGACAGAAGTTCGAGCAGATGGTGGCGCAGAGCGCCGACCAGGCCGGAATCAACGCCAAGGCGCGCTACGCGGTCTGCTTCTCCGATACAGCCGGCTGGCTGGCGCTGTTCTTCGCCATCCGTGACATCGGCGCCAGCGTCTTCCCTATCCATCCGGCAACGCCGCACGCCGCGGCGCGCCGGCTGGCCGTCGCCGCAGGCTGCCATGCGCTGTACTTCAACAGTCTCGAAGCAGAGACGCTGTCGACCGAGATCGAGCCGGCTTCGCAGGGCCAGCTGCTGCAGATGAGCTCCGGCACCACAGGCGCGCCGAAATGCATCGCCCGCGGCTGGGCCGAGATCGATGCGGAGGTGGCGAGCTATGTCGCGACGTTCCGCCAGCCCGACGAGATGACGCCGGTCGTCGCCTGCCCGACGACGCATTCCTACGGGCTGATCTGCGGCATACTGGTGGCGCTCAAGCGCGGCCGCACGCCGGTCATCGTCGACGCCGGCAACCCGAAATACCTGCTGCGGACGTTGCGCCACATCGAGCGGCCATTGCTCTACTCGTCGCCTGCGGTGCTGCACACGCTGGCACGCCTGATGCCCGAGGGCGAGAAGCTGCATGCGGCAATGACCTCGGGCACGGTGCTGCCCGAGCCATGGTTCGCGCGCATCCGGGCGCGGACGGCGCATCTTTTCCAGCAATATGGCTGCTCTGAAGCCGGCTGCATCGCGGTCAATCCCGACGTCACCGACGCAGCCGACATGGGCTTCGTGCTGCCGCATCACAACGTCGCCTGCAGCAACAGCGCAGTCGCACCGTCCGAGGTGGTCATCAGCGGACCCAGCGGCGAGGTCGCCACCCGCGACCTCGGCTATTTCAGGCCCGACGGCATGCTGGTGTTCGTCTCCCGGCTCGACGACACCATCAACGTTTCCGGCCTCAACGTCTATCCCAGGGAAGTCGAGGACGTGGTGATGTCGATGCCCGCCGTCACCGACGCCGTCGCCTTCCGCAAAGCGGACACGCTGGCCGGCGAGCGGGTCGGCCTGCTGTTCAGCGCCAGCGAAAGGCTGGACGGCCCAGCCGTGCGGCAATGGTGCGCCCAAAACCTCGCCAGCCACCAGCTGCCGATGGAAATCGTCCAGGTCGATGCGATCCCGCGCCAGGCCAACGGCAAGGTCAGCCGCCGCGAGGTGGCGGCGCAGCATGCCGCGGGACAGTTCACGGCATTGGCCAGGGAGGTCGCGGCATGAACACCGAACAGGTCGTCGAAGCGATCGGCACCGTGCTGCGCGATCACATGAACCATGCCCATCTCGACCGTTTCAGCCCCGAGGCGCGGCTCAACGAAGACCTTTATCTCGACTCGGTGCTGATCCTCGAGATCTTCCTCAGCCTGGAACTGGAATTCGGCCTGCCCGCGCCGGAGGAGGCGATCAACCGCCAGGACATCGAGACGGTGCGGGAACTGGCGCAGCTGTTCACCGGCGAGGCCAGTGTCCCTGCCGCGCGTCCCGAGCCGGCCGGCGAGGGCGTGCACGGCGAGGACTATATCGACATCAAGGTGCACTGCGTCGTCAGCAGCGTCTGCGACGCGCTGAAACGCTCGGGGATCGACCAGCGGCCGTTCTATTTCAGCGTCTGGGACGCCGGCTTCGCCATCACCGAGCGCTGGCAGCTGGCCTATCACGACAGGTCGATCAACCACGACTTCTTCCGCGCCTGGTACGAGCGGATCTACGGCGTGACCATGCATGAATGGTACGACCCGGAACGGTCGAAGGACCAGAACATCGTCACCATGCTCGACCTGCTCGAGCGCAAGCGCGACAGCGAATATCTGATGGTGATGCTCGACCTGTTCCACCTGCCGGAGCGGGAGAACAAGTTCAACCAGAACCCGTTCCCGCACTATCTGATGATCGAAAAGACCGGCGATCCGAAGATCTGGCAGGTCAACGACCCCGACTTCCGCTGGGAAGGCCAGATCGCCCGCGACAAGGTCATCCACGCCATCCGCCAGCCGACCGTCGGCGGCGGCTACATCTTCGACCGGCTGGAGGCGCAGAAACCCGCCGCCGCCGACTTGCGCGACTTCTTCCTCGCCTGCTACCGGCCCGACCACAATCCGCTGGTCGACGGCGTGCGTCGCATCGTTACCGCCCATCTCGAAGGCCGAGACGGGGCGGAGCTCGCCGATCTCGGCGCAGCACTTCGCGAGGTGCCCGTCATCTCGATTCGCAAATACGCCTACGAGCACGGCTTCGCCTTCTTCTGGCGCGAGATGAAGCTCGCCAATGCCGACTTCGACCACTGGTGCGACGAGATCGAGCGGGTGATCCAGGACTTCAAGGCGCTGCACTATGCCGTCATGAAGCTGGCCCAGACCGGCGACCGCAGCCTGGCCGACGACGTCTTCCGTCGGCTCGACACGCTGGACGGGCTCGAAAGGCGGATCAAGGCCAGGCTTGGTGAGGCCTTCGAGGCATGGTGCGCCATGAAAGGCATCCCCGACACCATACCCACCGAACTGCTGGGAGCAGCCGAATGAAGATCTCGCTCTGCACCATCACCTTTCGCCATCACCTCGCCTCGCTCGAGGATATCGCCAGGTGGGCCCGCGCCAACGACTTCCAGGGCATCGAGCTGTGGGGCGTGCATGCGCGCAACCTCGCCTACCAGCCTCATCGCGACGCCGACTGGCTCGCCGAGCTCGGGCTCTATGTGCCGATGGTCAGCGACTACCTGCCGCTCGACGGCGATGGCGAGGCGCTGCGAAAGAAGACCGTTGACCTGTGCCGCCTCGCCCGGCACTGGCGGGCCGGCAAGATCCGCACCTTTGCCGGCAGCCGCGGCAGCCGCGACACGCCCGCCGACGTCAGGCGCATCATCACCGCAAGGCTGCGCGAGATGTCGGAGATCGCGGCCGATTTCGGCCTCGACCTGCTGGCCGAAACGCATCCGGGCACGCTTGCCGACTGCGGCTCGTCGACGCTCCGGCTGGTTGCCGAGGTCGACCACCCGGCATTCAAGCTCAATTTCGACACGCTGCATGTCTGGGAGGGCGGGGACGACCCGGTCGCCGCCCATGCCGCGATGCGGCCGCATATCCGCCACTACCACCTCAAGAACGTGCGCTCGCGCGCCGACCTCAGGGTGTTCGAACCAGCCAATGTCTATGCCGCCGCCGGAAGCCGTGAAGGCATGACGCCGCTGTTCGACGGCAAGGTCGACTATCAGCGCTTCCTCGGCCAGCTGCGCGACGACCCGGCGGTCGAAGCCTCGCTCGAATGGTTCGGCAACGATTGCTTCAATGTCCTGCGCAGCGACCGGCAGGCAATAAAGCGCCTCAGAAGTCGGGATGACGTCTTGTTGCGCACCGGCAGCTTCTGATATGTGCCAAAGAAGAGTATTTGGCGAAGGTTTTATGAACCCAACGCCAACGGCACAGGACGGAGACACGAGATGAAGTATGTTCGGCTGCTGGCCAACCTTGCAGCTGCGCTGGCGATCGTCACCGCACCTGCCATGGCCGTGGAAATCACCACCGCGACCGGTCAAAAGACCATCGACAAGGTGCCGGCCAAGGTCGCCGTCTACGACATCGCCGCGATCGACACCCTGACCCGACTCGGCGTCCAGCCGGCAGGCGTCCCCGACAAGCTGTTCGTGCCCGAACTGGCCGATGTCGCCAATGGCGCCACGGTCGTCGGCACCCTGTTCGAGCCGGATCTCGAGGCATTGAACGCGCTTGCGCCCGATCTGGTGATCGTCGGCGGCCGTTCGTCGACGCAGGTCGAGGCGACGTCGCGCGTTGCGCCGACCATCGACATGACCATGGCTGGCGACGATCTCGTAGCCCAGGCCAAGGCGCGCCTCGCCGCCTATGGCGACCTCTTCGCCAAGCCCGACGAGGCCGCCGCCGCCGCCAAGGAGCTGGACGCCGCCGTCGAAGCCGCCAGGCAGGCCGTCAAGGGCAAGGGCAAGGCGCTGATCCTGATGACCAACGGCCCGAAGATCACCGCCTACGGCCCGGGTTCGCGCTTCGGCTGGGTGCACAAGACGCTCGACCTCGAGCCGGCCGTCGCCGATGTCGAGACGGCGACCCATGGCGAGGCGATCTCGTTCGAATTCATCAGCAAGGCCAACCCGGACTGGCTGCTCGTGCTCGACCGCGCCGCGGCCATCGGCTCGGGCGACCAGGGCGCCAAGGCCACGCTCGACAACGAACTGGTGGCGCAGACGACCGCCTGGAAGAAGGGGCAGGTGATCTTCCTGCCGTCGCCCGACTTCTACATCGCCGCAGGCGGCGTACAGTCGACGCACCGCGTCCTTTCGACCATCGAACAAGCTTTCGCCAAGGCGAAGTGATGGCCGCGGCAGTGCCCAACGCCCGGCTGGTGGTCGCCACCAGCCTCGTCGGGCTGTTTGCGCTGAGCCTGTGCATCGGCGTCGACGACCTGTCGCTGGACAGGATAGCAACCGGTGCAGGGGCGTTGCAGCTTCTGCTTGTCAGCCGCCTGCCGAGGACGGTGGCGGTGGTGCTTACCGGCGCGGGCCTGGCGATTGCCGGGCTCGTGCTGCAGATACTGGTGCGCAACCGTTTCGTCGAACCCATCACCACCGGCACGGGCCAAAGTGCCGCCCTCGGCGTGCTCGCGGTGACGCTGCTGTTTCCGACCGCCTCGATCGGGGCGAAGACCCTCGCGGCGAGTGCGACCGCGCTTGCCGGCACATCGATCTTCCTTGGCATCGCCCACCGGCTGCCGCCGACGCAGCCATTCCTCATCCCGCTGTTCGGCCTCGTCTACGGCGGCGTCATCGGGGCTGCGGTAACCTTCATCGCCTGGCAGACCGACCTGCTGCAATATGTCGACGTCTGGACCAACGGCGAATTCTCCGGCGTCCTGCGCGGCCGCTACGAGCTCTTGTGGATCACAGCGGTAATGGTGGCGCTGGCCTGGTGGGTGGCCGACCGGCTGACCATCGCCTCGATGGGCCGCGAGGTCAGCGTCGGGCTCGGCCTCAACTACCAGCGCATCGTGCAGCTCGGCCTCGTCATGGTGGCAATGATTTCGTCGCTCGCCGTCGTGGTCGTCGGCATGATCCCATTTGTCGGGCTGGTGGTGCCGAACCTCGTGTCCCGCCTGATGGGCGACAATTTGAAAAGCGCCCTGCCCTGGGTGGCGGTCACCGGCGCAACGCTGCTGCTGGCCTGCGACATCGTCGGCCGCCTCATCCGCTACCCCTATGAAATTCCCGTCGGCACTGTGCTAGGTGTCGTCGGCTCGGGGCTGTTCCTGTGGATCCTGTTCGGGCGGGCCCAGCGTGCCTGACAAGCGGCTTCTGATCCTCGCCGCCGTGGCGCTGGCCGTGGCGGCCGCCTTCATGACCGTCGGCTTGCGCGGCAATATCGGCTTTGCGCTCGAACTGCGCGCGGTGCGCCTGCTGACGCTGATCCAGGTCGGCGTGGCCATCGCGATCTCAACCGTGGTGTTTCAGACGGTGACGGCGAACCGGGTGCTGACGCCGCAGATCATGGGGCTCGACGCGCTCTACCTGTTCGGCCAGATGGCGCTGGTGCTGACGCTCGGCAGCGTCGGCTATGTCGCGCTCGACCCGCGGCTGAAATTCGCCGGCGAGTCGGTGCTGATGATGGCGATGGCGCTGATGCTGTTCCTGCCGATGCTGCGGCGGCGCTTCGACATCGGGCTGCTGCTTCTCACCGGCGTGGTGCTCGGCGTGCTGTTCCGCAGCCTCGCCATGCTGGTGGCGCGAGTGATCGACCCGAACGAATTCGCCGTCGTCCAGGGTTCGAGCTTCGCCGATTTCAACACCGTGCGACCGGATCTGGTCGCCGTCGGCCTGATCGTGACACTTGTCGCCAGCGCCATTATCTGGCGGCTGCGCCACATGCTCGACATCGTCGCGCTTGGCGCCGACAGCGCCACCGGCCTCGGCGTCGACTGGACCCGGGCGCTCGCCGGCCTGTTGCTGCTGGTCGCAGCGCTTGTGGCGGTATCGACGGCGCTGGTCGGGCCGGTGACCTTCTTCGGGCTTCTGGTCGTGGCGCTTGCCGAGCGCATCATCGACAGCCGACGCCACCGCCTGCTGCTGCCAGCCGCGATGCTGACGGCGATCATCGTGCTGCTCGGCGGCCAGATGGTGCTGCAGCACGTGCTTGGGGGTGCGGCGACACTCGGCGTCGTCATCGAATTCGTGGGGGGCCTCGTGTTCCTGGCCATGCTGATCACAACGAGCAAGCGATGATCGAGATCAAGAATGTTTCGCTGCGCCTCGGCGACACGCAAATCCTGGAGGATGTGTCGCTGACCATGCCCAAGGGCGGGCTGACGGCACTCGTCGGGCCGAACGGCGCCGGCAAGTCGAGCCTGCTGTCGCTCATCGCCCGGCTGCAGCCGCTGCAAAGCGGGTCCATCTCCGTTGACGGGCTGCCGGTGGACACGACGCCGAGCCGCCGACTGGCGAAGACGCTCGCCATCCTGCGCCAGGACCCCGCCGTGGCGAGCCGGCTCAGGGTGCGTGAACTGGTCGGCTTCGGCCGCTTTCCGCACCAGCGCGGCCGCATCGACGACAACGACCTGAGGCTAATCGAGGCGGCGTTGCAGCAATTCGGCCTGACCGACTTTGCCGACCGCTTCCTCGACCATCTCTCGGGTGGCCAGCGCCAGCGTGCCATGGTCGCCATGGCCTTCTGCCAGGGCACCGACTACATGCTGCTCGACGAGCCGCTGAACAATCTCGACATGATGTTTGCCCGCCAGCTGATGCGCGACCTGCGCGCCGCCGCCGACAAGGACAAGCGCACCGTCATCGTGGTTCTGCACGACATCAACCACGCCGCCGTCTATGCCGACCGCATCGTGGCGATGAAGGCCGGGCGCATCGTCGCCGACGGCGCCCCGGCCGAGGTGCTGCAGCCTGACGTGCTGGCCCAGGTCTTCGGCTATGACATGGACGTCATCGACGTCGGCGGCGCGCCGCTGGTGCTGCACCACCGCTAGCTAGGGTTACCGCGTTACGGGATGGAAGGCGCCGACGAGCGGCCCCTTCCATCCCTACGTTGATTCAGAACGGATAGGCCGGCGGCGTGTTGCGGATGGTCAGCCACTGCCACTGGGTGAACTCGTCGATGTTGCTGGGACCGCCGATGCTGGTGCCGTTGCCCGAGGCGCCGACGCCGCCGAAGGGGTTGATGACCTCGTCGTTGACCGTCTGGTCGTTGATGTGCAGCAGGCCGGCGCGCAGCCTGTCGCCGATGGCCATGGCGCGGCCGATGTCGGGCGAGATCACTGCGGCGGACAGGCCGTATTCCGTGCGGTTGGCGAGTTCCACCGCCTCGGCGTCGCCGCTGAAGGAGGTGATGCAGGCGACCGGGCCAAAGATCTCCTCCTCGAAGGCAGCCATGCCAGGCTTGACGCCGGCGAGCACGGACGGCGCGTAGAACAGCTTGTCATAGGTGCCGCCTGCCATCAGTCGGGCACCTTGATCGACCGAGGTTTTCACCACCCGGTCGATGTGATCGAGCTGCGCCTTGTTGATGATCGGGCCGAGCGCGACGTTGTCCGTCGCCGGATTGCCGACAGGCAGGCTCTTCGCCTTCCGTGCCAGCGCCTCGGTGAAAGCCTCCAGGATCGGCGCCTCGACCAGGATGCGGCCGGACGACATGCAGATCTGGCCCTGGTGCAACCAGGCGCCCCAGGCGGCATTCTTCACCGCCAGCTCGAGGTCCGCGTCCTTGAGGATGACGAGCGTGTTCTTGCCGCCGAGCTCCAGCGACACCTTCTTGAGATGCCGGCTGGCGTTTTCGCCGACAATGCGGCCTGCCTTGGTCGAACCGGTGAACTGGATCATCGCGATGTTCGGATCGGCGACCAGCGCGGCACCCGCGTCGCCGGCGCCCGGCAGCACGTGGATGAGGCCTTCCGGCAGGCCGGCCTTTTCGAACAGCGTGGCGAAGACCAGCCCGCCGCAGACCGCCGTGCGCGGATCTGGCTTGAGCACAACCGCATTGCCCACGGCGAGCGCCGGCGCGACGGCCCGCATGGCGAGATAGAGCGGGAAGTTGAACGGCGAGATGACGCCGACGACGCCGAGCGGACGGCGGCGGGCGAGGTTCATCCGGCCGGCTTCCGACGGCAGCACGAGGCCCTGCGGCTGCGAGGCGAGTGCGGCGGCTTCGTTCAGCGCCTTGATGCTGAGCTGCGTCTCGAACTCCGCCTTGCCGCGCGCCGAACCGCTCTCGCGGATCAGCCATTCGACCACGTCGCTGAAATGCAGCTCGAGCATACCGGCGGCCTTGCGGATGACCGCCGCCCTGGTGTCGTAGCGTGCCGCGGCCCAGTCCCGTTGGGCTTTCGCCGCAGTTTCCGAGGCCTGCGCGACGTCTGCCGGGGATGCCATGCCGATGCGGCCAAGCACGGAACCTGTCGCGGGTTCGACGATGTCGGCTGCTTGCGTCGTGCGCTGCCAGCCGCCCGAATAAATGGTCCCGTCGAGATGGTCGCCGCGGATCAGCTTCGGCTCCTGGGAAGAGACTGCCGTGTTCATCTTGTCACTCCTGGTGGTATGCGGCCACTCGGCCGTCCTGTTCGGCGACGTGGAGCCGCCGTCTTTGGAAAAGAAATTCGCGAAGCAGACTGGCCACTTCGACCGGACGCTCAATGCACGGCAGATGACCAGCGCCGGCAATCGCGCGGAAAGCCGCTGCGGGTATTCGCCGCGCCGTGTCGGCGACCAACTCAGGCGGCGTGGAAAGATCCTCGGTGCCGGCGACGACCAGCGTCGGGGCGGAGATGCCGCCGATCGCGTCAGTCAGGTCTGCATCGCGCAACGCCCTGCAGGTGTCGGCGTAGCCGGCGGCCGGCGTGCGCTCCAGCATGCGCTGCCAGCCGGCAAAGGCGTCGGGCTCGCCGTTGCGGTAGCCGGGCGAAAACCAGCGCTCCATGATCTGGTCGCCGATTGCCGCCACGCCCTGCTGCAACACAGCATCGATGCGGGCGTTCCATGCGTCCGGCGTGCCGATCCTGGCGGCCGTGTCCATCAGCACCAGCCCGGTCAACCGCGCCGGTGCGCGCACCGCGAGTTCCATTGCGATCAACCCGCCGACAGACAGGCCGCAGACGGCCGCGCTGTCCCAGCCGACGTGGTCGAGCAGGCCGATAAGGTCGTTCGCATGATCGGCGATGCCGCCGGGAGCCGGCGACACTTCGCTCAGCCCGTGGCCGCGCTTGTCATAGAACAGCAGGTCGAAATCGGCGCCGAGTTCATCGGCGACATCGTCCCAGATCGTGATGTCCGACCCGAGCGAATTGACAAAGACGATCCTCGGTCCGCCGCGGCGGCCGATACGGCGATAATGAAGGACGATGCCGTTGGTTCTGGCGAAGGACATGATGCGCGCCCTAGTGCAGGCCGAGATGGCGTTCGAGAAGCTCGGGCTGCGCCAGCAGATCGGCGGGCGTGCCGTCGAACTCGATGCCGCCCTTCGACATCACGACCATGCGGTCGGCGACCTTCGACAGGTTCTTGATGTCCTTGTCGACGACGATGGTGGCGATGCCCTCGCCGCGTATGACGGCGAGCGTCTTCCAGATCTCGTCCGCCACCAGCGGCGCCAACCCCTCCGTCGCCTCGTCGATGAGAACGATCTCCGGATTGGTCATCAGCGCCCTGCCGATGGTCAGCATCTGCTGCTCGCCGCCGGATAGCTGGTGGCCGCCATTGCCGCGGCGCTGGGCGAGGCGCGGAAACACCGACAGCACGCGGTCCAGCGTCCAGCCGCGCTTGCCGTCGCGGCCGGCGCGGGACGCCATGGTGAGGTTCTCGATCACCGTGAGCGAGCCGAAGACCCCGCGCCCCTCGGGCACGAGGGCGACGCCTGCCTGCGAAATGGTCTCCGGCTTCTTGCCGCGGATCGAGCTGCCGTTCAGGTCGATGGTTCCCTGGACGCGCGGCACCAGCCCCATCAGCGAGCGCAGCAAGGTCGTCTTGCCCATGCCGTTGCGGCCGATGAGCGCCACCTGTTCGCCGGGCTTCACGGCCAGGCTTACGCCATGAAGGATCTGGCTCGGCCCGTAGAAACTCTCCAGCCTGTCGACTGTCAGGAGCATGTTCATGCGACTTCCTCCGCTTCTCCGAGATAGGCGGCGCGCACCACCGGGTCGCGCCTGACGGCCTCGACCGTGCCGGAGGCGATGACCTTGCCGTCGGCCATGACGGTGAGCCGGTCGGCGATGGCGAAGACCGCGTCCATGTCGTGCTCGACCAAGAGAACGCCCCTGCCCGCCTTCAGCGATGCGATCAGGCCCGTCATCCGGCGCGCCTCGGCGTGCCCCATGCCGGCGAGCGGTTCGTCGAGCAGTACCAGCCGGGGCGCGGTCGCCAGCACCATGGCGACCTCGAGCTGGCGCTGCTCGCCATGGCTCATCGCCCGGGCGGGGGTGTCGGCGCGGCCTTCGAGGCCGACCTCGGCAAGCGCTGCAAGGGCCGCTTCACTTACGGCGGCACGGCGCTTGCCGTCACAGCGCATGGCAAGGGCGCCGGGCCGTGTCGCCTGGGCAGCCAGCCGGGCGTTGTCGAACACAGTACGTTCGGGAAAAATCGTCGTCTTCTGGTATGAGCGGCCGATGCCGCCCTGGCAGCGCTGGTGCGGACCGCTTGCGGTGACGTCGCGGCCGTCGAGCAGGATGGTGCCGTCGGTCGGCCTCAGGTCGCCCGACAGCAGGTTGATGAGCGTCGACTTGCCGGCGCCGTTGGGGCCGATGACGGCATGGATTTCGCCTTCCCGGACACTAAGGGAAACGTCCGAGCAGGCGGCAAGCCCGCCGAAGCGCTTGCCGAGGCCACGGGCTTCGAGGATGTCAGCCGACATTGTTCGCCTCCTTCAGCTTGAGCGCAGGCGCGCTGGCGCGCCTGCCGAGGCCGGCCAGCCGCGCGAAGTCCTGCAGGCCGCCGGGCGCAAGCAGGACGAGCGCGATGACGATCAGCCCGTAGACCAGCTTCCAATCGTCGATGAAATATTTCAGCACCTCCTCGAGCCCGGTCACGACGAAGGCACCGGCGAGCGGCCCGGCGACGCGGCGCGTGCCGCCGAGCACCACCATCACCAGGGCCGTGGCGGAGAGATGCCAGCCGAGCATCTGCGGCGCGACGAAGCCGAACTGGGCGGCCGAGAGATAGCCGGCAAGACCCGCCAGGGCTGCGGACAGCACGAAGGCAATGAGCCGGACGCGGAACACCGGGATGCCGAGCGCCAGCGCCCGCCGCTCGTTGTCGCGCGCTGCCGTCAGCGCATCGCCGAACGGCGTCGACAGCAGGTGCCGGATGAACCACCAGCAACCGGCAGTCATCAGCAAGGCCACCAGATAGAAGGTCACCGGATTGTCGAGGTCGAGGAGGATCGTCTCGCCGAACGCCAGCACCGGTTTCACATAGAGGAAGAGACCATCCGAGCCGCCACCGATCGTCGTGTCATGGAACAGGAAGAACAGCATTTCGCCGAAGGCGAGCGTGACCATGATGAAGTAGACGCCGCGCGTCCTCAGCGACAGAACGCCGATGACCAGCGCAGCGACTGCCGTGACCGCCACCGCAAGCGGCAGCGTCAGAAGCAGCGACGGTGCGTCATATTCGGGCGCCGCCAGCACGAGGACGTAGCCGGCCAGGCCGAAAAACGCGGCGTGGCAAAGGCTGACGAGACCGCCGAAGCCGACGGCGAGATTCAGCGCCATGGCAAGCGTGCCGAGGATCAGCACCTTGGCCGCGAACTGGACGTAGTAATCGGGGACCAGCGCCGGCAGCATCGCCGCCGCAACAACGGCTGCAAGCAACGCCAGATGGGTGCGTGAAGACAGGGGTTGCATCTCAGACCTCCCGCTTGCCGAGGATGCCGGTGGGGCGAACCACCAGGACCACGGCCATAAGTACGTAGACGAGGATGCCGGCCAGTTCCGGCATGAATACCTTGCCGAATGTGTCGATCAGGCCGATCAGCAGCGCGCCGATGGCCGCGCCCGGCACCGAACCGATGCCGCCCAGAACCACCACGACGAAGGACAGGATGAGCATGCCGTCGCCCATGCCGGGATAGACGGTGGAAATCGGCGCGATCACCGCACCGGCGAGTGCGGCAAGCGCAATGCCGACGGCAAACACGTAGCGGTTGACGCTGTCGAACGGGATGCCGAGCGCACGGGTCATTTCGCGGTTCTCGGCGCCGGCCCGCACGACCATGCCGATCCTGGTCCGGCGGATGACCAGGAAGATGGCAACGGCCACCGCCAGGCAAAGCAGGCTGACGGCGAGCCTGTAGACCGGATAGTTCAGCACCTCGGTCAGCGGCAGCGAACCCGAGAGCCATTCCGGCTGCGGCACCGACTGCACGTCGCGGCCGAACACCATCTGGCGCAGTTCGTCGACGACGAGGATCAGGCCGAAGCTGAGCAGCACCTGCGAGAGATGATCGCGGCCGTAGAGCCTGCGGATGAACACACTCTCCAGTGCCAGTCCGATGACGAAGCTGATGGCGAAGGCACCAACGATGCCGACGGCGAAATTACCGGTCGCCACTGTCAGCCACCAGGCGAGATAGGCGCCCAGCATATAGAACACGCCGTGCGCGAGATTGATCACTCCGAGGATGCCGAAGACCAGGGTCAGGCCGCTCGCGACGAGAAACAGCACGAGCCCATACTGGACGGCATTGAGGAGCTGGATGGCAAAAGTGCCGATATCCATGACGGTCTCCATGTCCGAAGGAGGCAAGCGGGCGCAGTTGCGCCCGCCGTTCAGGCCATGCGGCAGCCGCGCGCGGGGTCCTGCACCGCCTCGCCGGCGACCGACACCAACGCGTTGCGCCCGTCGCGGACCTCGCGGAGGTAGATGTTCTGGATCGGATTGTGCGCGGCCGAGAAGCTCAGCGGCCCGCGCGGGCTGTCGATCCGGGCACCTGCCATGGCACCGAACAGCGCCTCGCGCGCCGAAGCGTCGCCGCCGGTCGCCGTCAGCCCGGCTTCCAGCAGGGCGGCGGCGTCGAAGCCCTGGACGGCGTAGATGTCGCCCGCCTCGCCGGTCTTGGCCTGGAAGGCGGACAGGAAGGACTTGTTGGCCGGAATGTCGAGATCGTCGGCATAGTGCAGCGTAGTGCGGATGCCGGTGGCGGCATCGCCCTGCGCCTTCAGCGTGCCGTCGGTCAGGAAGCCGGTGCCGTAGAGCGGGATCTTGCCCTTGAGGCCCGCAGCGGCATAGTCGGTGACGAATTTCACCGCCCCGCCGCCGGCGAAGAAGGCGAACACCGCGTCGGGCTTCAGCGTGGCGATGCGCGTGATGAGCGCCTGGAACTCCACTTCCGGGAAAGGCACCGTCAGCGCGTCGACGACCGTGCCGCCTGCCGCCTCGAAACCTTCGGTGAAGGCACCGACCATCTGCTGGCCGGCGGTGTAGCGCCAGGTGATGGTCACGACATTGCGGTGGCCGTCGTCGTGGACGACCTTGCCCATCGGATGCGCCGGCTGCCAGTTGGAGAATGAGGTGCGGAAGATGTTTTGCGCGCAGAGCGGGCCGGTGGCTTCGTCGGCGCCGGCATTCGGGATGATCAGAGGCACGCCGGTGTCGCGCGCCACCTTCACCATCGCCATGGCGACGCCGGAATGCACGGTGCCTATGACGACGTCAGCCTTGTCGCGGCTGACCAGCCTGTTCATGTTGTCGGTCGCGGTCTCGGGCTTGGACTCGTCGTCGAGGCGGATGAACTCCACCTTGCGGCCGCCGAGCATGCCCGACTTCTGCTCGACATAGAGGCTGAAGCCGTTTTCGATGAACTGCCCGAGCTTGGCGTAGGTGCCGCTGAAGGGCAGCATCAGCCCGACCTTGAGCGGCGCGCCCTGGGCGATTGCCGGCTTGGGGAATCCGAGGGCCAGGCCCGCGGCTCCGGCTGCGGTTACGCCGAGAAAATTCCTGCGCGTCATGGCGATGGTCTGCGTCGTCGGCTTGAACTTGGTCATGTCGTACTCCTCCGTTTTATTTTTCATTGGACAGTCGTCGTGCGAGGCCTCCCCCTCGCATCAGCCTCGGCCGCTATCCGACGTGGGGACCGGGTCGCGCCCGAGCCCCACGGCGGTATGGTTCAATGGCCTCCGGCAAAGGCCTCGACCGGTGCCTGCCGGCGCGTGCGCACCAGCACGACAGCGACGGCCGCAAGGATCAGCGGCACGGCAAGACCGGCGAAGTAGCCGCTGGTTCCTCCGGCCTGAAGCAGCCAGCCACCCGCCGCCGAGCCGACGATGGCGCCGGTGCGGCCGATGCCGATCGCCCAGCCGGTGCCGGTTGCGCGCAGCTCGGTCGGATAGGTGCTGGAGATGAGGTAGTTCAGCGCGATCTGCTGGCCGCCGATGCCGAAGCCAGCTGCGGCGACGAGCGCAAAGACCAGGGTCCAGTTGGTGTTCACCAGTGCCAGCCCGGCGCAGACCGCGATGCCGATCATGAACATCGCCGTCAGCGTGCGGCGGATGTCGATCCGCGGCAGGAGGATCGACAGCGGAATGGCGAAGACGATGAAGGCGGCGTTGACGATGACCGTTCCCAGCGCGGCGGTCGGCTGGTCGAGCCCCATGCCGGTCAACACCGTCGGCAGCCACAGCAGGAACATGAACCAGGCGATCCAGTTGAACAGATAGATGGCCCAGATCGCTATGGTGCTGGTGCGGTACTCCGGCGTGAACAGCGCGCTGACCGAGCCCTTGCCAGCCGCTGGCGGCACGATGAAGGTCGTGTCATCGGCAATCGGCTTGCCGGCGATGCGGGCGACGAGCGTGCGGGCCCGGGAAAGGTCTACGGGACGGCCGCGCGAGGCGAGGAACTGGGCCGATTCCGGCAGGAACGCCAGGCAGATCAGCAGCACGACGAGCGGTATCGCCCCGCCCACGATGTAGATGCCCTGCCAGCCGATGACGGGCATCCAGCCGGCGGCGAGTACGCCGCCGACCATGGCGCCGGCCGGCAGGCCCAGGAGCACGCCGGTGAGCACCGCACCGCGCAGGCGCGACGGGCTGTATTCCGCGGCCATCGCCAGCAGGACCGGTGTCGCACCGCCCATGCCGAGGCCGGTCAGGAAGCGCAGCGCCACGATCTGGGTCGGCGACTGGGCAAACGCGATGGCCAGCGAAAAGACGCCGAACAGCACGATCGAACCCAGGATGGCAACGCGGCGGCCGATGCGGTCGCCGATCATGCCGAGGCCCATGGCGCCAAGCGCCATGCCCAGCGTGCCGGAAATGAAGATGTAGGTCATGTCGCCGGGCGACATGCCGAAGGCCTTGGCGATGGCAGGACCCGTATAGGCGATGGCCTGGGTGTCGAAACCGTCAAGCAGCGCGACGAGAAAGCACAGGAAGAAAACCCGAAGCTGCAGGCCACTCACAGGCCGCTCGTCGAGCAGCTGCCGAATGTCCAGTCTAGAATTGAGCACGTGTATTTCTCCTGTAGGAAGTCGATCCGCCGGCAACGCCGGCCTCTGTCTGTGAGTTCGGCGGCGCGAGCTTGCTGCCCGGCGTCGCCGCGTTTCAGCCGCTGTCGCCACCACCGACCGGCAGGATGGTGCCGGTGAGGTAAGAGGCCTCGTCCGAGGCCATGAACAGGATGGCGTTGGTCTGCTCGGCGAGCGTGCCGTAGCGTTTCATGAAGCTGGTGGCCTTGGTCTGGTCGACCACCGCCTGCATCCAGGCCTTGTCGCGTTCGTCCTGGGCAGCGTCATTGCGCGGGATGCGGCGCACCGGCGCGTCCGTGCCGCCGGGCGCGACCGCGTTGACGCGGATGCCGCGCTCGGCGTTCTCCATGGCCAGCGATACGGTCAGCGCGTTGACCGCGCCCTTGGCCGCCGAATAGGGCACGCGGTTGATGCCGCGCGTGGCGATCGACGAGACGTTGACGATCGACCCGCCGCCGGCCTCGATCATCAGCGGCAGCACGGCGCGGCAGCACCACATGGTCGGAAACAGCGAGCGGCGGATCTCCGCCTCGATCTGGGTCTCGTCGAAATGCTCGAACGGCCGCATCCAGATGGCGCCGCCGACATTGTTGACCAGCACGTCGACGCGTCCGAGCGCAGCGCGCGCCTCCTCGATCGCGCCTGTCGCGCCCTGCCAGCTCTCGAGGTCGGCCAGGATCGCAACGGCCTTGCCGCCGCTGGCGACGATCTCGGCTGCGGCCTCCCTGGCCAGTTCGGAGCGGTCGACAAGCGCTACATGCGCACCCTCGGCCGCCGCCTCGATCGCCACCTGGCGGCCGATGCCTTGGGCGGCACCGGTGACGACCATCGCCTTGCCGGCGAAACGCTCTGCCCGGCCGCTCATATCGCTGCCTCCGCGGCCACGAACTTCTCATGGTAGAAGGCGGCCGGCTTGACCCCGATCTTGTCGAAATGCGCCTTGACCGCGTCGACCATCGGCGGCGGGCCGCAGAGATAGACGTCGGCCTCGCCGTCGTTCAGATCGGCGGCGCCGAAGTGGTCGGTGACGAAACCGGTCAGGCTGTGGCTGCTCGCCTTGTCGGAGACGCAGACGTCGAAGGTGAAATCCTCCATCGCTCCGGCAAAGCGCTCGAGCTTTTCGACCTCGACCATGTCGACGTCGCGGGTGACGCCGTAGACGAGCCTGACCGGGTGAGCGGGGCCGCCCTGCTCTTCCAGATATGCGAGCATGGCGAGGAAGGGGGCGAGACCGGTGCCGCCGGCGAGGAACAGCGTCGGCCGGCGGAGTTCGCGCAGGTAGAACGCGCCGACAGGACCGCGCAGCGTCAGCCGGTCGCCCGATGTTGCCTGGCTGGACAGGTAGGTCGACATCAGTCCGCCAGGGATATTGCGGACCAGGAAGTCGGCACGGCCGCCCGAGACGCAGGACGAGAACGAATAGGCGCGGCTCTCGCTGGTGCCTGGAACCGAGACCTGCATGTATTGGCCGGGCAGGAAGCTCAGGGCATCCGGCTGGTCGAGGGCGACGGTGAAGCCGATGGTGGTGTCGGAAAGCTTGCGCACGTCGGCGAGCTCAGCCTCGAATGCCGTCGGTCCGCTCTTGCACAGCGCGGAGGTCGCCGGAATGCTGATGACGCAATCGCTTTCCGGCCGAAGCTGGCAGGTCAGCACATAGCCCTCCGATGCCTCGTCCTCGCTGAGGGCATCCTCGATGTAGTCGCCCATCCTGAAGCGGCCCGACTCGCACTTGCTCTTGCAGGTGCCGCAGGCGCCGTCGCGGCAATCCATCGGAATGTTGAGCCGGGCCCGATAGGCCGCATCGGCCACGACCTCATTGCCGTCGCATTCGATGAAGCGGGTGACGCCGTCTTCGAAGTTCAAAGCTATCCTGTGTGCCATGGCGCGATCCTCCCTGGCCTGTTCAGACGTGGTAGATGTCGATGACGTGGTGGATGTAGTCGTTGGTCAGCACGACCTTCTTGCGGGCGATCTTCAGCCCGCCGTCGCCGACCTCAAGCGTGTAGAACGACGCCCCGTAGTAGGAATCGGTGGTCTTGTAGCGGAAGTTGAAGGTCAGCCAGTTGAAGCGGACCTCAAGCTTCTCCGCATCCTGTTCCAGGATCTCGACATTGGAGATGTGGTGGATGGTCCGCGGCTCCGGCAGGCTGGTGGCGCTGGAGCGCTCGGTGCGGATGCGGAAGATGCGATCCTCCAGCCCCTGCTTGGTCGGGTAGTACATCAGCGAGATTTCGGTCTGCGGGTCCTCGACGAGCGTTTCATCGTCGTCCCAGGACGGCATCCAGAACTCGGCATGCGGGGCGTAGAGCGCGAGCCATTCGTCCCACTGCCTGTCGTCCAGGAATCGGGCCTCGCGATAGAGGAACTCTTCCACCTCTTGGCGTGAAATGGTCATGACGTCTCCTTCCGCGGACCGTTCTCGGACCGCGCCGTGCGGGCTTGATGCTTGAAAGGCGGCGAGCCGGGCTCGCCGATCAGTTGCCGTCAGTCAGTCGGGTTCTTGCCGACCGCCTTCTCCAGCGTTTCCTTCCAGTATTTGTGCTGGATGACGAACAGGCCTTCGTCCTCGGTCTTGGCGCCCGACAGCAGCGGCTTGAGGCCGATTGCCTTGGCGCCTTCGTCGGCGCCCTCGATCCAGTGCGTGGCGCCGCGGCTGAGGTCGTTCCACGCCGCCTGCCGCGCCTGGTAGCCGATCTGGCAGGAGCGGAACTCCTCGAGGTCGTCGGGCGTCGCCATGCCGGAGGCGTTGAAGAAGTCCTCGTACTGGCGGATGCGGCGGGCACGCGCCTCGACACCCTCGCCCTTGGGCGCGATGCAGTAGATGGTGACTTCCGTCTTGTCGACCGAGATGGGCCGGTACATGCGGATCTGCGAGGAGAACTGATCCATCAGGTAGACGTTGGGGTAGAGGCAGAGGTTGCGCGAGCGGTCGATCATCCAGTCGGCCCAGGACTGGCCGAACTTCTCGGTCAGTTCGCCGCGCTTCTCGGCAAGCGGCCGGTCCTCCGGATTGCTCCAGCGGGTCCAGAGCAGGAGATGGCCGTGCTCAAAGGAGTAGAATCCGCCGCCCTGCTTGGCCCAGGACGAGGCGTCCATGGCACGGGTGACGTCGACGCCGGCGGCAGCGGCCAGCGCATCCTTGCGGTGATTGGTGGTCGCCGCATAGTTCCAGTGCACTGAGGAGACATGGTAGCCGTCGGCGCCGTTCTCGGTCTGCAGCTTCCAGTTGCCGTCATAGACATAGGTCGAGCCGCCGCGCAGCACTTCGAGCCCGTCGGGCGACTGATCGACGATCATGTCGATGATCCTTGCGGCTTCTCCAAGATGCTGTTCGAGCGGCAGCACGTCGGCATTCAGGCTGCCGAACAGGAAGCCGCGATAGCTCTCGAAACGCGCCACCTTGGTCAGGTCGTGCGAACCATTCTTGTTGAACTGTTCGGGGTAGCCGGCACCGTCGGGGTCCTTGGCCTTGAGCAGCTTGCCGCTGTTGGAAAAGGTCCAGCCGTGGAATGGGCAGGTGTAGGTGCTCTTGTTGCCGCGCTTGTGGCGGCACACCATCGCGCCGCGATGCGAACAGGCATTGAGGAAGCAGTGCAGCTCGCCCTTCTTGTCGCGCGAGATGACGATCGGCTGGCGGCCGATGTGGCCGGTCAGGAAGTCGTTGGCGTTCGGGATCTGGCTCTCATGGGCGAGATAGACCCAGTTGCCTTCCCAGATGTGGCGCATCTCCAGCTCGAACAGGTCGGGGTCGGTGAAGATGTCGCGACGGCAGCGATAGGCGCCGGCGGCGGGGTCGTCCACGACGGCTGCATCGAGCTTGTCTTCGATGTGCCGATCAACGTTTGAGTCCAGCATGTTGCATTCCTCCACAAAGGTGGCGCGCCGCCTCCGCTTGGCGCGCCCGATCCGAAATCAGGCGCTGACGCGTTCGCGCTCGACCACAGTGTCCGTCACGCCTTCCACTTCGGGCATCAGCACGAAGTCGAAGTCGATCGAGGCGAAAGGCTCCTGCACCTGGCGTTCGGCCAGCACCTTCGGATCGCTGATGCGGGCGACCGGGGGGATGAGGTCGTTGCGGGTGCCGAAGGCGAAATCCTCGAACAGGTATTCGTCGCCTTCGATGTTGATCTGCGTCGTCAGGTGGCGGTAGCCGGGCGCCGAGACGAAGAAGTGGATGTGCGCCGGACGGTGGCCATGGCGGCCGAAGGCGAACATCAGCTGCTCGGTCGAGCCGCCCGGAGGCGTGGCATAGCCGCTCGGCATGATCGAGCGGAAGCTGTAGCGCCCCTCGGCGTCGGTCTGGATGCGGCGGCGCAGGTTGTAGGCCTGCTGCTGCGGGTCGAAATGCGAATAGTTGCCCAGCGTGTTGGCGTGCCAGACGTCGACGATGGCGTCGGCGACAGGCTTGCCGTTCTGGTCGCGGACCTGGCCCTGCATGAACACGACCTCGCCCTTGTCGGAGCCGTCGTCGAGCCGCGCAGTGCCCTTGGAGAGCGGTGCGCCGGCAATGTAGAGCGGTCCTTCGATGGTGCGGGCGGTGCCGCCGGCGAGGCCTGCGCGGCGCTCGGCCTCGTCGAGGCGCAGGTCGAGGAAATGCTCGAGGCCGATGCCCGGGGCGATCAGGCCGAGTTCGTTGTTGCGCGCCGCCTGGCCGAGATAGGCGACGGCACTCCAGACCTCGTTCATGCTGATGTCGAGATCGTCGATGGCGGTGAACAGGTCGCCGAGCAGCCGGTTGGCGATGCTCTTCAGGCGCTGGTCGCCGCCCGCCTGGTCGAGGCCGCTGGCACGGCTGGCGAGATCGTCGATGACGGACTTTTCGATAAGCTTGCTGGACATGGGAACCTCCCTTTCTGGCTCGCATTGCTGCGCGTTGACTAAACTCGCTCCCTTGCTCCCGCTCTACCTGCGCGGAAGGGAGCCCCTGTCGGCGCCTATGCTCCGTCGTCGGCGATCGCCGACGGATGCCGGCAGAGCGCCTTCACTTCGATCTGCATGAACGGAAACAGCGGCAGCCCGGACAGGATTTCGTGCAGTTCGCCCGCCCCGCTGACGTCGAAGACGCTGACATTGGCGTACTGGCCGGCGACGCGCCAAAGATGGCGCCACTTGCCGCTGCGTTGCAGTTCCTGGGCCTGCGCCTTCTCCGTTGCCTTCAGTCGGTCGGCCTGGTCCTTGGGCAGATCGTGCGGCAGGTTGACGGTCATTTCGACATGAAACAGCATGATCTCACCTCACCACGCGCAAGGACGCGGGCGCACCGGCCCGGTCGCGACGGAAGCGGTTCACCGCCGCGTCATCCAATTCGATTCCCAAGCCAGGCCCTGTCGGAACCCTGAGCTCGAAGTCGGCGTAGCCGAGCGGCTCGGTCAGCAGTTCCTCGGTCAGGAGCAGCGGGCCGAACAATTCGGTGCCCCAGTCGAGACTGCGAACCCCGGCAAACAGGTGTGCTGCGGCGATCGTGCCGATCGGTCCTTCAAGCATCGTGCCGCCATAGACGGCGATACCTGCCGCTTCGGCCACCGCGATCACCTTCGATGCGGCGAACAGGCCGCCGGCCTGCTCGATCTTGACCGAGAACACGTCGCCGGCGTGCTTCGATGCCGCGGCCAGCGCGCTTTCGGGTCCGGTCAGTATCTCGTCGGCCATCAGCGCGATGCGGGACTTCGCCTGCAGCCGGGCGAGCGGCTCGACGCCGGCGACAGGCTGCTCGACCAGCACGCAGCCGGCGTCGGCCAATGCCGCAATGCCATGGGCCGCCTCGCGTTCACGCCAGGCCATGTTGACGTCGACGCGGACACTGGCGAAATCAGGCAGCGCCTTGCGGATCGCCGCCACATGCGCAACGTCCTGGTCAACCGGTCGCTTGCCGATCTTCAACTTGAAATCCTTGTGGCGGCGGGCCTCCAGCATGCGCTGGGCCTCTTCGATATCCTTGGCGGTATCGCCCGAAGCCAGCGTCCAGGCCACCGGCAGGCTGTCACGCCTGGAACCGCCGAGCAGTTCCGAGAGCGGCAGGCCAAGGCGGCGTGCCTGTGCGTCCAGAAGGGCCGTCTCGACCGCGCATTTGGCGAAGTGGTTGCCCTTCACCGCCGCATAGACCTTGTCCATGGCAAGCGCGACGCGCGTCGCGTCGGCGCCGATGAGCAGCGGCGCGATGTACTGGTCGATCGCAAGCTTCATGCTTTCGGGGCTTTCGGCGCCATAGGCGAGACCGCCGATCGTGGTGCCTTCGCCCAGTCCCGAGACCTCGTCGGAGCAGCGCAGCCTGACGACCATCATCGTCTGCCCGCTCATCGTCACCATCGACAGCGCGTGCGGCCGGATGGTTGGCACATCAAGCAGGATGGTATCGATTTCGATGATGCGGATGCCAGAATTCACGGAACTTTCCTCCGAACTTCCTATGGCAAACGCTAGCTTTGAGCCGACAAACAGTCCAAGACTATCTCGGTCGATATCGATACCTAGAAGGTATAGTGCCATGGACATGCGCCAGCTTCGCTACTTCGTCGCCGTCGCACGCGAGCGCAATTTCTCAAGGGCTGCGGAGGTGCTGCATATCGCTCAACCACCGCTCAGCCGGCAGATCCAGCAACTCGAAGAGAGCTTGGGCGCCCTACTGATCGACCGGTCCAGCCGGCCGCTGGCGCTGACCGAGGCTGGCCGCTTCTTCTACGAGCAGGCGAGCCAGATGATCACGCGGATGGAGCACATTCGCGAGCAGACGCGCCGCATCGCGCTGTCGCGGCGCGAGATCTTCATCATCGGCTGCGTCGGCTCGACGCTCTACAGCGGCATTCCCGACCTCGTCCGCCGCATGCGGGTCCGCTGGCCGGAGCTCGGCATCGAGTTCCGCGAGATGATGTCGGTCGAGCAGATCGCCGCCCTCAAGGACGGGCGCATCGATCTCGGCTTCGGTCGCGTGCGACTCAGCGACCCGGATGTCGAACGAATCACGCTGCGCGAGGAGCGGCTGGTCGTCGCCTTCCCGAAAAACCACCCCAAATCGCTCTCGACCTCGCCGATCGCCCTCAAGGACATAGAGGGCGAGACCCTGGTGATCTATCCCTCCAAACCGCGACCAAGCTTCGCCGACGAAGTGCTCGGCCTGTTTGCCGAGCTCAATGTCGAACCCGGCATCGTCGAGGAGGTTCGCGAGATACAGACCGCGCTTGGCCTGGTGGCAGCGGCCGCGGGCTTGTGCATCGTTCCGGCGGCCTCGCAGCGCCAGCGCCCCGACGATGTCTGCTACCGCATCTTGTCCGATGAAAAGGCAACCTCGCCGGTGATCATGAGCTATCGGCGCAACGACAATTCCGGACGGATAGAGGCGATCAAGGAACTGATCCGGGAAATGTACGCCGACAACCCGCCCTGGCTGCAGCTGTCGAACATTACCTGGTAGCCTGGAAAACTCGCTGCCAGGCAGAAGGCCAGGCAGGTCGCAGGGCTTCCGTGACGAAATCGAACATTTTGCCTTGTCAGGAATATTCGGGTCGGCTACTCATCATTTCGATATTTCTAGGATTATTGAAATATGGAAGAGCACCAAGCGCTGGCCGCCTTCGGAGCCCTGTCGCAGGAGACCAGGCTGCGCATCTTGCGCATGCTGGTTGTCGCAGGTCCCGATGGCATGGCGGCCGGCACCATTGCCGACAAGGCCGACGTTTCGGCCTCCAACGTCAGCTTCCATCTCAAGGAACTGGAGCGGGCAGGCCTGGTCGCCGCACGCAGGGATTCCCGGTCGATGATCTACAACGCCGAGTACGATGCGATTAGGGGCATCATCCGGTTCCTGATGGAGGACTGCTGCTCCGGCCGTCCGGAAATCTGCGCGCCCGTCATCACCGCCGCGGCCTGCGGCACTCCGTTGAAGGCCTGACCGATGTCCATATTCGAACGCTACCTGACCCTGTGGGTCGCACTTTGCATTGTCGTGGGCGTTGCCCTCGGCCATTTCCTGCCCGGCCTGTTCCAGGGGATCGGCGCCGCCGAGATCGCCAAGGTCAACATCCCGGTGGCCGTACTGATCTGGCTGATGATCATCCCGATGCTGCTCAAGATCGATTTCGCGGCATTGCATGAGGTCGGCCGGCACTGGCGCGGCATCGGGGTGACGCTGTTCATCAACTGGGCTGTGAAGCCGTTTTCCATGGCGCTGCTGGGGTGGCTGTTCATCGGCTGGCTGTTTAGGCCGCATCTGCCGGCAGATCAGATCGACTCATACATTGCGGGCCTGATCATCCTGGCCGCAGCGCCTTGCACGGCCATGGTGTTCGTCTGGTCGAACCTGACGAAGGGCGAGCCGCACTTCACGCTCTCGCAGGTCGCATTGAACGATGCGATCATGGTCGTTGCCTTCGCGCCGATCGTCGGCCTGCTGCTTGGCCTGTCTGCCATCACTGTTCCATGGGACACGCTCGTCCTGTCGGTCGTCCTCTACATCGTCATTCCCGTGCTCATCGCCCAGGTCGTTCGGCGCGGCCTGCTGGCTCGTGGCGGACAGGCAGCGCTCGACGGCCTGCTCAAGATTGTGCAGCCGATGTCGCTGGTCGCGCTTTTGGCCACGCTGGTGCTGCTGTTCGGCTTCCAGGGCGAGCAGATCATCGCGCAGCCGCTGGTCATTGCGATGCTCGCCGTGCCCATCCTGATCCAGGTCTATTTCAACTCCGGACTTGCCTATCTGCTGAACCGCATTTCCGGCGAACAGCACTGCGTTGCCGGACCGTCGGCACTGATCGGTGCTTCCAATTTCTTCGAACTGGCCGTCGCTGCCGCCATCAGCCTGTTCGGGTTCAGCTCGGGCGCAACGCTCGCAACCGTCGTTGGCGTGCTGGTCGAGGTTCCGGTGATGCTATCCGTCGTCTGGATCGTGAACCGCTCGAAGGGCTGGTACGAGCGCGGCATCGAAACCAAGACATCAATCGAAACCGGGAGCGCCCGATGACCATCACGATCTACCACAACCCCGCCTGCGGCACGTCGCGCAATACGCTCGCATTGATCCGGGCCAGCGGCGAGGATCCCGTCGTCATCGAATATCTCAAGGACCCGCCGTCGCGCGATCGGCTGGTCGAGCTTCTCGGCGCGATGAAGATGCCTCCCCGCGACCTGTTGCGGCAAAAGGGAACGCCCTACGGCGAACTCGGGCTGTCGGATCCCACGTGGAGCGATGACCAGATCCTCGACTTCATGCTCGCCCACCCGATTCTGATCAACCGGCCGATCGTGGAGACACCGCGTGGGACACGCCTGTGCCGTCCATCCGAAGCGGTGCTCGACCTGCTCGACAACCCGGTGGCGTCCTACACCAAGGAGGACGGCGAAGTGGTGAGCTACGATCGAAAGCTCCTGTGAACATGGACTTGCCCAATCTTCAGCCGGACGCGTTCCGCATGCCCGACCCGGAAGCGCTGAACGCGGCCTTCCCGGCCCACAAGCCGCGTATCCTGTTGCTCTACGGCTCGCTCCGCGAGCGGTCCTACAGCCGCTTCCTGACGCTCGAGGCCCAGCGGCTGCTCGATGCGATGGGGGCTGAGACGCGCGTCTATCATCCAAACGGCCTGCCATTGCCGGAAGACGCTTCGGCCGAGCATCCCAAGGTGCAGGAACTGCGCGAAGCGATGCTCTGGTCGGAGGGCCAGGTATGGACCAGCCCCGAGCGGCATGGCGCCATGAGCGCGGTCATGAAGGCGCAGATCGACTGGATCCCCTTGCCGGGCGGGGCCATCCGCCCGACGCAGGGCCGGACCCTGGCTGTCATGCAGGTTTCTGGCGGTTCGCAGTCCTTCAACGCCGTGAACCAGATGCGAATCCTCGGACGCTGGATGCGGATGGTCACCATCCCCAACCAGTCATCGGTCGCCAAGGTGTGGCAGGAGTTCGATGAAAGCGGAAGAATGAAGCCTTCATCCTTCTACGACCGGGTCGTCGATGTCATGGAAGAACTGATGAAGTTTACCTTGCTTACGCGCGGCATCTCCGGACATCTGACCGATCGCTACAGCGAGCGCAAAGAGCATGCCGCCAAGCTTGAAAAGCGCGTGCGACTGAAATCGCTATGACAGCCGAGCGTGCGCCGATCGCAGCAATTGCCGCCCTCGGCATCACGCAAATCATCGGCTACGGAACGCTCTACTACGCCTTCAGTATCCTCGCCGGCGACATGGCGAAAGATCTGGACTGGTCCGCGGAATGGGTCTTTGGGGCTCTGTCGGCCGCCCTGCTGGCCGGCGGCCTCGTGGCTCCCTGGCTGGGATCATGGATCGACCGCTACGACGCCGGGCGGCTGATGACGCTCGGCTCCGGACTGGCCGCCGCCGGCCTCGTCGCATGCGCCATGGCGCCGACCAAGACCGCCTTCGTCCTTGCACTGATCGCCGTCGAGATCGCTGCCAACCTGGTGCAGTACGGCGCGGCTTTCGCGCTACTGGTCCAGATCCGGCCTCAAGCCGCGCAGCGCAGCATCACCTACCTGACCCTGATCGGGGGCTTTGCTTCCACGATCTTCTGGCCGATGACCGACGCATTGCATGCCATGATGCCATGGCAGCACGTCTACCTGATCTTCGCCGGCCTCAATCTTGTTGTCTGCCTGCCTCTGCATGCCTGGCTGTCGCATGGGCTGGCGCAAAGCCGGCGGAAGGCCTCACAGTTGCCTGAGCCCATCGTCGGCCAACTCGCAGCGTTGGCACGCCCATTGGGCTTCGCCCTGATGGTGACGGCCTTCGCCCTGCAGTCCCTGGTCGGCGCAGCCGTCCTGGTCCACATGGTCCCGCTGCTTTCAGGCTTGGGCCTTGGCGCTTCGGCCGCTGTCATTGGAACGCTGTTCGGCCCGTCCCAGGTGCTGAGCCGCCTGACCAACATGATGTACGGCCGCAACCTGTCGCCGGTGATGCTGGCGTTGATCGCTGCGGCGCTCATGCCATGCGCCGTCGCGGTGCTGGTACTGACCGCCCCGAGCGTCGTCGGAGCCATGGCATTTGCCGTCCTGTTCGGCCTGGGCAACGGGCTGTTCAGTATCGTCTCCGGCACCTTGCCGCTGATGCTGTTCGGAAGCGAAGGCTATGGCCGGCTCCAGGGACGCGTCACGTCAGCACGCCTGATCGTTTCGGCGCTGGCACCGTTTGCGCTGGCCTTCGGGATGGCCAACATCGGCATCACCTGGTCGCTGGCGCTCGTGGTCGGATTGGGCGGAACTGCCGCCCTCACGCTTCTGGCGGTCAACCGCTTGGCCCGAAACGGCACCTGAAGCCCATGCGGACGCGCCAGGGTCAGCGAACTGAAGTTCGCCGATTCCGCTCAAGGCCCGGCCAAGCCAGGAGCCGATCTTTCAGAAATAGCAGATTTGACGAAGGTGATTTGGTGGAGCCAAGCGGGATCGAACCGCTGACCTCCTGCATGCCATGCAGGCGCTCTCCCAGCTGAGCTATGGCCCCACACCCGGCATAAGCCGGCGCCGTTTCCGGCGAAAGTCGGCGCGAATTTTTCGTCCGCGCCGCATTTGTTGGCGGCTTCTAGCGCCGCATTCGACCATTGGCAAGCCTTGATCGAAACCTTTTTTCGGTTTCCCGAAAAGGCGTGTCAGATCTCGTCGTCGTCGTCGCCGACGCCGATCATGTCGGAGACGTCGTCGTCTTCCTCTTCCTCGTCGGCGAGGAAGGTATCGTCATCGTCGTCGCCCAGGTCGACATCGTCGTCGTCGTCGAGATCCGGCAGATCGTCGCCACCGCCCTTGGCCTCGTCGTCGGCGTCCTCAAGGGACACGACTTCCGCGCCTTCCTCTTCAGGGTCGAGCTCCTTGGCTTCGACTTCCTCTTCCTCTTCCAGGATGGCCGAAGCCTTGCCGTCGTCGAAGTAGGAGCGCGGATAGGCCCTGCCGGTGTACGGCGAAACGATCGGGTCCTTGTTCAGGTCATAGAATTTGCGACCCGTCTCCGGGTCGATACGCTTTGTGCCAAGCTCGGATTTTGCCACGTCAGGCCTCGTTTTCTAGATTTTCGTCCCCTTAGCCGCAGTTGGTGGCGCTGTCAAAGCCAAATCCCCGAGCGGGGGCGATGGGGGATGACCGTTACCGCAATCGATGCTACGACACCGCCGCAATCATTGGGAAAAGCCCGTTTTCCTGGGCCATCCCGCACGAGGAACCACCATGTCGCATCAAGCTGTGCCACAGCCGGCCGTCGCCCGGAAGTCAAAATCGCTGTCTGGAACCGCCCGCATCCCGGGCGACAAGTCGATTTCGCACCGCTCCTTCATGTTCGGCGGCCTCGCATCGGGCGAAACCCGCATCACCGGCCTGCTCGAGGGCGAAGACGTGATGCGCACCGGCGACGCCATGAAGGCGATGGGCGCGCATATCGACAGGCGCGGCGCGGAATGGATCATCACCGGTACCGGCAACGGTGCCCTGCTGCAGGCCGAAGCGCCGCTCGATTTCGGCAACGCCGGCACCGGCTCGCGCCTGACCATGGGCCTTGTCGGAACCTATGACATGGAAACCACCTTCATCGGCGACGCCTCGCTGTCGGGCAGGCCGATGGGTCGCGTGCTCGATCCGCTGCGCCAGATGGGCGTGCAAGTCATCGACGCCGCGCCCGGCGACCGCATGCCGCTGACGCTGCGCGGCCCGCGTCAGGCCGCCCCCATCACCTATCGCGTGCCAATGGCCTCGGCGCAGGTGAAGTCGGCGGTGCTGCTCGCCGCCCTCAACACGCCGGGAATCACCACCGTCATCGAGCCGGTGATGACCCGCGACCACACCGAAAAGATGCTGAAGGGCTTCGGCGCCAACATCGAGGTCGAGACCGACGAGCAGGGCGTGCGCCACATCTTCATCGAAGGCCAGGGCAAGCTGACCGGCCAGGTCATCGCCGTGCCGGGCGATCCGTCCTCGGCCGGCTTCCCGCTGGTCGCAGCACTGATCGTGCCAGGCTCCGACATCACCATCGAAAACGTGCTGATGAACCCGACGCGTACCGGCCTGATCACCACGCTGATCGAAATGGGCGGCAAGATCGACATCCTCAACCCGCGCAATGCCGGCGGCGAGGATGTCGCCGACCTGCGCGTGCGCGGCTCCGAACTCAAGGGCGTCAAGGTTCCGGCCGAGCGCGCGCCGTCGATGATCGACGAGTATCCGGTGCTGGCGGTCGCGGCCTGCTTTGCCGAGGGCGAAACCCTGATGCAGGGCCTGGAAGAGCTCCGCGTCAAGGAATCCGACAGGCTGGCCGCCGTTGCCCGCGGCCTCGAAGCCAATGGCGCCGACTGCACCGAAGGCGAGACCACGCTTTCCGTCCGTGGCGTTCCCGGCGGCAAGGGCCTCGGCGGCGGCACAGTCAAGACCCATCTCGACCACCGCATCGCCATGAGCTTCCTGGTCATGGGCTTGGCTTCCGAAAAGCCCGTCACCGTCGACGACCAGGCGATGATCGCGACGAGCTTCCCGGAATTCATGGGACTGATGGCGGATCTGGGAGCGGAGATCGACCAGACCGCCGCTTGACGCCGGCAACGTAACCGAGGAGCGAGCTTATGACCAAAAAAGTAGCGATGATCGTCGGCGGCGGCAGCGGCATGGGGGCTGCGGCGGCGAAGAAGCTGGCAGCTGACGGCTATTCCGTCGCCATCCTGTCTTCGTCGGGCAAGGGCGAGGCGCTGGCCAAGGAGCTCGGCGGGCTCGGCTTCACCGGGTCCAACCAGTCGAACGACGACCTCAAGCGTTTCGTCGACCTGACCATGGAAAAGTGGGGCCGCATCGACGCGCTGGTCAACGGTGCCGGCCACGGACCGCGCGCGCCGCTCTTGGAGATCACCGACGAGCAGTGGCACACCGGCATCGACGTCTATTTCCTGAATGTCGTGCGCGCGACGCGGTTTGTCGCGCCGATCATGGTTGAACAGAAGGGCGGCGCCATCGTCAACATCTCGACCGCCTGGGTGGGCGAACCGGCGGCGATGTTCCCGACTTCGGCGGTCGCGCGCGCGGGTCTTGCCGCCTACACCAAACTCTTCGCCGATCAGTACGCCCCGCACAATGTCCGCATGAACAACGTGCTGCCGGGCTGGATCGACAGCCTGCCGCAGACCGACGAGCGCCGCGACGGCGTGCCGATGCAGCGCTACGGCACGTCCGAAGAGATCGCCGCGACGATCGCCTTCCTGGCCTCGGAGGGCGCCGCCTACATCACGGGCCAGAACCTGCGGGTCGACGGCGGTTTGATGCGCAGCATCTGACGAGGGACCCGCGTGAACGATGCCTAACTCCATCACCATCGCCATCGACGGCCCCGCAGGCGCGGGCAAGGGCACGCTCGCGCGGCGCCTGGCAGATTATTACCACCTCGCCTTGCTCGACACCGGGCTGACCTACCGCGCCGTCGCGCAGACGCTGATCGAGAAGGGCTGGCCGCTCGACGATGTCGCGCACGCCATCGAAGCGGCGAAGCTTGTCGATCTCGGCCATCTCGACCGCAAGGTGCTGTCGGCACATGCCGTCGGCGAAGCCGCGTCCAAGGTGGCGGTCATTCCCGAGGTGCGTAAGATCCTGGTCGAGAAGCAGCGCCAGTTCGCGCGCATACCGCAAGGGGCGGTGCTCGACGGCCGCGACATCGGCACCGTCGTCTGCCCCGACGCCGACGTGAAGCTCTACGTTACGGCCAGCGCGGAGGTGCGGGCCCAGCGGCGCCTGTCCGAGATCGAAGCCAATGGCGGCAGCGCCGATTTCGCCGGTATTTTGGCCGATATCGTGCGCCGCGACGAGCGCGACACCGGCCGCGCCGACTCCCCGCTCAGGCCCGCCGACGACGCGCACTTGCTCGATACGTCAGAAATGGATATAGAAGCCGCGTTTTCCGCAGCCAGGGATATCGTCGATCGAGTCCTCGGAAGTTGAAGGCACGGCTGAAGCCTCAGGGTTTCGCCACTTAACCGACCTGTCCGCATTCTTCTTGCGCCGATTTGCCGCTTTGGGCGGCCAAGGGCTTTTTGCCCGGGATGTTGGCAGGCCAACGCAACGCTAACCCACGGCGCCGCTCCCGCAAGCCGGGACGCACCAGGAGATCCAATGTCACAAGCTAATCCCTCCCGCGACGATTTCGCGAGCCTGCTCGAAGAGTCCTTCTCGGACGGTCATTCGGGCGAAGGCCAGGTCGTCAAGGGTATCGTCACGGCCATCGAAAAAGACATGGCCATCATCGACGTCGGCCTGAAGGTCGAGGGCCGCGTGCCGCTGAAGGAATTCGGCGCCAAGGCCAAGGACGGCCAGCTCAAGGTCGGCGACACCGTCGAGGTCTATGTCGAGCGCATCGAAAACGCGCTTGGCGAAGCCATGCTGTCGCGCGACAAGGCCCGCCGCGAAGAGAGCTGGGTCAAGCTCGAAGAGAAGTTCACCAAGGGTGAGCGCGTCGAAGGCGTCATCTTCAACCAGGTCAAGGGTGGCTTCACCGTCGATCTCGACGGCGCCGTTGCCTTCCTGCCGCGTTCGCAGGTCGACATCCGTCCGATCCGCGACGTCACCCCGCTCATGCACAACCCGCAGCCCTTCGAGATCCTCAAGATGGATCGCCGTCGCGGCAACATCGTCGTTTCGCGCCGCACCGTTCTCGAAGAGAGCCGCGCCGAGCAGCGTTCGGAAATCGTGCAGAACCTCGAAGAGGGCCAGGTTGTCGAAGGCGTGGTCAAGAACATCACCGACTACGGTGCGTTCGTCGACCTCGGCGGCATCGACGGCCTGCTGCATGTCACCGACATGGCCTGGCGCCGCGTCAACCACCCGACCGAAATCCTCAACATCGGTCAGTCGGTCAAGGTGCAGATCATCCGCATCAACCAGGAAACCCACCGCATCTCGCTCGGCATGAAGCAGCTCGAGAGCGATCCGTGGTCCGACATCGGCACCAAGTTCCCGATCGGCAAGAAGATCACCGGCACCGTCACGAACATCACCGACTACGGTGCGTTCGTCGAGCTCGAGCCGGGCATCGAAGGCCTCATCCACGTTTCGGAAATGTCGTGGACCAAGAAGAACGTGCACCCCGGCAAGATCCTGTCGACCACCCAGCAGGTCGACGTGGTCGTGCTCGAGGTCGATCCGGCCAAGCGCCGCATCTCGCTCGGCCTCAAGCAGACGCTCGAGAACCCGTGGGAAGCTTTCGCCCGTAACCACCCGGCCGGCAGCGAAGTCGAAGGCGAAGTCAAGAACAAGACCGAATTCGGCCTGTTCATCGGCCTCGACGGCGACGTCGACGGCATGGTGCACCTGTCCGACCTCGACTGGAACCGTCCGGGCGAGCAGGTCATCGAAGAGTACAACCGTGGCGACATGGTCAAGGCTCAGGTCCTCGACGTCGACATCGACAAGGAACGCATCTCGCTCGGCATCAAGCAGCTCGGCCGCGACACCGTCGTCGAAGCCGCGACCTCGGGCGAACTGCGCAAGAACGCCGTCGTCACCTGCGAAGTCACCGGCATCAAGGATGGTGGCCTCGAAGTCCGTCTCGTCGAGAGCGGCATTGAGACCTTCATCAAGCGTTCGGACCTGTCGCGTGACCGTGACGAACAGCGCCCCGAGCGCTTCGTCGTCGGCCAGAAGGTTGACGCCCGCATCATCGCCTTCGACAAGAAGACCCGCAAGCTGCAGGTCTCGATCAAGGCGCTGGAAATCGCCGAAGAGAAGGAAGCAGTCGCTCAGTACGGCTCGACCGACTCCGGCGCTTCGCTCGGCGACATCCTGGGCGCAGCCCTGAAGAACCGCGGCAACTGAGCCATTCGCTCATTGTCGTGAACTGAAAAACCTCGCCGGAGCGATCCGGCGGGGTTTTTTCTTGGCCGTGGGCGCATGAAGATCACGTGCGACGGCGCGAACAGGCGCAAGTGATGCCGGAATGCTTCACGGCGCATCCGAATGCTTCCGGGCAGCCTGCGTTCGGCACCTCCGCGGTTGCCGCGGCCAGGATTTGCTGCTCTTAAGACCGCCAAGCCCTGTCCCGCGTCCCGAGCCCGGCAATGATCAAGTTGCGTTTTCTAACCTTCTTTCTCGTGCTCGTGGTCCTGTCCGGTTGCGGCGGGCGCGCCGTGCTTGGTCTCGGCGACGGCAAGGAAGGCGAATCGGCAGCCGTCGTGCCGATCTATGTCTCGACCATGCGGGCACGCTCGGACAATCTTGCGCTGCCCTATTCGGCCGAACGCGCTAAGTCGCTCAATTTTGCAAAGTTCGAGATCGGCATTCCAGCAACCCATGTTGCCGGAGAGGTCGAAAGCGCCAGCCGCGCGCCCAGTCCGGTGCGCAACTTCGTCGCCCGCTCGTTCCAACCCTTCGACGAGAAGGCGCAGTTCGTGGCTGCCCTCGACGCCGACCTGATGCGGCGCCCGCCGGAAGAGCGCGAGGTCTTCATCTTCGTTCACGGCTACAACAACAACTTCGCCGACAGCATCTTCCGCAATGCCCAGATCGTCCACGACTATAAGATCAAGGCGGTGGCGCTGCACTATGCCTGGCCGTCGGGCGGGTCTTTGCCGCTCTACGTCTATGACCGCGACAGCGCCGCCTACAGCCGCGACGGCCTTGCCGACACGATCGAGATCGCCGCGCGCAGCCAGGCCAAGCGCGTTGTGCTCGTCGGCCACTCGATGGGCAGCTATGTGGTCATGGAGGCGCTGCGCAGCCTGTCGCTGAGCGGCCGCGACAAGTACATCAGCCGCATCAACGATCTCGTGCTTGCGGCACCGGACATCGACATCGACGTCTTCCAGAGCCAGTTGCGCGACATCGACAAGCTGCCGAACCCGTTCATGATCCTGGTGTCGACGCGCGACAAGGCGCTGAACCTGTCGGGCGGGTTGACCGGCGGCCACCCGCGCGTTGGTTCCGGCGCCGATGTCGCAGCCCTGCAGGCGGAAAACATCACAGTGCTCGACACATCCAACCTCGACGGCGGCAGCCATGGCGTCTTCGCCAGTTCGCCGACGCTGATGGCGTTGATGGCAAAAGGCGGACTGACCAACGACATCACCGACAGGGGCGAAGGCGCGCCGGCCGAAACCATCCTTGCCGACGGCACTTCGGTCATCCAGGGCGCCGCCTCGCTGGTCATCTACCTGCCGGCCAGACTGCTGGGCGTGCCGAATGGCGGCCTGACGCGCTAGCCCCCGCGACAGGTCGACAGCGATCTCGATCGGGCAGGGCCGCTAGCCCTATGCTCGGCCGTAGATCGCGGCCACCGTGCCGCTGGTGACCAGATTGGCCGGAGAAGCAAGCTGCGCAATCGCGGCCGCCGCTACTTCGAGGCTGACCCATTTGCCGAAATCCGCCTTGGGCATGGCATCGCGGTTGGCCTGCGTGTCGAGGGTCGACGGCGCCACGGCATTGACCAGGATGTCCGCGCCCTTCAGTTCCTCCGCCAGCGCCACGGTCAGCGCCGCGACGGCTGCCTTGCTGGCGGCATAGGCCGCCATGCCGCCGCCCTTGCGCGGTTCGATGCCGGGGCGCGCGGAGACATTGACGATGCGACCGCCGGCCTTGCCGGCGAGCATGGAACGGGCGGAACCGCGACAGCAGAGGAAGGCGGTCCTGGCGTTGAGGTCCATCATCCGGTCGAACTGGTCGGGATCGACAGTCTCGACCGCGCCCATGTCGAAGCCCCCTGCCGAATGGATCGAGGCCCAGAGACCAGGAATGGCGTCGTAGAAGGCATCGACGGCCTGTGCGTCCGTCAGGTCCACGCCGGTGGCGATGTGGACACGATCCTTGCCGGCGAATTCGAAACCGTCAGGCGCCTTCGGCCGGCTGATCGGCAAATGGCAGATGGCGCCTTCGCCAAGCAGGTGCCTGGCTACCGCCGCGCCCAGCGCACCGGTGGCGCCGGTAACAACGACATGCCGGCCTTCGAAACTCTTCGTCATGCTCAACTCCCGCGATGGACCGCCAAGCGCGGCCTATTCGACGGTGATTTCTATCAGACAGGGTTTTCCCGTCGAGCGCGCCTTTTTCAATGCGCTGCCGATTGCGCCAACATCCCGCAGGCGCTCGGCCTGAAGACCATAGGCCTGGGCGATCAAAAGGAAGTCCGGCGGCACCGGCGACACACCGACTGGCTCGACGCCGGCATCGAGCATCGAGGTCTCGATCTCGCGATAGCCGCGATTGTTCCAGACGACGAAGATGACAGGGGCATTCGCATCCAGCGCCGCCCCCAGTTCCGGCAAGGTGAACTGGAAACCGCCGTCGCCACTGAGGCAGACCACCGGCGCATCCGGTACGGCCAGCGCCGCGCCGATCGCCGCCGGCGGGCCGAAGCCAAGCGCACCGTAGCCCGTCGCCGCATTGAACCAGCCGCCCGGCCGGTCGTGGTCATAGTAAAGATTGGCGGCATAGACCGGCTGGGTCGAATCGCCGACGATGATCGCGCCCGGCAGGGCGTCGCGTATCGCCTCCACCGCTCGAACCTGCGCCTGCATCGCCGGGCCGATTTCCGCCCAGGCGCTCTCCCGCGCCGCCTTGGCGCGCGCTGTGCCGCCGGCCTGGCGCGCTTCGCCAGCATCGGCACCCAGCCTCGCAAGTGCCGCGCCCGCATCGGCCAGGATCGAAACCGCCGCCGGGCGCCGGCCAAGCTGCATCTCGTCGATGTCGATGCGGATCAGGCTCTTCGGCAGCATGAAGCCGCCGTCGCCATACATGTCGTAGTCGGTCGGCCCGAACTCGGTGCCGACGGCGATCACCAGATCGGCATCCGCCATCAGCGACCGTACCGCCTTGAGGCTGGGGCTCGCCGGCACGCCGAGTCCATGGCCGTGCATCAGGCCACGTCCGTTGGCTGTGGTGACGACTGGTGCGTCGAGTTTTTCCGCCAGGGCCCTGAGTTCAGCCTCGGCCCGTCGCGCCCCGCCGCCGGCGAGGATCAGCGGCCGTTTCGTCGCGCTGACCAAGGGCCTTGCTTCGGCAAGCGCGCGTTCGCCCGGAGCAGGCACAGCCGCACGCTTCGGCAATGGCTTCAGCCCATCCGCCGGCTTGCCCATGACATCGAGCGGAACCTCGATATGCACCGGCCCCGGCCGCCGCGTTGCGAACATCTCGAAGGCCCTGGCAATCGCGCCGGGCAGTTCGGCTGCCTCGGTCACCCGCCGCGACGACAGCGCCACCTTTTCCATCATGCCGCGCTGGTCGGGCAGTTCGTGCAGATAGCCCAGGCCCTTGCCCAGCGTGGGCTGTGCGTTGACGCCCGAGATCACCAGCATCGGCACCGAATCGGCGCGTGCCTGGGCCATGGCGGTGATGGTGTTGGTGAGCCCCGGCCCGGTGATGACGAAGGCCACCCCCGGCCGGCCCGTGGCGCGGGCGTAACCGTCGGCCATGAAGCCGGCGCCCTGCTCGTGGCGCGGCGTGATGTGGCGGATCTTCGATCGCGCCAGCCCGCGATAGAGCTCGATCGTATGCACGCCGGGGATGCCGAACACGGTATCGACGCCATGCGCTTCGAGCAGATCGATAAGAGCTTCGCCGATCGTCGTCATGCCACCTCCCTTTCGCCGCGCAATCCCAGGCCGAGCATCGCTTCCACCGAGCCGATGCCGATCTCGGCCAGTTCGCCTGCCTCGAACATATCGCCGGCGAGGCAGCCCTCGACCCAAAGCCCGTCGATGATGGCGTTGATGGCGATGGCCAGGCGGCGCAATTCCGACGGGCTCGCCTGCCGGCCGGCGTCGGAAAAAGCCTCGGCGACCAGCGCCTCGACTTCGTCGCGGAAACCGAGATAGCCGGCCCGGTGGGCCGCCCCCAGCGCCGGATCGCTGCTTGCCCGGCCGATGAAACTGGCCCAGAGCGAGAAGCTGCGCCCATCGACCACCGGCGGCGCGAGGTTCGCCGCGACAAAGGCCGCAAGCCGCCGCCCGGGCTCCTGCTCGACGGTCGCCAGCGCTGTCTTGGCGAGGTCCGTCATGCGTCCCATGACGGCGGCATAGGCCGCCTGCAAAAGCTCTTCCTTGCCAGGGAAATAGTGGCGGATCAGCCCAGCGGTGACGCCGGCGCGCAGCGCGATGGCCCTGACCGTCGCGCCCTGCAGCCCGTGCTCGGCGACGCAGTCGAGGGTGGCCTCGATCAGGTCCTGCCGACGGCGCTCCTCGCCTTCTCGGCGGAATTTTCTCCGCGCGGCGACTGCCATGTCCACCTTCGCTTCGTCTGGAAAAATTGGCCGAAACCGGCCTCGCGAATATTTATACACTTGCATAACAACGTCGCAAGTGCCGTAATGGAAGCATAAAAGAAGCGGGAACTGGTGCCGTTGACGCCGCAAGGCCGAAAGGTCCATCCTCACCGCCCAGGGGAACATCGCGACGCGACCATGAGCAGCCTGATGCAAGCTGACGGGAAGACGTTCACGCGCCGGAGCCATCGCTGATGGCTGCGGGTCATGCAGCCCAGCACCCTGCACGATCAGACGGCCAAGCCGCCGAAGCCATCCATGTCGAGAACCTGCACAAGAAATTCGGCCAGTTGCATGTGCTGAAGGGCGTGTCGCTGTCGGCGCGCGACGGCGAGGTGGTGGCGATCATCGGCGGCTCAGGCTCGGGCAAATCGACGCTGCTGCGCTGCATCAACTGCCTGGAAAATCCGACCAGCGGCATCATCCGCGTCAATGGCGAAGAGATCCGCCTCAAGCCGAACAGCCTTGGCGACAGCGTGCCGGCTGACCGGCGCCAGATCGAGCGCATCCGCTCGCGCCTCGGCATGGTGTTTCAGAGCTTCAACCTGTGGAGCCACATGACGCTGCTGGAAAACGTCATCGAGGTGCCGGTGCATGTGCTTGGCGTCAAGCGCACCGAGGCCATCGCCGAGGCGGAGCGGCTGCTGGCGCGCGTCGGCCTTGCCGAAAAGCGCGACGTCTACCCGGCCTATCTCTCGGGCGGCCAGCAGCAGCGCGCGGCAATCGCCCGTGCGCTCGCGGTCCAGCCGCGCGTCATGCTGTTCGACGAACCGACCTCGGCGCTCGATCCCGAATTAGTCGGCGAGGTGCTGAAGGTGATCGGCGATCTCGCCCGCGAAGGTCGCACCATGGTCCTGGTCACCCACGAGATGAAGTTCGCCCGCGAGGTGGCAACCCATGTGATCTATCTCTGGAACGGCGTGGTCGAGGAGGAAGGCCCGCCGGAACAGCTTTTCGGGGCGCCGAGATCGGAGCGGCTCAAGCAGTTCATCCGCAACATCGGCTAGCCTGGACGAAATACGGGAACATCAAGAACAACGACAAACGGGAGAGACAGCATGAAAGCACTGCTTGCAACTGCGGCCTTGGCACTGGTCCTTGGCTTGAGCGCGGGAAGCGCCGGCGCCCAGGCGATCAAGGTCGGCATGGCACCCGAACCCTACCCGCCCTTCGCCTCACCCGACGCTTCGGGCAAATGGGGCGGCTGGGAAATGGAGATGATCGACGCCCTTTGCGCCGAGGCGAAGCTGCAATGCGAGGTCACGATGACCGCCTGGGACGGCCTGATCCCGGCGCTCAACTCCAAGAAGATCGACGCCATCATCAACTCCATGTCGATCACCGACGAGCGCAAGAAGTCGATCGATTTCTCGGACAAGTATTATAACACCCCGGCCGGTATCATCGGCTCCAAGGACGTCAAGTTCGATGCCACGCCCGAGGGCCTCAAGGGCAAGATCATCGGCGTGCAGGTGTCGACGGTGCACGAGGCCTACGCCAAGAAGCACTTCGCCGACAGCGCCTCGGAGATCAAGATCTACCAGACCCAGGACGAGGCCCAGGCCGACCTTGCAGCCGGCCGTGTCGACGCGGTGCAGGCGGATTCTCTTTCGCTCGCCACATTCCTCGCCACCGATGCGGGCAAGGCCTGCTGCGACATGAAGGGCGATGTCGCCGAAGACGTCGAAATCCTCGGGCCGGGCGTCGGCGTCGGCCTACGCCAGGGCGACACGGAGCTCAAGGACAAATTCAATGCCGCCATCAAGTCGCTGCGTGACAGCGGCAAATACGCCGAGATCGCCAAGAAATATTTCGACTTCGACATCTACGGCAAGTGAGGGGGGCGTGCAGATCCGGCCTTGCGCCAGCACCGGATCAGTCGTGACGCCGACGCCCACCCTCCCCCTTGTGGGGAGGGATAAAGGGTGGGGGTCCTTTTCCTCGGCAATCCGGCGGACAACCGGGTGGAGCGCTGCACCCCCACCCCTAACCCCTCCCCACAAGGGGGAGGGGAACGACGTCGACCCATCCCGCACCAAGGACCACTGATATCGAGCACGTGCTGAACCCGCTGCTGCAGACAAGCGCTGTCGAGCTGCTCGCCATCTCGCCGCCCGGCTGGGGCGCCAATCTTTTGCGCGGGCTCGCAAACTCCGTCCAGATCGCCCTGGGCGCCTTCGGGCTCGGCCTCGCCATCGGCATCGCCGGCGCCTGGGGCAAGCTTTATGGCAGCCCTGTGGTGCGCGACCTGATGGAGATCTACACCACCGTCGTGCGTGCCGTGCCCGAGCTGGTGCTGATCCTGCTGCTCTATTACGCCGGCACCGACCTCATCAACCGTGCGCTCGACAGCTTCGGCTACGCTCCCGTCGACATTTCAGGGCTTGCCGCAGGCATCGGCGTGCTAGGCATCGTCCAGGGCGCCTATGCCACCGAAGTCATCCGCGGCGCCATTCTTGCGATACCGCAGGGCCAGATCGAGGCGGCCCGCGCCTACGGCATGCCGCCGGGCAAGATGCTGCGCCGGATCACGCTGCCGGCGATGCTGCCCTTCGCCATTCCCGGCCTCGCCAATCTCTGGCTCATCGCCACCAAGGACACCGCCCTGCTCGCCGTCGTCGGCTTCAACGAGCTGACCCAGGAAACCCGCCAGGCCGGCGCCACGACAAAGGCCTATTTCACCTTCTTCGTCGCCGCCGGCGTGCTCTATCTGCTGCTGACGCTGTTCTCCAACGTCATTATCGGCCGCATCGAGCGCTGGGCGCGGCGCGGCATGCCGCCGGTCGCGGAGTCCGGCCGATGAGTGCTGCCGCTCCTGCCGCTACAACGCCCGCCACCCGCTCGGAATGGCTGCAGCCGCACCGCATCGTGCTGATCGCGATTGCCGCAGCACTGGTGCTATCGGCGATCTTGTTCATGCGCTGGGACTGGCTGCCGAATTATTACGACCTGGCGCTGCTCGGCATCTGGCGCACGATCTGGATTCTCGTCGTCACCGTGGTGCTCGGCTTCATGCTCGCCGTTCCACTCGGCCTCGCCCAGGCCGCCGGGCCGTTCTGGCTGGCCTGGCCGGCCAAGGCCTTCTGCACGGTCATCCGCGGCACGCCGCTGCTGCTGCAGCTCTGGCTGCTCTATTACGGCCTCGGCTCGCTGTTCCCGCAATTTCCCTGGATCAGGCAGTCGGAGCTATGGCCGATCCTCAGGCAGGCCTGGCCCTATGCCGTCTTGGCGCTGACCTTTTCCTACGCCGCCTACGAGGGCGAAGTGATGCGCGGTGCCTTCGCCGGCGTGCCGAGAGGGCAACTGGAGGCCGCCCGCGCCTTCGGCATGAGCCCATGGAAACGCTTCCGCCGCATCTGGCTGCCGCAGGCCATCCACCGCGCGCTGCCGACGCTGGCCGGCGAAACCGTACTCCAGCTCAAGGCCACGCCGCTGGTCGCCACCATCACCGTCATCGACATCTACGCGGTGGCTTCGCGCGTCCGCCAGGACACGTTCATCGTCTACGAGCCGCTGTTGCTGCTCGCCCTGATTTATCTGATCATCACGGGCATTCTCGTCTTCGCCTTCCGCAAGCTGGAGGCGAAGATACCGGCCAGACTGGGGTAAGCCTATGCCGCAGACAAAAACAGAAACGGTCACGCTCAGCCTCGACGAAGCCCGTGCGCTCTGCATATCAGCTGCCGTCGGCGCCGGCGCCAGCGAAGAGACGGCGCAGTCGATCGCACTTGCCGCGGTTGCCGCCGAAGCCGACGGCCAGGCGAGCGTCGGGCTGTCGCACTATGTCGACTATCTCGAATCGCTGGAGGCCGGGCGCATCGACGGCAAGGCCGAACCGGTCGTCACCCGGCCGGCGCTGGCGATCTACCTCTCCGACGCCCGGGGCGGCGCGGGCCACACCGGCTTCGACCGCAACTTCGACGACATCGCCAAGGCCGCCAGGCTGTTCGGCGTCACCATCTTCTCGCAAAGGAATGCCTATACCTGCGGTTCGCTCGGCTATTTCACCGGCCGGCTCGCCGAAGCGGGCCTTGTTGCGCTCGCTGCCACCAACGGCCCGGCGCTGGTCGCCGGCTCCGGCTCGACCAAGCCGGTGTTTTGCACCAACCCGATCTCGCTCGCAGCCCCTGCCGCCGACGGCCCGCCGTTGATCATCGACCAGTCGTCGAGCGCGACCGCCTTCGTCAATGTGCGCAAGGCGGCCGAAGCCGGCGAGGAGATCCCCGAGGGCTGGGCGCTCGACGCCAGGGGCAAACCCACGACCGACGCCAGGAAGGCGATGAAGGGTGTGCTGCTCGCCTTCGGCGGGGCGCGGGGCGCCAACATCGCGCTGATGGTCGAGGTGCTTGCTGCCGGCATCTCGGGCGCCAACTGGTCGGTCGACGCCCCGTCGATCACAGACGGCCACAAGTCGCCCGGCACCGGCCTGTTCGTCGTCGCACTCGATCCGAAACTGTTCGATCCCGGCTTCGAGGCGCGCATGCGGACGCAGCTCGACCGGTTGTCCGGCCAGTATCACGTCCACATCCCCGGTCCTGCAAAGGCCGCAGCCCGTGCCCGCTCCGAGGTCGAGGGGATCACGATCCCCGTGGCCCTGCACGCCCGTATCGGCGAATTTTCCGCGCGGCAGGCTGACTGAACCGGGAGCGTATTCGACTCCGCTTTGGGACGTCGCCACCGGGACAGCAAACCTGGACCGCAGCGGTGGTTTCACCGTCACGGCATGGATACCCGGGTCTCCGCTATTCTGGTGGCCCAGAACCACAACCCACAGCGCCCCAGAAACCACCCCGCGAAACCCCTGCGAAAATAATTCGAACCCTCTTTGAACCTTTCTCCTGATCGCTGCGACCCAGTCATGTCCAGGGCGAGTTGAGCTCGCCCGATCAACCGGGGGGAACCCAAACCGAAAGATCGTTCCGACGTGGAAACCAGAGCGTTTCCGCGGCCCCGAAACGCAACCTCGAAAAGGGAAAATGACCATGAAAACCAAGATCACCATCCTGACCGCCGTTCTGCTGCTTGCCGGCGCCATCGGCAGCGCCAACGCCGCCGGCGGTTTCTCGGCCGGCTCGGGCGGCGGCGACCGTCCGTCGGGCCCGAGTGATATCTCCGACGCACCGGGCGGCAATGGCCCTTCGGGTCCCGGCGACATCTCGGATGCCCCTGACAACGACAAGCCGTCTGGTCCGAGCGGCAAGGCCTCGTCGGGCAATGGCGGCGTGACCGAAGACAAGTACTGCAAGAACGGCTCGAGCAAGTTCCCGGATTGCAACACCAAGTTCATCCAGGACTGCAAGGCCGCAGGTGGCAACATGTCGGGCCAGCAGGGTTGGGGTGGCAAGACTTGCCGGGAACCCTCCTGATGTCGTGAGGCGTCGGCCTCGCTCGAGCGTCGGTCGCCCGCATTCTGCCATCCGGAAAACCCCGCATATCGCGGGGTTTTCTGCGTTGGCGCCTAGGCAACGAAAAAGCCCCGCTCGCGGCGGGGCTTCGTCTGCCGCTCAAGGCGGCCGTGCTGCTCAGAGACGGTTCAGTGGCGCGAAAGCCAGGTGTCGATGTCCTTTTCGGCCTCTTCCTGCGCCTGGCCGTAGCGGGCTTGCAGCCTGCCGGCGAGTTCGGTCCGCTTGCCCTTGATGACGTCGAGATCATCGTCGGTCAGCTTGCCCCACTGGGCCTGGACCTTACCCTTGAACTGCTCCCAATTGCCTTCGATCTGGTTCCAATTCATCGCGTTCTCCTTTTGGGATTTGGCACGACAGGTCCGCCGCACTGGTGTGTCAACGCCCTGCCGCCGGTCGGGTTCCCAAATTTTGCAAAACATGACTATGTTAATCATCTTTTCATCAAACCTTGTTGACTTGACTGTGACGGCAGCCTTGCGGCGTTGGTGCATTGCAACATTTTTCGAACATAGCCCCGCAATCGGAGAGATGTCCTTGACCCTGACGACCGAAAATTCCGGCCGCCGACTTTTCATCCCCGCGCTCCGCGGCCTTTATTCGAACCTGCACGATTCTGCCGAAACGATCCTGCGTGTCGTTGCCGGCGTTGCCCTGGTCACGCACGGCCTCGGCAAGATTTCCGACCCGTTCGGCGCAGCCGGCATGGTCGAGGGCCTCGGCTTCTACCCCGGCGCCTTCTGGTCGCTGCTGTTGTCTTGCACCGAGTTTTTCGGCGGCATCCTGATCGCCATCGGCCTGTTCACCCGGCCGGCCTCCTTTGCAGCCATGTTCGTGCTGCTGGTCACCGTCTGGTTCCACTGGATCACCATGGGCCAGGGCTACCAGGGCGCCGAGAAGTCGATCATCTGGGCGGCGATCTTCCTGTTCTTCGCCATCCGTGGCGGCAATCGCCACTCGGTCGACGCCCGCCTCGGCCGCGAATTCTAGACCCTGCCTCCCAAGGCAAACCACAAGCCCGCGCCAGATCGGCGCGGGCCGCTCCGCATGGAGCCTCGATGATTGCCTTTTCCGCGAAACGGGCTAAGAACGCTGACATCCCTGCCCCTTTTGGCGACCGGAGCCAGCGATGACTGAAATTCTGCAGACCCCGCAACTCGTGACCGTATTCGGCGGCTCAGGCTTCCTCGGCCGCCATGTCGTGCGGGCGCTGGCCAAGCGCGGGTATCTGGTGCGTGTCGCCTGCCGCCGCCCCGACCTCGCCTTCCATCTGCAGCCGCTCGGCAATGTCGGCCAGATCCAGCCGGTCCAGGCCAACCTGCGCGTGCGCTGGTCGGTCGACCGCGCCGTCCAGGGCGCATCGCATGTCGTCAATCTCGTCGGCATCCTGCATGAAGGCGGCCGCCAGCGTTTCTCCACGGTCCAGGAGTTCGGCGCCCGTGCCGTGGCCGAGGCCGCACGCGCTGTCGGCGCTTCGCTGACCCATGTCTCGGCGCTCGGCGCCAACGAAAACTCGCACTCGATCTACGCCCAGACCAAGGCGCGCGGCGAAAAGGCGGTCCTGGCGACCCTGCCCGAGGCAGTGATCTACCGGCCGTCGATCGTCTTCGGTCCCGAGGACGGCTTCTTCAACCGCTTTGCCAACATGGCGCGTTTCTCACCGGTGCTGCCGCTGATCGGCGGCGGTGAAACCCGCTTCCAGCCGATCTATGTCGGCGACGTTGCCGAGGCCATCGCGCGCGCCGTCGACGGCAAGGTCAAGGGCGGCACCATATATGAGCTCGGCGGCCCGCAGGTGCTGAGCTTCAAGCAGTGCATGGAACAGATTCTCGAGGTCATCGACCGCAAGCGCAACCTGGTCCCGGTACCGTGGTGGGCTGCCAATCTGCAGGCATCGATCCTCGGCCTTCTGCCCAACCCGCTGCTGACCAAGGACCAGGTCACGCTGCTGCGCTCCGACAATGTCGTGTCCAAGGCAGCGCAGGACGAAGGCCGCACCATCGCCGCCGTCGGCATCGCACCCAAGACCACGGCCTCGATCCTGCCGAGCTACCTCTGGCGCTACCGCGCTGCTGGCCAGTTTACCCGCAGGACGGAAGCCTGACCGGCTGAGGGCGCATCAGCGCCTTCTCCAGGAAAATTTGCGCAAGCGGCTCACGAGCGCCATCACGGTCGTGGCGCTTGGGCTATTGCGCCGCGGGCTGAGGGGGCGGGTTCTCAGCCCCAGACCATCAGCGCGATCAACCCGACGCTGCCGACCAGCAGCCGCCACCAGCCGAACAGTGCGTAGCCGTTGCGCGAGACGTAATCGAGCAAATGGCGCACCACGAACAGCGCAGTCAGGAAGGCAGCAAGGAAGCCGACGCCGATGATCGGCAGGTCGGCTACCGAAAGGATGTCGCGGTTCTTGTAGAGATCGAAGGCAAAGGCGCCCGCCATGGTCGGCATGGCCAGGAAGAACGAGAATTCGGCGGCGGCGCGCTTCTCCACCCCCATCAGCAGCGAACCGACGATGGTGGCACCCGAGCGCGAGGTGCCGGGGATCATCGCCAGGCACTGGAACAGGCCGATCTTGAGATAGACAGAGAGCGGAAAATTGGTGACGTCACCATAGCGCGGCTTGAGATCGAGCCTGTCGAGGAACAGCAGCACGATGCCGCCGAGGATCAGCATGATGCAGATCAGCCGCGGCGATTCGAACAGCACCGTCTTGATGAAGTCGTGCGCCAACGCGCCGATCAGTGCCGCCGGCAGGAAGGCGATCAGGATGCCTGCGACGAAACGCTGCGTCTGCGGGTCGCGCGGCAGGTCGACCAGCATCCGCCACAACCGCGCCCAGTAGACCGACAGGATTGCCAGGATGGCGCCGAGCTGGATCAGGATCTCGAAGGTCTTGCCGGTCGAGTTGAAGCCGAGGAAATGCCCGGCAAGCAGAATGTGGCCGGTCGAGGAGACCGGAATGAATTCGGTGAGCCCCTCGAGCAGTCCGAGCAGCAGCGCGTCGATGATAGTCTGGCTTTCCATTCCGGTCCCCGCGGGATCGTTCATTCGCGATTGCTTGTCATGGGGCGGAACTCACCCTATAGGTCGGGTCGCCCGAGAGCCCGGTGCGCCGGGCCCAGAAGCTCTAGCGGCGCGGCAAGCGATTCGCCAGAGCGCCACCGATCACGAAATTTCGCAGGACCATGCTGACGCTTTTCCACCACCCGATGTTCGCCACATGCCGCTTCGTCCGCCTGGCGTTCGGCGAATATGGCGAAGAATTGGCCCTGATCGAAGAGAAGCCGTGGGCGCGGCGCAAGGAATTCCTGTCGCTCAATCCGGCGGGAACACTGCCGGTGCTGCTGGCCGAAGGCGACGTTCCGATCATCGGCGCGATGATCATCTCCGAATATATCGACGAGACCCGCGGCGTGCTGAAGCGCGAGCGCCGGCTGTTCGCCGAAGACCCGATGGAGCGCGCCGAGATCCGCCGCCTCACCGACTGGTACCTGACCAAGACCGATAGCGAAGTGACCCGTCACCTGGTGCGCGAGCGCGTGCTGAAGCCGCATATGCCCGAATCGGCCGGCGGCGGTTCGCCCGATTCGGCGGCGATCCGCGCGGCGCGCGCCAATATCCGCCAGCACATGAAATACACCAACTGGCTGGCCGGCACGCGCCACTGGCTCGCCGGTACGCGCATCACCTATGCCGACCTTGCCGCGGCGGCCTCGCTGTCGGTGCTCGACTATCTCGGCGAAATCGACTGGCGCGAACATTCATCGGCGCGCGAATGGTACACCAGGGTCAAGTCGCGGCCATCCTTCCGGCCGCTGCTCGCCGACCGGGTACGCGGCCTGACCCCGGCATCGCATTATGCGGACCTCGATTTCTGATACGGCGCTGCGCCAGCTGATCGAGCGCGAGGCCCAACGCGCCGGCTTCGCCGCCGTCGCCGTCACGCGGCCCGACGCCATCCCGCTCGCCCCTGCCCGCCTCGCCCAGTTCGTCGAGGAAGGCCTGCATGGCTCGATGGGCTGGATGGCCGAGACGCTGGAGCGCCGCGCCGAACCTTCCGTGCTGTGGCCCGATGTGCGCTCGATCATCGTCCTGGCCATGAACTACGGCCCGGACAGCGACCCGCGCGAACTCCAGGCCGTTTCCGACCGTGCCGCGATCTCGGTCTATGCCCGCAACCGCGACTATCACGACGTCATGAAGGGCCGGCTGAAGGAGATCGCCGGCAAGATCGTCGCCCGCGCAGGCGGCGACGTGAAGGTGTTCGTCGACACCGCCCCGGTCATGGAAAAGCCCCTGGCCGAAGCGGCCGGGCTCGGCTGGCAGGGCAAGCACACCAATCTGGTCAGCCGCGAATTCGGCTCCTGGCTGTTCCTCGGCACGATCTTCACCACCGCCGAACTTGCACCCGACGAGGCCGAGATCGACCATTGCGGCTCCTGCCGCGCCTGCCTCGACGCCTGTCCGACCGATGCCTTCCCGGCGCCCTACAGGCTCGATGCCCGGCGCTGCATCTCCTACCTGACCATCGAGAACAAGGGTCCGATCCCGCTCGAATTCCGCGAAAAGATCGGCAATCGCATCTACGGCTGCGACGACTGTCTCGCCGCCTGCCCGTGGAACAAGTTCGCCCAGGCGGCTTCGGAGCAGAAGCTCGCCGCCCGCGACGACCTGCGCCAGCCGCGCCTTGCCCAACTGCTCCAGCTCGACGATGCCGCCTTCCGCACCTTCTTCTCCGGCTCGCCGGTCAAGCGCATCGGCCGCGACCGTTTCGTCCGCAACGTGCTGGTCGCCGCGGGCAATTCGGGCGACAGGTCGCTGATCGCGCCTTGCCAGGCTCTGCTCGGCGACGCTGCGCCGCTGGTCAGGGGCGCCGCCGTCTGGGCGCTGTCGCGTCTTGCCGGGCCGGAAGCCGTTTCGGCTCTTGCGCATCAGGCGCTGAAGGTCGAAACCGAACAAGACGTGATAGCCGAATGGCAGGCGGCCCTCACGCAGTCTGAACCCGCATGGACGCAGGCATGACCCAGCAGAACATCTTCATCTTCGGTGCCGGTTATTCCGGCAAGGCCTTCGCCCGGGACCGGCCGCAGGGCGTCCGCGTCTCCGGCACGACCCGCACGGTCGAGAAATTTGCCGGCCTCGAGGCCGCAGCCATCGAGCCGCTGTTGTTCGACGGGCATCTGACGTCCGAAATTCGCGCTAGGCTCGCCGAGACCACGCAGTTGGTGGTATCGGCAGCACCCGGCGCCGACGGCGACCCCGTGCTCGACGTCGCCCGCGACGCCATCCTCCACCACATGCCGGCGCTGCGCTGGATCGGCTATCTCTCGACCGTCGGCGTCTATGGCGACCATGGCGGCAAATGGATCGACGAGACCGCCGAATGCCGGCCCAAGCCGGGCCGCTCGCAGGCCCGGCTCGACGCCGAGCAGGCTTGGCACGAACTCGGCGAGGGGGTTGGCCGGCCGGTCGCGATCCTGCGCCTGTCGGGCATCTACGGCCCGGGCCGTAATGCCTTCGTCAACCTCGAGAATGGCACCGCCAAGCGCCTGATCAAGAATGACCAGGTGTTCAACCGCATCCATGTCGACGACATCTCGGGTGCGCTCTGGCACCTGCTCGACGCGGACCGTGGCGGCATCTACAACGTCACCGACGACGAGCCGGCGCCGCCGCAGGACGTGGTGAGCTATGCCGCTCAATTGATGGGCGTCGATGCGCCACCGGAAATTCCCTTCGAGACTGCCCAACTTTCGCCCATGGCACGGTCCTTCTATGGCGAGAACAAGCGTGTTGCCAACACCGAGATTCGGGCCACGGGATATGAGTTCCGCTTCCCGGACTACCGGGCTGCGTTCGACCGGATGTGGGCCGACGGCAGCTGGCGCGGCGAAGGGAAAAGCGACAGGCGCAGTCCGATAAGGCAAGGCTGAGCGGGTTCGGTCGCATAGCGAAATGACTGGGGTGCGGGCGCCGGAATTTACCATTCGGTAACCGTGGCAGCCCAAGCTGGCGGAGAGGACAAAACTCCATGACGGCATTTTTCAGTAGAATTCTGGGCAAGGCGGCGCGGCTCGCCATGGCGCTCGCCGCCCTTGGCCTTGTCGGTCTCGACATGCAGGCCGCAAGTGCTGCGGAACTCGCCAAGGACCTGTTCGGCAACAAGAGGCTGCCGGCGGCGGTTGCCGCGCGCTCGTACGGATTCTACTCCAAGGGCTGCTTCTCCGGCGGACTGGCGATCGCCACCGACGGACCGACCTGGCAGGCCATGCGCCTGTCGCGCAACCGGCGCTGGGGCCATCCCAAGATGATCGCGCTGATCGAAAAGCTATCGCGCGAGGCCACCGCCGACGGTTGGCCCGGCCTCCTGATCGGCGATATCTCGCAGCCGCGCGGCGGCCCGATGCTGACCGGTCACGCCTCGCACCAGATCGGCCTCGACGCCGACATCTGGCTCACGCCGATGCCGGACCGCAGGCTGTCGCCGACCGAGCGCGAGAACATGAGTGCGGTCTCGATGGTCAACGAAAAGACCCACCGCGTCATCGAAAAGCGCTGGACGCCGGCACATACGCGCCTGCTCGAACGCGCCGCCAGCTATCCGGAAGTCGAGCGCATCCTGGTCAATCCGGGCATCAAGCAGAAGCTCTGCGAAACAGTCACCGGCGATCGTTCGTGGTTGCGCAAGGTGCGGCCGTTCTGGGGCCACGACTACCATTTCCACGTCCGCATCGGCTGCCAGCCCGGCTCGAAAGGCTGCAAGGAGCAGGATCCGACGCCACGCGGCGACGGCTGCGACAAGTCGCTGGCCTGGTGGTTCACCGAAGAACCATGGCGCCCGGCCACCGGTCCTGCGAAGCCCAAGGCGCGCGACATCATGACGATGGCGAGCCTGCCCAAGGAATGCCGCGCCGTACTCGACGCCCCCTCGCCCGCCAATGAGGCCGCCGTGACCTTCCACGGCAAGGGTGGCGCACCGACCGCGGTCGTGGCCGCTCCGGCACCTGAACAACCGGAAGTCGCGGACACGCCCGTCATCACCGATGACGGCACGCCGGCTGCGGCAAACGCCTTCGCACCCCGGCCTTCGGTCGACATTCCGCTGCCGCGTCCGCGCCCGAAGACGCAGTAGGGACGGACTGCAACCTGCCGATCGGGCCGATGCCATGTCGCTTCCAAAAGCATGGAAATCGGTCTATGGATTTCAACCGATTTAATTCTCCCGGATGAACTCGTGTGACCCCTGCATCGCGTCTCGCCCTGATCGCCCATGACGAGAAGAAGGACGACCTGGTCGCTTTCGCAGCCGACCATGTCGAGTTCCTGAAGACCTGCCATATCGTCGCCACCGGCACCACCGGGCAGCGCATCCTCGCCGCCTGCCCGGGCCTCAACCTGACGCCACTGAAGAGCGGGCCGCTTGGCGGCGACCAGCAGATCGGCGCCCTGATCAGCGAGGGCAAGATCGACCAGTTGATTTTCTTCGTTGATCCGCTGACGCCGATGCCGCATGACGTCGACGTGAAGGCATTGATGCGGCTTGCCATCGTCTACGACATTCCCATGGCGTTGAACCGGGCGACGGCCGAGATCATGCTCGAGAATCAAGAGAACGGCTGAACGCCGACGCAGGGACGGAACCGGGAATGTCACATCAGAGCGACCAGGCGCAGGCTCTCCCGTTCCCGATCCTGATCGGCGACATCGGCGGCACGAATGCGCGCTTCGCCATCGTCGAGAGCGCCGACAAGGATGCCGGCGAGCCGCGCATCGTCCAGACCGCCAGCTATGCCAACATAGACGACGCCATCCTCGCCGTGCTCGACGGCGCGCCGGTCAAGCCGCGCTCGGCGGTGCTTGCCGTCGCCGGCCCGGTCGAGGGCGACGAGATCGCGCTCACCAATTGCCCCTGGGTGGTGCGTCCCAAGCAGATGTTTGCAACCATCGGGCTGACCGACATCCTGGTGCTCAACGACTTCGAGGCCCAGGCGCTCGCGGTCGTGGCGCTGGGTGACGAGCACATGGAAAAGATCGGCCCCGGCGAGCCTGAAGAGGGCGCCGGGCGCGTCGTGCTCGGGCCGGGCACAGGCCTTGGCGTCGCCGGCCTGATCCATGCCCTGGGACGCTGGATTCCGGTGCCCGGCGAAGGCGGTCACATGGATATCGGCCCGCGTTCCCAGCGCGACTTCGAGGTCTTCCCGCATCTCGAAAAGCTCGAAGGCCGCATTTCGGGCGAGCAGATCCTGTGCGGCCGCGGGCTGGTCAACACCTACCGCGCCGTCGCCCTCGCCGACGGCAAGACGCCCACGCTCACCCAGCCGGCACAGGTCACGGCGGCGGCTCTCGCCGGCAGCGATCCCATCGCCGAGGAAGCGCTGTCGCTGTTCGTCACCTGCCTCGGCCGCACCGCCGGCGACCTGGCGCTGGTGTTCAAGAGCAAGGGCGGCGTCTTCCTGACAGGCGGCATCGCCCAGAAGATCGTGCCGGCGCTGAAGCAGGGCAATTTCCGCGAGGCCTTCGAGGACAAGGCGCCGCATCGCGAACTGATGGCCTCGATGCCTGTCTATGTCATCACCCACCCGCTCGCGGCGCTTGCCGGGCTTGCGGCCTACGCCCGCACCCCCTCCTTGTTCGGCATCGAAACCGGAGACCGGCGCTGGCGCGCCTAGCCGCGGCCAAAAGGCGGTTTCCCCCGCCGACGTCATGCTCTATGAGGGGCGCAGTTTTCGCGTAGCGACAGGACTACCTGTTTGACCACAGCCCAGATGGAAAAGGCCAAGGCCTCGCGTGGCGAGATCGTCGGCGTGATCCGGCGCGTCGCCGCCGAGAATGGCCGCGCCTACGCCTGGCAATACGGGCTCGCCGCGCTGTTCCTGCTCGTCATCGCCGGCACCACGGCCTTTACCGCCTGGATCATGCGCGACGTCATCGACGAGATCTTCTACCGCCAGCGCGCCGACCTCATCGCCTTGATCTCGCTGGCGATCCTCGCATCCTTCGCGCTGCGCGGCATCGCCACCTATGGCCAGGCGGTCATACTCGCCAAGATCGGCAACAATCTCGTCGCCCGCTACCAGCGCCGCATCTTCGACCACCTGATGAAGCTCGGCATGGACTTCTTCTCGGCCCAGCGGTCGTCCCAGCTCGTCGCGCAGATCAACCAGAATGTCGGCGGCGTGCGCGACCTGCTCAACATCACCGTCACCTCGATCGCCCGCGACGCGGTTTCGCTGGTCGCCCTCGTCGGCGTCATGGTCTACCAGGATCCGGTGCTGTCGATGATCGCCTTCCTGATCGGCCCGCCGCTGGTGCTCCTCGTCGGTCATCTGATGCGGCGGCTGCGCAGGCTCAACCGCGAGGCCATCCTGGTCAATTCGAGGCTGTTCGGCGCGGTGCAGGAAGCTGTTCAGGGCGTTGCCATCGTCAAGGCCTTCACCATGGAAGACCAGCTGTCAAAGCGGATGGACGCTCTGGTCAGCGACGTCGAAGCGCGCTCCAACAAGATCGCCCGCGTTTCGGAACGGCTGTCGCCGATCTCCGAAACGCTGGCCGGCGTCGTCGTTGCCACAGTCATCGCCTATGCCGGCTACCGCTCGACCATGGGCGCACAGCCGCCCGGCGCGGTCTTTTCCTTCATCACCGCGTTGTTACTCGCCTACGACCCCGCCCGCCGCCTTGCCCGCACCCAGGTCGGGCTCGAGCGCGCGCTGGTCAATGCCCGCATGATCTACGAGATCCTCGACACTGAGCCGCGCCAGGAAGACACTCCCGATGCAGGCGCTCTCAAGGTCGGCAAGGGCGATATCCGCTTCGAAGCCGTCTCCTTCTCCTATGGGCCGGACATGCCGGTCCTGCATGAGCTGAGCTTCACCGCAGCCGGCGGCAAGACGACCGCAATCGTCGGCGCCTCGGGTGCCGGCAAGTCGACGCTGATCGCCCTGCTGCAGCGCTTCTACGACGTCGACGGCGGCCGCATCGAGATCGACGGCCAGGACATCGCCCACGTCACCAAGCGTTCGCTGCGCCAGTCGATCGCCTATGTCTCGCAGCACCCCTATTTGTTCGAAGGCACAATTGCCGACAATATCCGCTACGGCCGCGCCGGCGCCACGGACGACGAGATCCGTCTGGCGGCCGAGCAGGCCTTCGCCGACGAGTTCATCCGCCAGCAGCCCGATGGCTACGACACGCCGGTCGGCGAAAGCGGCGCCTCGCTCTCGGGCGGCCAGCGCCAGCGCATCTCCATCGCACGGGCGCTCGTCCGCAAGGCGCCGATCTTGCTGCTCGACGAGGCGACCTCGGCGCTCGACAATGAATCCGAAGCGCGGGTACAGGCGGCACTTTCGACCGTCATGCAGGGGCGCACCACCATCGTCATCGCCCATCGGCTCTCGACCGTGGTCAGCGCCGACCATATCGTCGTGCTCGATCAGGGCCGGCTGGTCGAGCAAGGCACGCATGCGGGCTTGATGACCGATCCCAACAGCGTCTATGCCCGGTTCCACAATCTGCACGACGAAGCCGGGCTCGGACTGGTGGACGATACAGGCGAGACGAAAAAAGAGGAGCCGCAGCGCGCCAGCGCTGCCGCAGGGAGCTTGCGATGAGCGACATGGGTCTGGTTGTGGTCGGCGCCGCCGGCCGGATGGGTCAGGTGCTGCTACGCACCGTACACACGATGGAGGGCGTCCGCGTCGTCGGCGCCATCGAGCGCAGCGGCTCGCCCTATCTCGGCAAGGATGCCGGCGAGCTCGCGGGCATCGGCACCATCAATGTCGCGATATCAGACGACCCGCTGGCGGCCTTCGCCAAGGCTGACGGCGTGCTCGACTTCACCGCACCGGCGGCGACCGTCGAATTCGCCGGCTATGCCGCCCAGGCGCGCATCGCCCACATCATCGGCACCACCGGCTGCGCGGCCGAAGACGATGCCAGGATCGCCGCTGCCGCGCGCCATGCCACCATCGTCAAGTCGGGCAACATGAGCCTCGGCGTCAACCTGCTCGCCGTCCTGGTCGAGAAGGCGGCGCAGGCGCTCGGGCCCGGCGACTTCGACATCGAGGTGCTGGAAATGCATCACCGCCACAAGGTCGACGCGCCTTCGGGCACGGCCCTGCTTCTCGGCGAGGCCGCAGCCGAAGGCCGCAAGATCGCGCTGGCCGAGAAGAGCGTGCGCGTGCGTGACGGCCATACCGGCGTGCGCGAGGCGGGCACCATCGGCTTTGCCACGCTGCGCGGCGGCTCGGTTGTCGGCGACCATTCCGTCATCCTCGCCGGCACCGGCGAACGCATCACCATGTCGCATCAGGCCGAGGATCGCACGATCTTCGCCCGCGGTGCGGTCAAGGCAGCGCTGTGGGCGCATGGCCGCAAGCCCGGCCTGTATTCGATGCGCGACGTGCTTGGCTTGTAGATCAATCCATCGTCCTCACCCACCTCAAGGGAGCTAAAATGTCCGGTACTCTCGTGCTCGTCCGTCACGGCCAGAGCGAATGGAACCTGAAGAACCTGTTCACCGGCTGGCGCGACGTCGACCTGACCGAGCAGGGCACCGCCGAAGCCAAGGCCGCCGGACAGAAGCTCAGGGCGCGCGGCCTGAAGTTCGACATCGCCTTCACCTCGGCGCTGATGCGCGCGCAGAAGACCTGCCAGCACATCCTCGACGCCACCGGCCAGAGCGACCTCAAGACGATCCGCAACCAGGCACTCAACGAACGCGACTACGGCGACCTCAACGGCCTCAACAAGGACGATGCCCGCGCCAAGTGGGGCGAGGAGCAGGTCCACGTCTGGCGCCGCTCCTACGACACCCCGCCGCCCGGCGGTGAGAGCCTGAAGGACACCGGCGCGCGCGTCTGGCCCTATTACATGCACGACATGCAGCCGCATGTGCTCTCCGGCGGCACGGTGCTGGTCGCTGCGCACGGCAATTCGCTGCGCGCGCTGATCATGGCGCTTGAAGGCATTTCGGGCCCGGACATCGTCAAGCTCGAACTCGGAACCGGCGTGCCGATCGTCTACAAGCTCAACGCCGATTCGACCGTCGCTTCCAAGGAAGTGCTGGCCTGAGCCGACACGGGAGCCGCCGATTCGCGGCTCCCGCCCCTTTGCCGGCTGCACCGCGCCGCCTGCCGCAACGTCATGCGGCACGCCAAACGCGACAATTCCGGCCTGTCGCAGCATTCGTCGGCAAAAGCTGAAAAAGCGCGTTGACACAGTCGCTTCGCCCGCTTACATCAGCGCCCACCAGCCCAGATGGCGGAATTGGTAGACGCGCACGGTTCAGGTCCGTGTGCCGCGAGGCGTGGAGGTTCGAGTCCTCTTCTGGGCACCATCATCCGGACTACCAACCGGATGAACCAGTCGGTCGATGCGTCGACCGACAATGATCTTTCCTTCACAATCGCTCTGCCGCGCCGGGCCGCTCGGCTAGTCGACACACCCTCTGGGGTGTCTAGAACCTGGAGCCGTGCCGCAGATGAGCGGCCCCATGGGCAGGTATAGGCCAGTTGCAGGCCGGCATCATCTCAATACGCCTAGTACTACATACCGCGCGCCAAGTTGGCATCCGGCCATTATTTGTTTTGTTACCAATTCAACTTACCGTTGCTACCGAATAGTTGGGGGAGTAGCGCGGTGGCCGATCCAAAATACCTGTCCGGGCAGCGCCAGGTCGCGCTTTCGGTGGTGGTGCCCTGTTACAATGAAATCGACGGCATTGGAGAGCTCTACAGGCGCGTTTCCGCATCCTGCCAGGCACAGGCAGGCCAGTCCTATGAGATCGTACTCGTCAACGACGGGTCGACCGACGGCACCCGTGACGCGATCTTCAACTTGGCGGCACGTGACAGTCACATCGTCGGGATAGACCTTGCCCGCAACTATGGCCACCAGATCGCGCTCAGCGCCGGCCTGGAATTCTGCTGCGGCAGGCGCATCCTCATCCTCGACGCCGATCTCCAGGATCCGCCGGAACTGCTCGGCGGGTTGATGGCTAAGATGGACGAGGGCTTCGACGTCGTCTACGGCCAGCGCCAGGTGCGCGAGGGCGAGGGCTGGTTCAAGCTCGCCACTGCCTCGATCTTCTATCGATTGCTGCGCCGGATGGTCGATGTCGACATCGCCGCCGATACTGGCGATTTCCGGCTGATGAGCCGCCGCGCGCTCGATCACCTCAATGCGATGCCCGAGCGCTACCGCTTCATCCGCGGCATGGTGAGCTGGATCGGGCTGAAACAGGTCGCCTTCCCCTACCAGCGCCAACGCCGCTTTGCCGGCACCACCCATTACCCGCTGCGCAAGATGATCCTGCTGGCAGTCGACGCCATGACGAGCTTTTCCGTCGCACCCCTGCGCTTTGCGTCGCATCTGGGCATGGCCTTCGGCGTGCTCGGCCTGCTCACGCTCGGCCACACCCTCTATTCGTGGTTGATGGGCAGCGTCCTGCCCGGCTGGACCAGCCTTGCTGCCATCGTGCTCATCCTCGGCAGCGTGCAACTGCTGGTGCTCGGCATCTTCGGCGAGTATCTCGGCCGGATGTACATGGAGACGAAGCGGCGGCCGCTCTACATCGTCAACGAGGTCATCTCGGGCGAAGTCGCCGATGAACAGGACGTGGGCGCTCGCAATCTTCAACAACTGGTCAAGGAAGCGCTCCGTGCCTGAGACCGGCCGGCACGCCGCCACAGATCTTCTTTTCGGAGCGCAGCATAGTGTCCACCCGATCGAAACCGCTGTTTGAACTGCAGCGTGTCCTCAGATACGGGGCCGTTGGTCTGCTGAACACGGCACTCGGCTTCGGCATCATATTGGCATTGCTGAAGCTTGGCTTCGGCGATTTCATGGCGAATGTCACTGGCTTCGCAGCAGGTCTGCTTCTGAGCTTCGTCCTCAACAGCCTTTGGACATTCGATCGGACGGCCGGATATCAGCCGGGTGTGGTGTGGAGATATGCGATCAGCTTTGCCATCGCCTATGCGGCGAACCTTGCCGTCGTGATGGCGGCACGGGCTGGTGGCATCGTCGACAACCCATTGACCCACCTCGCCGGCATCGGCGTCTATTCGATCACCTTCTACCTCGGATCCGCACATTTCGTGTTCGTTCCACGCTCGGGATTACAGAGCAAGGAACGCAGAGACTACACGCTCTCGACAGAGCGTTGGCCTGAAGCAGCCATCTTCCTGGGCTTGTTGGCTGCTTATCTGATACTCCGGAACATCGCAGTTTCCCTCGACGTGGTATGGCAGATGTGGATCGCCCGCCAAATGCTTGGCGGCGCCGTGCTGTACAGGGATATCCTGGAACTGAACCCACCTCTGTGGTTCTGGATGGCCATTCCAGTGGAATGGATCGCGCAGGCACTCGACATCCCGTCGGTGCAGGCCATTGTCGCGGCGGTGTTTCTCCTCATTGCGGCTGCACTTGCGTTGTTGTCCATCCTCCTGACGGACACTTCCCCCGCGACGCGCGCAACTCTGCTTGTCACCGCATTTCTTGCACTGGTCATAATTCCCATTCAGGAATTTGCACAACGCGAGCACTTGGCAGCTATCGGCGCCATCCCCTACCTGGCTTTGATTGCTAGGCGCGCCGACAACCTCCCCACGGACTGGAAGGTTGCTGCCGCTACCGGACTGTTGGCGGCATCTGGCTTTGCCTTGAAACACTATTTCGTGCTGGTGCCGCTGCTGCTCGAGCTCTGGCTCATCTACAGGCTGCGGCGAAACTGGACGCCCGTTCGTGCCGAAACCGTGATTCTGTCGGCCGGCGCCGCCAGCTATGGTGTCGCCGTCGTCCTGCTTGCGCCGGATTTCCTGACGACCATGGTGCCGATGGTGAGCATCGCCTATGACGGCTATGAGGTATCTTTTCTCAAGCAGTTCCTGCGGCCGTTCATAGCCGTCTGGGCGCTGTCGGGCATTGTGTTGTGGCAGCAAAGGAGCACGCTGCCTTCGCTGACATTCGCTTCCGCGCTGGCTGCGCTGGCCTTCAGCTTCGCCTATTTCGCGCAGCAGAAAGGCTGGCGGTACCATTCGGTTCCGACGACTGCGCTGTTGTTCTTCGCCGTCGCCCCTCTCTGGCAGAGGCACCGCTGGAGGAGTGTTACGCTTCCTGCAAACGCCGCTCTCGTCGTCTGCACCCTCCTCCCCTTGATCGTCAGCCTCGCCGCCGGTCCCTACAAGAATGTCACCGAGGCCACCGTTCGTGACCTGCTGCGCGACAGCAGGCCCGGAACGGCAACAATGATGCTGACGGCACATCCGACCAACTTCTGGCCCACGGTGGAGAAGGCCGGACTCAAATGGCCATCGCGCTATTTCGCCTTCTGGATGGTGCTTGCCATGTCCGAACACGAAAAAAAATACGGCAGCCTGACGCCGGAACTCGCCGCCCTGGCAAACGACATTCGGCGCCAGACCGTCGAGGACCTTCGGTGCAATGTGCCTGATATCATCTTGGTGGACGACTTCCGCCTGTCGAAATCTCCCGGCTTCGACATCCTGGAATTCTTCAGGGAGGACAAGGACTTCGAGCGCCTTTTCGCCAACTACTCCCTGGACAGGAAAAGCGTCATCTACACGTCTTACAAGAAGGCTGCTGATTGGCAGCCGGAGCGTCCGGTGGGCTGCCGAACCATCTATTAGCCATGCAATCGGCTTTTTCGCCCCGGCCTAAATACAGGCCTTGAGCCATCCCGATCGAGCGCCACGCGCATTTGGCACTGGCCTGCTACCCGCAGTCTCTCCCTCGATCATCGTCCGAATGGTCGGCTTCCAGCCGGCCCATGGTCGGTGATAATATCAGGTTGCGCTAATACGTTCGCACAACCTGTTGAGGAGCACGCCGATGCTGCGCTTTGCCCTTTTCGCCGGTGCCCTGGCCCTTGCTGCCGGTACTGCAGCCAGGGCTGAAGACAAACCCCAAGCCGCGCCGAGCGTGCTCGAAGGCGTCACCGTCGCGGAACTCCAGGAGATCATGACCAAGGCCGGATATCAGGCCAAGGTCGGCACCGACAGCGACAACCTGCCGGTCATCGATTCCAAGGCCTCAGGCATGAATTTCTGGGTCTATTTCTACAATTGCGAGGGCGAACCGCAGAAATGTCGGCGGGTGCAGTTCCAGAGCAGCTTCAAGACCGACAAGGCGATGCAGGACAAAGCGCTCGAATGGAACAACAAGAAGGTCGCCGGCCGCGCCTCCAACGAAAAGGACAATACCTATTTCGACTATCTGATCGATTGCGGCGGCGGCGTCTCGTCCGGCAACCTGTCGCAAAACCTCGAGCGTTTCGACACGCTGATGGCAGAGTTCACCGCCTATATCGGCTGGCGCTGAACAGCGCGGCCTCCAGTCTCGCGAACTCATGCAAAGGGCACCCATCGGCCCCCTTTGCATGAGTAAGCTTCGGCCCCTTGTCAGTTACGGGGCCTTCGCGCGTCGAGCTGCCTTGCTCAAGCCTCGAGGTTGCGGTTGCGGTCCTGCCAGAGTTCCAGAACTGCCAGCACCGCCACTGCGATGCCGAGGCCGACATGCCAGTTGCGCAGCACGCCGCCATATCCGAAGACGAAGGGCTGCACCACCATCCAGACGCCGCAGAACAGCGACAGGATTTCCTCCCAGCGCCGCAGGAAGATTTGCTCCAGTCCGGAAAGCACGACGATCGCGGCGCCGACGAGTGCGGTCACCGCCATCATGGTCGGCATGCCGGTTTCGCCGAACCACATCGGCGACACGATGATCGCGGCGCCGAGGATCATCGAAGCGATGTCCTCCCAGCGCCGATGTTGCGACAGTCCCAGGGGACCCATTACATTGAGCGTTGCCATGATCAAAATCCTCTCAGGCTACATTTGAGTTCTGCTCAAACGCCCGTGAGGACCAAGTGCGTGGTTGTCGAACTCCTCAGTCGGGCGTTCTTCGCACTGGCGCCATTATCTCAAAAAAGTGCAACAAGTTCAATGGATCCGGTTCCGGCGGACGATCACACTGGCGACATCGAAGCTACTCGCCGGTCACCTTCGCATAGAGCCGCGACCGCGACCCGAGCAAGCCGAGTATCCGGCCGGCCGACCAACCGGACGCACGCGCCAGGGCAAGCACCCCAGGGCCACCGCGGATCGGCACCGCAAGTGCGGTGGCGGCAGTGGCAAGCAGCCTGTAGGCGAGCAGCGGCACAAGCGATGCTGCCCTCCTGTCGCCGCCCCTTCGCTTGCGGGTGAACGACGCCAGCGATTGATCGCGGGCGCGCCTGAACTGATAGGAAAAGGTCAGGCGTGAAGGCGGCATCGTTTCGTAGACCATGGCCCGGTCAGCCCAGGATTTCGTCAGTCCAAGGCGCGTGACCTCGTGGTCGAATGCCGCGTCGCTGCCTCCCGACATCGGATCGCGCTCGTCGAACCGCAGCCTGTGGACCACAAACAGATCGCGGTGTGCGAGCCAGTTGTTGGTCACGACGGTGATCCGATCCGCCCTGCCCGCCGCGTTCTGGCACCGGGCAACGACCGCCTTGTGGCGGAACCGCTGCTGGACGCCGCGCATGATCGCCTTGCGCCACCGCGACAGCGGAACCGCGGGCGGCTGCGCCTCCACCGGGCCGCCGATGAGCAGCGCCTTGCTGCGGCGATGTTCGGCGACAAGCTCGACAAGCCAATCCTTGGCAACGCGCTCGTCGTCGTCGACGAAGGCGACAAGATCGGCCCCGGTTTCGAGCGCATGCGCGACCGCACGATTGCGCGCGAAAGGAATGCCGATGGACGGCTCGAGCCGATAGTCGAGGTTCAGGCCCCCGGCAGCGCCAAGCACGATATCGCGACAATCGGGCTGAGCCGCATTCTCGACCACGACGAAGCTGACGTCGGTGAGGGGAGGCATCTCACAAGCAGACCATGAGGCGAGAAGCTGCTTGAGCATGACTGGTCGTTGCCGGGTGATGGCAGCAACACACAGCCGCAGACGCGGCATCGAATTCGAGGACATGGCCCTTGCTCCGCATTCGGATTTGCGTCGCCAGGGCAGCGGCAACAGGTCTCAAGTGCGGGGGCGGCTCCCGTTTCCCACAATCATACGTCCATTGCAAGTAGAAATTTTTATGCGATACAACCCGATTTAATCAGGCAGGCTTGAGTGGCCGAAGCAAACCGCGCGAGTGTTCCATGAGACCGATCCTGTCCTATTGCATCCCCGTCCAGGACCGGGCGGCCGACCTCAGGCTGACGCTGCGGCAAAATCTCGACCAGAACCGCCAGTTCGAAACGCTGGTGGAATTCGTCGTCGCCAATTTCGACACGGACGACGAACTGGATTGCTGGCTGCGCGAGACCTTTGTCGCGGAAATCGCGTCCGGGTACCTGAAGCCGAGGCGGGTCGGGCACCTGGATCCATGGCATTTCGGCCGGGCCAAAAACGTGTTCCGCGACCATATCGAGGGCGCGATCTATTCCAGCCTTGACGCCGACAACTTCGTCTCGCCGGCAGAGACGAAGCAAATCCTGGACCTGCATGCCGAGCATGGCCGCAAGATGCTGATCCATCATTTCAGCGGCAACTGGGGCGACGGCACCTGCGGCAGGGTCACGCTGCCGGCCGATCTTTATCGTTCCGTTGGATATGACGAAAGGGCGTTGCCGCGCCAGTTCGACGAGATGGACCTCATCCTCTCCGCGCTGCGGGCCGACCGCGACCTCACCTACATCTCGCATTTCCCCGGCGGCGCGCTGCAGAAGTCGAAGGCCACTGCCAACTTCATGCTCGGCGAAGGTATCACAGTGAAAAACCTTGTGGTCGACGACTTGCGCACCACCAAGCCGCTCAACCCAAGGAACAAGGGCTATGCCGACGACTGCGGGCTTCTCGGCGCCATGCAACACTTCAACCGCGCATCAAGTTTTGCCAGGAATGCCAGCAAGGCCGACAACAAGGAGCGCTATTTTGCCGAAGCGATGCAGGCGGTGCACGTAGCCATCGCCGCACAAGGTCCGGCAGAGGCCTTGCGGTGCTTTTTCGAGGAGCCGAGCCGGCCCCTTCCCCAACTCGACGACGGCAAGGTGCCGGTCTTTGCCTGCGTGAAGGACGACACGTTCGTGCTCGAGGAGTGGTACAGGCATTACAGCCGCATCGGCTGCGGACCGTTCTTCATCATCGACGACCGCTCGGCGGTGCCGGTGGCCGAAACCCTGCCCTATCGCGACGTCCTTACCCTGGCGCCGAGGGTGGGCCACTATCGAACCTGCAAGAACGCGTGGCTGATGGCCGCCATGAAGGCCGTGCTGCCGCAAGGTCGATGGGCACTCACCATCGACGCCGACGAATTCGTCGATGTCCCGTCTGCGCTCGGCGGCACCATGGGCGACGTGGTCTTGGCCGCATCGGCCGCCGGCCGGTCCTGGGTGCCGGGTGTGCTCGTCGACATGCTGCCGGCAGCTTCGAGCCTGGCCAACGGCCCGGCACATGCCTCATTCCTGCATGAGTTCGATCGCCATCTGCTCGATGGAAGGGGCGACAGCACCGCCTACCGCGCCAACAAGTCGGTGCGCTGGGCCTTCGGCAAACGATGGCGCGCGAGCTATTGCATCGATGCGCGCTATCGCATCGCCGGCACGGTGGACGTGCTGCGCAAGGTTCCGCTGGTGAGGTACCGCCAGGACATCAAGGTCCATCACGGCTTCCACGATCTCGGCTACTCCGACCAGCCGAGGGTTCGCTCCGACGCCTGGCGCAGCCCGCTGCTGCTGCCGATGCGCCACTACAAGCTGGTGAAGCTTTTCGATGCGGCAGAGCGCCGGCGCATGGCCGAGCACGTGCAATTGTCCTTCGTCCACGACCGCAAGACGACCGCCAACCTGCGCACGCTCGTCGCCGGAGACCGGTCGACGGCCTGGGAGAAGCTCCAGGCGCTCGATACCGTCGAATACGACCCAAACCTGTTCTCCGACCCGGAATTCTTCCGTGCGGTGCCGGGCATGACAAGCGCAATGGGCTGTTTCCTGCGGCGGGGTATCAGGGCGATGCGCGGCACAGGCGAGGCACGACGCACAAAATAGATCACGGCGGCCACCCGCCGGAACCGGTTCCAGGGCACGGGGCAATCCGCCCGATTTGCCGCGCGACGGGCCCGCACAATCCTACTTGAATCATTCGAACCTGTTTCTGGTCGTTATCGATCTTTCCTTTGGCTGGCATCTATCTGCCAAGTATACCCAACCAATAATCGCCACGCTCTACATGAGCGGGGACTCAGGCACATCTGAAGCTCACCTCTGCGCGGCATCGGCTTTTGTGAATAAATTCCTTACAGATTCAAAGAATCCGCCTGACAAACTGTTACCTTGAGACTCCAAACGTGTGCGGCCGCCACGGAACCGCCCGAAGCTTGCCCCATTCGCTGCCACATTTGGGTTGAAACCGCTCCGTGTGTGCATCAACGGAGCATTAACCAGAAGATGAAGAAGAGCGCCAAGCCCGCGATCGCGGCGGCCACCCTCGCCGCCGGCATGATGATTGCCTTCACCGGTACCGCCTCGGCCCAATGCGGCAAGGCTTCCTGGTACGCGCTGACCTCGAAGACCGCTTCGGGCGAACGCATGAATCCATCGGCCATGACCGCAGCGCACCGTTCGCTTCCCTTCGGCACCAAGATCCGGGTGACCAACCAGAAGAACGGCAAGAGCGTGGTCGTGCGCATCAACGATCGCGGCCCGTTTGCCAAGGGACGCGTGCTCGACCTTTCCAAGGGTGCGGCCCAGCAGATCGGCTTCATCCGCTCGGGCCACACATCTGTCTGCATGCAGCGCACCTGACATTTGCGCGCCGAAGGCGCGGCACTTCGCGAACTAGCCGATGCGCCGCGCGGCTGTCTCGGCCATCGCCTCGACGAGGCTGAGGTGCCATTCGGCCCGGCAATAGGCTCGGAAATCGAAGCAGGGCAGTCCGGGACAGACCTCGAACTCGATCAGGTGCACCGTGTCGTCGGCCTCGACGCGGAAATCGAGCGAGAAGACATCGCGCAGGCCGAGCCCCGCCATCAGCCGGGCCGCAATCCGACGGATCGTCGCCGCAGCAACCGGCTGAACCGATCCCACATGAACCAGCTCCGGCTCGCTGTAGCTTCCGTCGGCCTTGGCCGCAGTGCCGGTGTCGCCATACAGCGCCATGCTGTCGGCCATGGTCTGGAAATCGCCGCCTGAATCGACAAAGACGATGCCCAACGCCTCGGGCCCGGCATTGGGGTCGACGGCCAGAAAGCTCGCACGCACATTGCGGCCCGCGACATAGGGCTGGACGATGACGTCGTCGCGATAGACGTCGAACACCCGGCGCCCGAGCGCCAGCGTATCACCGGCCTTGCCGATGCGCGAATCCGCCCAGATGCCTATCTTGGCGCCGAGCCGGTTCGGCTTGACGAAATACCCCGTCGACGACGCTGGCGGCTCGACCAGCCACTTGTCGCCACGCGCCAGCCCCGCAGCTGGCACCGGCAAGCCGAGCGCGGCGAGAACGGCACCTGCGCGGAACTTGTCCTGACACAGCGCAAACAGGCTGTCGTCGGCGCCGATGGTGCGCAGGCCATTCAGCCTTGCCAGCGCCGGCGCCGCGCCGCCACGGAAATAGGCGATGCCGTCGGTCAGCGTCCACACCAGGCTGTTTCGGCGGTCGCACTGCGCCAGCACATCGGCCGCGTCGTCGAGCTCAACGGCGCGGAAATCGAGGCCGCGCATCGCGCAGGCATTGGCAAGTGCTTCGAACTCGGGCGCCAGGTCGGTCGATTGCGCCAGATAGGAGGAAATCTCCGTTGCCGCCTGGGCCGGAAACCCATCGGCCAGCAGCCGGTCGAAGCAGGCGCGCTCCGGCTCATGGACGAGAATGAGCGTCGGTCTTGTTCCGGTCATCGGGCACGCTTCCTGCTGTCATGCGGCGAAGCAATGATGCCGCGCCGGCTGTCGACAATGGCATCCCCGAAGCACCCGACATGCCGGAAAACCGACCTGTTGCCGCCGTCCGGGCGACAGCCCTGATGTCTGAAACTCAGATCAGGACGTTCGGCTCGTGGCGGCCATTGACGGCAATGTCGAGCAGGAAGGTCTTGCCGGCATGAGGGTCGGCCCGCAGCGCCTTGGCGCTCAGTCCTACTGCAGCGCTGGTCACCGCCAGCCGGTCAGCCGCGGGCCCGACGAAGGCCGGACAGGAGGCCTGGACCGCCGGCACCGGCACGCTGCGCAGCAGGCTGCCATCGGGCGCATAGGCGTCGACACGGCCTCCGCCCCAGCACGCATTCCACAGGACGCCCTCGCGGTCGACCACCGAGCCGTCGATGCCGCCCTTGTCGCCGCGGCGGTCGACGAACAGCTTCGGCTCGCCCAGCGGCAGGCCGGTGTCGGCATCGCAGTCGAGGCGATAGAGCAGGTTGACGGCCGTATCGACATAATAGGCGGTCTTGCCGTCGGCGCTGAAGCAGATCGAGTTGGGGATGCTGATCGCCGGCAACAGCAGCCGCAGCTCGCCGCGGAAATACCAGTAGATGGCGCCAGCCCCTGCCTCGGCACTCTTGCCCATGGTGCCGAACCACAGCGCACCGCAAGGATGCACGCGCGCGTCGTTCGAACGCGTGCCGGTGTTGGCGGCTTCCACCGACATGTGAAGCGTCAGCTTGCCGGTCGCGGCATCGCGGACATGCAGCCCGGTCTCGGTCAGCAACAGCTGGCGTTCGCCGTCGATCGTGGCAATGGCGCTCGCCATCTCGCCGAGCTGGTGGATGCGCGTTTGCCCGCCCGACAGTTTCCTTTCCAGCATGCGGCTGGCCAGGATGTCGAACCAGTAGAGCGTATCGGTGGCCGGATCGTAGGTCGGCCCCTCGCCCAGGCTGCAGGCTTCGTCGGACAGGATCACGGCTGCCATGTCAGGCTCCCTTGCCGATGGCGTCCCAGCCGGCGACGGCGGCACGGGCGCGCTCGCCGACTTCGGCTGACGTCATGCCAGGCTTGTAGAGGCTCGAACCAAGCCCGAACAGCTGGACGCCGACCTTGGCATAGGCATCGAAATCGACTTCCGAAACGCCGCCGACGACGCCCACTTGCGTTTCCTTGGGCAGCACGGCGCGAATCGCCGAAATTCCGCCGGTGCCGAGCACGCTGGCCGGGAAGAACTTCAGCGCCGAAGCGCCGAGGCGCAGCGCCAGGAACGCGTCTGTCGGCGTGAAGACGCCCGGCATCGTCACCATCTTGTGCACGCCGGCGCGGCCCATCACCTCGGCGTCGATGTTCGGGCTGACCAGCAGGCGACCGCCGGCATCGTTGAGCCGGTCGACATCCTTGGCCCACACCACGGTGCCGCCGCCGACAAGCGCCGTCGGCAGCGCCTTGGCCAAGATCTCGATCGAACGGAACGGGTCGGGCGAATTGAGCGGCACCTCGATCGCCTCGATGCCGGCGTCGAAAACGGCGCGGCCGACATCGAGCGCTTCCTCGGGTTTCAGGCCGCGCAAGATGGCCACCAGCCCGCGGCCAAGCTCGGGAAACGGTGCGGTCATGCTCATCGGGCAACTCCTTCAGCCAGCATCTTGTTGCGCCGTGCCGCAGCCACCAGGCCCGCAAGCACGGCTTCGTCGGCATCGGCGATGGTCACGTCAATGTCGTCGAGGCGCAGCGCCTCGGCATAGAGCGCGCCCAGCGGACCGGAGACAACGAGAATGACGGGTGCGCCGCGTCGGCCGAAGCGCTTGGTCGCCGAGGCGATCTCTGCGCCGATCAGCAGGCCCGAAAGGGCAGCGGCCGCATCCTCCTGGCCAAGCCCGGAAAGCAGGCCGGCGGCGCGGATTCCGAAAAGGCGTGCGCCGATGTCGGCATCGAGCAACGCCTCCTGGCACCAGTCGCGGAATACCTGGTTGTCAGGCGTCACCTTCGCCGGCTTGTCGCCGATCGAATGGCGCAGGATCGAATGCTGTGCCAGGACCGAGAACATCTCGCCGGTCGCCCAGGTGCCGAAACCCGAGATCGCCCCGCCTTCGGCGATCACCCATTTCGAATGGGTGCCCGGCATGCAGACGAAATGGCTGCCCGAACCGATCAGGCCGGCGATGCCGGCAAGCTGGGTTTCCTCGCCACGCATCACATCGGGCGTGCGCGGATTACGCTGGGCAAGCCCCGGCACGATCCGGACGTCGCGGCCGGCACCGGGGACCGACACTGCGGCACCCAGGATGTCGCTGAGCGAGGACGGCACCTCGACATAGGGTGCCTCGATCCAGCCCTGGCGGGCGCCGGCCATGCCGCAGACGATCGCCGGCAGGCCGTCAGTTGCACCCATGTCCTTGAGATGACGGTCGAGCACCGAGGCAAAGCCCTTGTGCTGGGCGGTAAGCAAGCCTTCGTCGCTGCGGCGCTCGTCGACGACCGCACCCGTTCCGTCGAGCAGCCAGACGCGCATCCGCGTGGTGCCCCAGTCGACGGCAGCGATTGTTGGCTTGGAACTCACAGGATACCTCCATCGACGATCAAAGTTTGCGCCGTCAGCATTCTCGATGCGTCCGACGCCAGGAACAGCACCGTGCCGACCATGTCTTCCGGCAGCATCATGCGCTTGATGCACTGCCGCGATATGTGCGACTTGAGCGCCTTCTCGCTGACCCACAATTCGCGCTGCCGCTCGGTAATGACCCAGCCCGGCGCCACCGCATTGACCCTGATGTTGTCGGGGCCGTAACGGCCGGCGAGCCCCTTGGTCAGCCCGACGATCGCAGCCTTCGCAGCCGTGTAGGCCGGCATGGCGCCGATATTGAGCATGTAGGAGGTCGAGCTGAAATTGACGATCGAGCCGCCCCCGGCCTTGACCATGCCAGGCGCCACCGCCTGGATGGTGAAGAAGTGCGGCCTGATGTTGACGGCCTGGTTGTCGTCCCAGCTTTCCGGCGTGACGTCTGCCACCTCGTGGCGCACATCGTTGGCAGCGTTGTTGACCAGCACCGTCACCGGCCCATGCTCCTCCTCCGCGCGGGCCACCGCACGGCGCAGCTCGGCGATGTCGCGCAGGTCGGCGCGCAGGTAGAGCGGCCGGTTGCCCGTCGCCTGCTCGATCTCGTCGCACAGTTCCTGGCTCGGTTTCAGGGCGATGTCGATGAAGGCGACCTTGGCGCCCTGGCGGGCAAAGGCCTCGGTCAGCACGGCGCCGATGCCGGTGCCGCCGCCGGTGATGAGCACCGACTGCCCCTCGAGATCAGGAAATCGTGCCGATGGCATCATGATTTTTCCCCCGCATCGTGCGGGCCGGGCATGGCTGGCCGCGCAGCGCGCCTGTATTAGCCCATCGACCGGTAAAGTTGAAACGCTTTTCGGCCGCCGAAAGCGTCTTTTTCAAACGATTGAAGGGGTAATGAAACGTCGAGGTTACAGGGGGCAAACTGGGCACTGCCCTGCCCGGTGCGCAGGTGACCGGACGCGGCTATCGAAGGGGAAGCAACTGCGTCCTGGCGCCTGCCTTTGCTCAGATCGCCCGCGCGTAGGCCGCGCCGCGATGGGCTTCGCGGAGGTAGCCAAGCGTCGCGTCGGCATCTGCCGGGCGGCCGAACAGATAGCCCTGTCCGCCGGCACAGCCGAACTGCACCAGCCGCTCGGCTTGCGCTTCCATCTCGATGCCTTCGGCAACGACATCCATGCCGAGGCCCTCGCACATCGCCAGGATGGCGCGGATGATGTGTTCGGACGGCCGGTCCTCGAGGATCGAGGCGACGAAGGCGCGGTCGATCTTGAGCTTGTCGAAGCGGAATTCGCGCAGGCGGCCGAGCGACGACTGGCCGGTGCCGAAATCGTCGAGCGAGACGCGGATGCCGACGCGCCGGAGATCCTCGACGATCTTTTCGGCCGAGGCCGGATCGGTCATCAGGCCGGTTTCGGTAATCTCGATCTCAAGCCGGCGCGGGTCGAAGCCGGTGCGTTCGAGGATCGACAAGATGTGCAGGCCGGTGTTCTGGTCGACGAGCTGCGACGGCGACAGGTTGAACGACAGGAACATGTCCTTCGGCCAGCTGCGCGCAGCTTCCGCCGCCTTGCGCAGCACCAGTTGCGACAGCGGGCCGATGATGCCGCGTTCTTCGGCGATGGGAATGAACACGGCTGGCGACACCGGGCCGAGATCGCGGTCGGTCCAGCGGGCCAGCGCCTCGAAACCGATGGTGCGGCGGCTGTTGAGATCGACGATCGGCTGGAAATGCGGGGCGACCTCACCGGCGGCGACGGCGCGGCGCAGCGCCTGCTCGATGCGGGTGACGCGCTTGGCCGCCTCTTCCATTTCGCGGGTGTAGACGACGACGCGGCCGCGGCCCGAGCGCTTGGCGTGGTAGAGCGCGGTCTCGGCCTTGCGCACCAGTGTTTCGGTGGTGTCGTCGCTGGAATGGAACAGCGAGCAGCCGACCGAGGCCGACAGGCGCGCAGTGCGCTCACCGACGTCGTAAGGCGCCGACAGGATTTCGATCAGCATGCGGGCCTTTTCGGCCGCGGCATCCTCGGAGAACACCAGCGGGTAGAGGAAGGCGAATTCGTCGGCGCCGATGCGTGCGACCGCCGAATAGCCATCGCAAGCAGCGCGCAGTCGCATCGCCACCTGGACCAGGATCTCGTCGCCAGCGCGATGGCCGAACAGGTCGTTGATCGGCTTGAAGCCGTCAAGATCGAGGATGCCGACGGTGAACGGTGCCGGGTCCTCGGCGCGGTCGCCGATCAGGCGCTCGACCTTGTCGAAGAAACGGCGCTGGTTGCCGAGGCCGGTCAAGGCGTCGGTGAAGGCCAGATCCGCCGTGTCCCTGTCCGAATAGCTCGCGCCGAGTGACATACTTGGTCTCTGTTCTTCCATTGATTGCAATCGTTGCAGGACACTGGCAGCAAAGCGTTTAGGAATTGTATTCAATCCGTCATTTGCGAAACCGGTTTCAATACCTGCCGGTTGCCCCGGTCCGCCGAAGTTGCGCGGTGCGCTTGCAAGGCCGCATCAGGCGATTGCGCAGTGCCAAGACGTCGCCCTGCCATTGCATAAGGCGGCCAAATTGCTACATCCTCGTCACCCAGGCGTGCGGCCGGTTCCGCTTGTCCGCGCCATCACCATCGACCAGCCGCGCCGGAGACCTCCATGCCGCTCAAGATCGCCGTCCAGATGGACCATATCTCCACCGTCAACATCGCCGGCGACACGTCGTTCGCGCTGTCGCTGGAGGCGCAGCGGCGCGGCCACGAACTCTTCCACTACACGCCCGACCGGCTGTCGATGCGCGACGGCAAGGTCTTCGCGCGCATCGAGAAGCTCGAAGTGCGCGACATCAAGGGCGACCACTTCACCCTCGGCGAGCCCGTGCGTACCGACCTGTCGGAGATGGACGTGATCCTGCTGCGCCAGGATCCGCCCTTCGACATGAACTACATCACCACCACCCACATCCTCGAGCGCATCCATCCGAAGACGCTGGTCGTCAACGACCCGGCCTGGGTGCGCAACAGCCCCGAAAAGATCTTCGTCACCGAATTCGCCGACCTGATGCCGGAGACGCTGATCACCAAGGATCCGGCTGAAGTCACCGCCTTCCGCAAGGAGTTCGGCGACATCATCGTGAAGCCGCTCTACGGCAATGGCGGCGCCGGCATCTTCCATTTGCACGAGGCCGACCGCAACCTGTCGTCGCTGCTCGAAATGTTCGGCCAGATGTTCCGCGAGCCCTACATCGTCCAGCGCTACCTCAAGGACGTGCGCAAGGGCGACAAGCGCATCATCCTGATCGACGGCGAGCCCGTCGGCGCCATCAACCGCGTGCCTGCCGAGCACGACGCGCGCTCCAACATGCATGCCGGCGGCCGCGCCGAGAAGACCGAGTTGACCGAGCGCGAACGCGAGATCTGCGCCCGCATCGGCCCGTCGTTGCGCGAACGCGGCTTCATCCTCGTCGGCATCGACGTCATCGGCGACTACATGACCGAGATCAACGTGACCTCGCCGACCGGTATCCGCGAGGTCAAGAAGTTCGGCGGCGCCGACATCGCGGCGCTGTTCTGGGACGCGGTGGAGAAGAAGCGGGCCTGAGCGGCCCACCTCCATCTTTCGCTACCGCTTCCCGAGCAGCCTGAGGCCGCCAAGGGTGGCTACCGGCATGATCGTGCAGTAAGCGACGAGCGGCCAGGCCGTATCGCCGCCGAGCACGATCACCGCCACCGTGCCGATCAGGCCGACGATCAGGCTCTGGACGCAGAAATAGAGCGCAACGGCGGTGCCAGCGGCATCGCCGAACGCCTCGAGTGCGCCATTTGCCGTCACCACGCCGGCGAAGACGATGCCGACCGAGATCGCCCACATCGGCACGACGAAGGTCAGGAACGACGGTTCAGCGAACAGCTGCCCGACAACCAGCAGCCCGGAGCCGAGCAGGAGCATCGCCATTCCTCGCGCGAGGCTGCCAGCAATGCCCCAGTGCGCCACGAACAGTTTGGCGAAACGTGTGGTGACGATCATCGCCACCGCCGCCGTGGCGAAGGCCATGCTGAAGCTGAGCTGGGAATAGCCGGCCCCCTCGATGAGCACGCGCGGCGCCGTCGAGAAGAAGACGAAGAACGCGCCCATCGCCGCGCTGAAGCCCAGCGTGTAGACCCAGAAGGCCGGGCTTTTCAGGATTTTTCGGAACGCCGGCCGCGACCGCACGGTATCGGGCCGTGTCTCGTGCCAGCGCAGCAGCGCATTCAGCACGGCACCGACGGCAAGAATGCCGAGCCCCATGAAGATCGCCCGCCAGCCGAGACCTTGGGCAATCAGCGCCCCGGCGATCGGGCCGAGCGCCGGCACGCAGGCCAGCATGGCGCTGAACAGGCCATAGATGACGGTGCCTTCCGGCCGCTCGGCATAGACGTCGCGCACCGTGACAAAGGTGGCGACGAGCGCTGCCGACGCGCCTAGCGCCTGCAAGACGCGCAGGCCAACGAACAGCGGCGCGGACGATGTGCCAGCGAGCAGGAACGAGGCCGCCGCAAACAGGACCGCGCCACCGATCAGCACCGGCCGGCGCCCGATCCGGTCGGAGACCGGGCCGAACACCACCTGGCCCAAGCCGAGCACGATCATGTAGAGGCTCAGCGTCAGCTGGACGATGTCTGGCGTCGTGCCGAGGATCTTGGGCATTTCCGGCACGACCGGCAGGTAGATGTCCATGGCCAGCGAGGCCAGGATGTCGAAGGGCGCCATCAGCAGCAGCGCCGCGGGCAGGGAATGGCCCCACGTGGAAAAATTTCGAATGGGCATGACAATGCATCGCTCAAATGAATTTCATCTGGCGGCGATCTGCCACTTCGCTTGTCTAGGGAAATGAGAGGGCAGCGCGCCGCAACAACGTCTCGGTGTTGTTGCGGCTTATCTGTCTGCGGACTCGACTGTGCCCATGTTCATGTCGCGAATGCTCGCTTTGATCTTTTGGCTGCAATAGCAGCATGGCTTGCCCGGAACAAGCCTGGTCGGTGGCCTGTGATGCCGGTCAACGCCTACGCGGCGCGATGGCCGCGCAGGCCGGCGGTATCGCCCGGCCTGAAGATGCGGAACGTGTTGCGCCCCGCCGCCTTGGCCCGATAGAGCGCGGTATCCGCCCTGACCAGCAGTTCCGACGGCGTGCAGGCCTCGAACAGCGCGATACCGACGGACCCGCCGAGCCTGAGCGGCGTGCCGCAGTGATCTATCGGTTCGCCGAGCCTTTCAATGATTGCAAGCGCAAGCGCCGAAATCGCCTGCAGGTCGAGGTTCGGCCCCGACAGCACGGCAAATTCGTCGCCGCCGATGCGCGAAACGAGTTGCGCGCCGCTACAGGCGCTCTCGAGCCGCCGGCCCACCTCTCTGAGGCACTCGTCGCCGACGACATGGCCGAAGGTATCGTTGATCTGCTTGAAGCCATCGAGGTCGAGCAGAAGCAGCGCGCCGGGGGCGGGGTGCTCGGCACACAGCTCGGTCCATGCCGCCAGCTTCGACTGGAACTGGCTGCGATTGGCAAGCCCGGTCATGACGTCGATCTCGGCGAGATAGCGCGTCTGGTCGGCGAGTATCTTCTCTTCGGTGATGTCCTGCTTCAGGCCGAAGATGCGCACGGCGACGCCGTCCTCGCACTCGACGCATGCGGTGATGCGGATCCAGCGGCGATTGCCCTTGGCCGTGACGATCTCGGCGTCCAGGCAAAAGCCGGTGCGCTCCGCGATCGCCTGGCTGCGTCTGACATGGAGCTCCGCCGCCGACTCCGGCGTATAGCACGTGACGATTTCCTGGCGTTCGAGCGCCGACCCGCGCGGTAGATCAAAGATGTCGTAGACGACGTCGGTCCATACCAGCGCCTGGTCGGCGAGGTTGCATTGCCAGACGCCGATGCGGGCGGCTGCCGAGGACCTGTCGAAGATCTTCTGGCTGTGTGCAAGCGAGGCGGCCTGCTCGCGGATCAGCGTCGCCTGCGCCGCCAGACGCGCCTCGAGTTCCGCGATCCTGGCCGCGCCGCGGCGCGAAAGGGCGCCCGGCCGTCCGACTTTTCGCATAGGCAGCCTGTGGCGCATGGCGAGGTCGATCACCTTCTCTTTGATGCGCCTTATATTCGCACACAAGCATTTAAGATTCCCTATCCGGCGCCCGGCACCGCGCGCCATGCCCGGCAGTATCGGCTAGCGTAAACAACGGCTGCCTATGTTCTTTAAATGTTCTTGCATCAATTTGGCGATTATATCTTTGACAAACCCAACCGGATAAGGCATAACAGACTCAAGGAGTTACCGTTATGTCCATCCTGTCGAAGCCCTACTTCCACAACGAAGCCGCCGCTTTCGAGCATGTCGAGGCGATGCTGTGGCCCCAGGGTCCGGTCTGCCATCACTGCGGCTCGATGGACAAACACTACAAGCTGGTCGGCGTCCGCACGAAGGCTTCCAAGAAGAACCCCGAAGGCGTCGATCGTCATGGCCTCTACAAGTGCGCCGCTTGCCGTGGCCAGTTCACGGTTCGCATGGGCACGATCTTCGAAGAAAGCCACCTGCCGCTACACAAGTGGCTACAGGCAATCCACCTGATGTGCTCCAGCAAGAAGGGCATCAGCGCCCACCAGCTCCACCGCGTTCTGGAATGCACCTACAAGACCGCTTGGTTCCTCGCTCACCGTATCCGCGAAGCCATGCGCTCGGACGACTTCACGCCCATGGGCGGCGCTGGCAAGACCGTTGAAGTCGATGAGACCTATATCGGCCGTCTACAGGGCGTGCCGAAACAGACCGCTGGCGCGGCTCACAAGAACACCGTGCTTACGCTTGTCGAGCGCGGCGGCATCGCCCGTTCCTTCCACATCAACGCCGCCACCATCGGCAATATCCTGCCTATCGTGAACAAGAACATCGCCAAGGAAACCGACATGATGTCGGATGAAGCCCGCGTGTATCCGCGCGCTCTGGCCGCGTTCGCTTCGCACCAGATGGTCAATCATGCGAAGGAAGAGTACGTGCGCTACGAGGACGGCGACGCGATCCACACCAACACCGTCGAAGGCTACTATTCGATCTTCAAGCGCGGCATGAAGGGCGTCTATCAGCATTGCGCTGAACATCATCTGCACCGCTATCTGGCCGAATTCGACTTCCGCTACAGCAACCGTTCGGCCATGGGTGTCGAGGATCAGGAACGCGCGGGTCGTGCGCTTACGGGTGCCAAAGGCAAGCGCCTCACCTATCGCAGACCTGATGAATTCCCGGCATGAGCACTACCGCCGCCCCGTTCAACTGACACTACCCTTGTGGCGGCACACAAAGCGAAAGAAAAAGCCGGGAGGCCGTTAGGCTTCCCGGCAGTTGGGTTGATCGGCAGGCTAAGCGGCTACGCCGCCGTCGCCTATTTACCGGCTACGGTAATGTCCGCAGACGTGTTCTGTGCGGCCAAAGCGGAAGCGCAGGTAAGGGTTTACCCAAACCATGACAGACCTCTTTCAGGCGAGGGGCCTTGAAAAGAGGCGGTAGAAGTGCGATTCTAGGGTGTGAACTCTAGTGATCGCGAGGCTACTGCCTCTTTCCGATTGCTGGTCATCTGGGCCGCATCCCCGTCTCACCGGGTTTGCGGCCTTTTGCTTTTCCGCCCCTCCGACGCCAATGGCCAGAGCGCGAGGGGCTACGCAGTTCTTTTCATTCAACGCTTCCCAGTATTAGTGGCGCAAGTGAGTCGCGCACCCTAGACGTTGCATGTTCTTGGGCCGGCGGTCAAGGGCCGGAGAACTGGCGATCAGAACCAGCCGTTGCAAAGAGAAGTGAACTGGGGTAGGCATCTCTCAACAAGGAGATTCCGTATGGCAGAGGAAGCATCGACCCGGTTCCCTTTCATCAGCCTCGAAAAGGCGCTCTCAAAAGCGCAACAGCTTTTTGATGGAGACCGCAGCGGCAAAGCGATGGCTGTCACGACCGCTTTTGAGTTGTGGGGCTACAGCCCTAAGAGTAGCGGGGGGTTTCAAACCACTGGCGCGCTCAAGTATTACGGCTTGCTCGAAGACGAGGGGGCGAATGCAGAACGCAAGCTCAAGCTGACCGGGGCTGCAAGGCGCTATTTTCTTGATGAGCGGGATGAAATCCGCGCTGACATGATCGCTGAATTTGCGTTGAACCCTCCGCTCTTTCGTGTGCTTTGGACAAAAGACGGATGGAGTGAGGGAATCCCTGCCGACACGGTTGCGCGAAGCCATTTGAAGATTGAGCGAAACCTCAATGATCAGTCTTCCCGGTCGCTTCTCGCTATCTTCAAAGAGAATATCCGGTTTGCCGGTTTAAAGCCTAGCGCAGGTCAGGATACCCCTTTAGAATCGCCCGACGAAGGGGAGCCACTGCACAAGGCTCCAGAAGAAACGGAGCGAGGTAAGGTCATGGCTACGACAGCATCAGCGGTCCCAGGGTCACTCAGGGCATTTGCAAATGTTGTTCCTCCGTCACCGGAGGGCGGTGCGGCGATTGACGCCCGCATCGTTGACGGTCGTGTTATCATCAACGCCGATGTTGATTTGAAAGGCTTGCGGAAGCTACGCCGTCAAATTGCGATGTTCGAGCAGATGCTTTCAATGGAAGACGAAGAGGACGATGACACCGAAAAGGACAAAGGCGCCTTCAGTTGAGGCGCCTCAAATTGATAAGTTCCGCGAAGCCGCTCGCGAACTGGAAACTGACCAGTCCGAGGAATCCTTTAACCGTGCGTTGAAGAAGGTCGCGAAAGCGGAACCAAAAGAGAAAACGCCCGACCTCAAAAAATGAAATCGGGCGTTCGCTTGTCAGAATTGATTCTATCGTTTTCTAGGGCTTTTCTCTGATGACACGCTTGGGTCGCGCAGCCAGAAGCGCGCGCGCTTCTGCGTGCATCTCACGCGTTACGCGCTCGTAATATTTTCTTTCCGAGATCGACATAGCCTGAACACCCACGAACTGCTCGGGCTTCACTGTCTGTGAAACACTCGTGCGAAAATCCGAGATTTTCGTAGCAAAACTTTCCAAGATCGTTCCCATAGAAACGCTCCAAGTCTGCTCGAGTATCATCGCCCAACCTTATTTTCTGCGGACGTCCATCGCGGGATGCAATGGCACTCATAGCTATAACCATGCCACCTTTACGGTGAATGAACGAACGCAGGTCTGCTAAGGTTCCACCAGTCGTAATTACATCATCCACTATGACATAAGAGGCACCCTTGTCAATTTCACCGCGAAACGCGCAACGATTGGCAATTCTCGTCCACGTATTTGATTTGTCCCTCGAAACGGTTTTTTCCTGGAAAACTTCCGTTTCAACATCCCAATCAAATTCGTGCGACAGCCACTGAGCGTAGCCAATAGCCAACGCGTTGTTTGAATCTCCGGGCTGACATGATGGCGATATGATTTTCGGCTTACCGCCACAACTTTCAACGTGATCCACCAACCGCAACACGCATTCACGAGTGTAGAGATCGTCGATTATCGCAATGGCAGCTTCAATATTCCGCTCGCCCTTCGCTGCCTGATAAAGCGGATGCGAGCTCAGGGTGGGGACTTGTTTGTCGCCACTAGCCCACTGCGCGTTCACAAACGCTTCTGGAAAGTCTTTCGGCCAAGGAACTCGCGTCATCAAACCAACTCATAAGAACCGGCCTATGTAACCGATTCGTCATGAGAATTGCTACGTTTGGACGCACTGGTTTGTCAAAGATATAATCGCCATCAATTTACAATCTATGCTTGTCTTTCAAGAAATCGTCCGCGACCTGATCGTGCGTTTGGGGGAGGCCGGGCGGAGGGGGCAGCATGGTTTCGCGCGTGCGCACTGTTGCATTCCAGGGCATCGAGGCGGTTCCCGTCGACGTGCAGGTGATGGTCGCGCCGGGGAAAGTCGGCATGCAGATCGTCGGCCTGCCCGACAAGGCGGTGGCCGAAAGCCGCGAACGTGTGCAGGCGGCGCTGCATGCCTCGGGCCTGTCGATGCCGGCCAAGAAGGTCACCGTCAATCTCGCACCCGCCGACCTGCCCAAGGAGGGCAGCCATTACGATCTGCCCATCGCGCTGGGCCTGATGGCAGCACTTGGTGCGTTGCCGGGCGACGCGCTCGCCGCCTATGTCGTGCTCGGCGAACTGTCGCTCGACGGCACGATCGCGGCGGTTGCGGGTGCGCTGCCGGCGGCCATCGGCGCCAATGCCGAGGGCAAGGGGCTGATCTGCCCGGCGGCCAGCGGGCCGGAAGCCGCCTGGGCCGGCGCCAGCATCGACATCCTGGCGCCGCGCAGCCTGATTGCGATTGCCAACCATTTTCGCGGCACGCAGGTGCTTTCGCGGCCCGAAGCCGGCATCCGCGCGCCGGCCACCGGCATCGCCGATCTTGCCGACGTCAAGGGCCAGGAAAGCGCCAGGCGCGCGCTCGAGGTGGCAGCGGCCGGCGGCCACAACCTGCTGTTCGTCGGTCCTCCCGGGGCCGGCAAGTCGATGCTGGCGGCGCGCCTGCCCTCCATCCTGCCGCCGCTTTCGCCCAAGGAGTTGCTCGAAGTCTCGATGATCGCCTCGGTCGCCGGCGAACTGGCCGAGGGCAAGCTCACGGACCGGCGGCCATTCCGTGCGCCGCACCATTCCGCCTCGATGGCGGCGATGGTCGGCGGCGGCTTGCGGGCGCGGCCCGGCGAGGTGTCGCTCGCCCATCACGGCGTGCTGTTTCTCGACGAATTCCCCGAGTTTTCGCCGCAGGTGCTCGATTCGCTGCGCCAGCCGCTCGAAACCGGCGAATGCATGATCGCCCGGGTCAACCACCGCATCACCTATCCGGCGCGGATCCAGCTGGTCGCGGCGATGAACCCGTGCCGCTGCGGCATGGCCGGCGAGCCCGGCTACCGATGCCTGCGCGGCACGCGCTGCCAATCCGACTATCAGGCACGTATCTCCGGCCCGCTGCTCGATCGCATCGACCTGCGCATCGAGGTGCCCTCGGTTTCCGCCACCGACCTGATCCGCGCCGGCAAAGCGGAGGCGAGCGCCGATGTCGCCGCCCGCGTCGCCCGGGCTCGCACGATCCAGCGCGAACGGCTGGAACGCCACGGCGTCACCGGCGCCACCACCAATGCGCAATGCTCCGCCGGCCTGATCGAGGATATCGCCATACCAGATGCCGCCGGGCTCGCGCTGCTGCGCGACGCCAGCGAAAAGCTCGGTTTTTCCGCCCGCGCCTATCACCGGGTCCTCAAGGTGGCGCGGACGCTGGCCGATCTCGACGCCAGCGACACGGTCGGCCGCATCCATCTTGCCGAGGCGATTTCCTACCGCATCAGCTCGGAACGCATGGCGCAGGCGGCGTAGAGTTGGGCCGTCGCCCGAAGTGACTTGCTTGGTGCGCGGGAGCAGGTGGGCGCCGGCCTGCACCGATCGCCGCCGGCTGGCGCATGGCGCAAGGGTCGTCCCTGGATAGGACAGGCTCGGTTGCTGAGAACACGCCGGGCTGCGTCGGGTTCGGTGACGCTGCGGCTGAAGGGGTATTCGACCTATTACTTGACCGAGCCGACCATCGTCGCCTGGCCTTCGCGGATCGAAACCCATCGACCGGTGTTCTCGCTCGACTGGCGCTTGAGATAACGATAGCCGGTCTCGTCCCACTGACGCACGGTGTCCGTCAGGTTGTCGAGCACGAAGTCGCCCTTGGAGGTGCGCACGGTCAGCACCGCATGGCCCTCGCCGTCAGGCTTGCGCACGACGGTTATCAGCAGGTTCGCCAGCGAGACGCCTTCCTGGCTCAGCATGCGGCGTTTTTCGAGCACATAGTCCTCGCAGTCACCCTCACCATTGGCCGGATAGATCCAGACCTCGTCGCGGCCGTAGATGTCGATATCGTTCATCGGCTTGATCGCCGCGTTGGTGGCAACGTTGACTGCCACCATCTTGCGCCACAGGGCGCCGGTCATCTGCTCGGGACCGGTGTCGCGCTGCTTGATCGAGCATTCCCTGGGGTTGAGGCGGCAGAAATCGTAGTGACCGATCGGCTGCGAGGTCAGCCCGCCGGTGACCATCGGCTGCGACGCCGCCAAGGCCGTGCCGGCAGACAGCACAACGCCCGCCACCAGCCCCAAAAACACACCGGCACGCCCCGCCGCGCACCGCACGCCTGCTGCGGAAATCATCTGCCCCGCTCGCCCCTTTACATCGTTAATAAAACGTTAAGGTCGAGGGCGGCCTGGAGTCAATCAAAGCTCGCGGCAGATTGCAGACATGGTTACCGCGGGTGCTGCGCCGCGACTATTGTGCAACAGGACGCGCCGCGCCGGCGCACACGCCGGCAAACGGCTTTCGGCATGCGCACTGTGCGGATTCAAAGGGTTAGGGCGCCCCTTGCCTATCCATGCGGCGCCACAATACAGCAAGGCCCGGCGGTTGGCGCCGGGCCTTGCTGTGGATAAGACGGGTTGGCGGCTGGCGGCCTGAAATCAGGCCTTGCGGACCAGCTGCGGCTTGGCCGGCTTGCGCGCGGAGGCGCCGTAGCTGGTCATGAAGTCGACGATGCGCGGCACGATCTCGGCACGGAAGCGCGAGCCGTTGAAGACACCGTAGTGGCCGACAGCCGGCTGCATGTAGTGCGCCTTCATGTCCGCGGGGATGTTGCTGCACAGGTCGTGCGCGGCCTGGGTCTGGCCGAGACCGGAAATGTCGTCATTCTCGCCCTCGACGGTGAACAGCGCGACATTGCGGATCGCCGAGGTGTCGACCGGCTGGCCGCGGTGGGTCATCTCGCCCTTGGGCAAGGCGTGGCGCACGAACACGGTGTCGACCGTCTGGAGATAGAACTCGGCGGTCAGGTCCATCACCGCCAGATATTCGTCGTAGAAGTCGCGGTGCTTCTCCGCGCTGTCGCCGTCGTTCTTCACCAGGTGCATGAAGAAGTCCTTGTGGGCGATGATGTGGCGGTCGAGGTTCATGGTCATGAAGCCCGACAGCTGCAGGAAGCCCGGATAGACGTCGCGGGCAAAGCCGGGTGCAGGCCATGGCACCTGCATGATGACGTTGTCGCGGAACCACTCGATGCTCTTCTTCTCGGCGAGTTCGTTGACTGCGGTCGGGTTGCGCCGGGTGTCGATCGGCCCGCCCATCAGCGTCATGCTCGAAGGCACGAAGCGATCGCCGCGCGCTTCCATCACCGCCACCGCCGCCAGCACCGGAACCGAAGGCTGGCATACCGCCATCACGTGGGTGTCCGGCCCGAGCGCATGGAACATGTCGATGACGTAATCGATGTAGTCGTCGAGGTCGAACTTGCCCTCGGTCACCGGCACCATGCGGGCGTCAGTCCAGTCGGTGATGTAGACGTCGGCATGCGGCAGCATCGCCTCGACCGTGCCGCGCAACAGCGTGGCGTAGTGGCCCGACATCGGCGCGACGATCAGCAGCTTGGGGTCGGGACGGCGGCCCGCGGGCAGGTCGCGTTCGAAACGGATCAGGTTGCAGAACGGCCGCGACCAGGCGACCCTCTCGGTCACCGCCACCGGCTGCCAGTCGACCACCGTCTTGTCGAGGCCGAACTGCGGCTTGCCATAGCGGCGGGTGGTGCGTTCGAACAGTTCGGCCATCGCCGCCACGGAGCGGCCGAGCGGCATGTGCGAAAACGGATTGAGCGGGTTGGAATAGAACAGCTTGACCGCATCCGCATAGGCGCGCGCCGGCTGCAGCGCGGCGTGGGTCGATTCGTAGAGCTGGTAAAACATGATGTCCTCATACGGCCATTCGGGGAGGCGAGCCGGCCGGAGGCCCGTCATGCAATGCAGCGAAGGGTAGCAAACATCTGCTGCGATGCAATATGCGACTTGGTGCGAAACGGGGTCATCCTTTAGTCCAAGCTGTTGAAAAAGCGTTTCCATCGCCGCCGCCGGCTCAACATCGGCCGGTCTTGACGTTGTGCGCCGCAGCAACGCCGCGAATCACCCTCAGGCCGCGCAGAAGCGGCCCCTCGGGCCCGTGGCCCGAAGGGTATGGCAAGTCAGGCGTATCAAATGGGGTCAGACACCCTCGACCAGCATGATCTCGCCGTCGGCGAATTGCTGGCGGATCGATTTCGCGTGCTGGTACTCAGCCGAGAAATAGCAGTTGCGCGCGTCCTCCATCGAAGCGAACTCGATGATGACGTTGCGGGCGCGGCCGGGGCCTTCCACGGCTTCATGAGCGCCGCCGCGCGCGATGAACTTGGCGCCGAAGCGTTCGAAGGCCGGCTTCGCGGCAGCCACGTAGCCCTTGTAACCCTCGGGGTCGCGCACGTCGACGCGTGCAATCCAGTAAGCCTTGGTCATCAATTCCTCCCCGAAAATGCTCAGGCCTGTGCCATCTCTTCCAGGATAGCCTGGGCGGCAGCCCGCCTGTCAACCGCGCCGACGATCGGCCGGGCGACGACGAGGTGGCTCGAGCCGTTGCGGATGGCGTCGGCAGGGGTAACGACGCGCTTCTGGTCGCCATGGTCGCTGCCCGCCGGGCGGATGCCGGGGGTGACGACCGCCATGTTTGGGCCGACGATGCGACGCACCGCGGACGCCTCGCTGGCCGAGCAGACGATGCCGCCCATGCCCGCCTTGAGCGCCTGTTCGGCGCGGCGCAGTACCAGCGTGTGCGGGTCATACTCGTAGCCCGCGTCGATCATGTCCTTTTCGTCCATCGAGGTCAGCACGGTGACCGCAAGCAGGCGCAGGTCGCTGCCCCTGGCCGCCTCCACCGCGGCCTTCATCGCCTTGGGGTAAGCATGCAGCGTCAGCATCGCCATGCCCATCTTGACGATGTTCTCGACGCCCTTGGCCACCGTGTTATCGATGTCGAGCAGCTTCATGTCGAGGAACACCTTCTTGCCGTCGCTGGCGAGCTCTCGAGCGAAGTCGAGACCGCCGGCAAAGGCCAACTGGTAGCCGATCTTGAAGAAGGTGGCGGTGCCGTCGAGGTCGCGGACCACCTGTTCGGCGTCCTTCACACTGGGCACGTCGAGCCCGACGATCAGCCGGTCACGCATTGCTTCGATCTTCATGGCTCGGTCCTCGTTGACAGCAGTATCGCCCGCTGGATCAGTTCGCGGCACAGCCGCTCCATGCCCTTGCGCAGGCGTTCTTCGCGGAAATCGCCGTTCTCGTCGAAGGCCTGGCCGCCATGCGGCACCGAAACCTGCGGCGAGATCACGTCCATCTGGATGTGCGACAGCACGGCACGCAGATGGGTGGCGCTGCGGATGCCGGCGAAATGGCCGTCGGACGAAGAGCAGATGGCCACCAGCTTGTCGGGGTAGGGCCGAAGCCGCGTGGTGCCGTCGCGGCTGACACGGCTGACCCAGTCGATGGCGTTCTTGAGCAGCGGCGGCATCGAGCCGTTATATTCAGGCGTGGCGATCAGCACCGCGTCATGCATGTCGATCAGGCGGGCAAGCTTCACGGCGTTTTCGGGTACGCCTTCGTGCTCCTCGAGATCCTCGTTCATCAACGGCAGCTCATAGTCGGCCAGCGAGATGCGGGTCACGTCGGCGCCCTGCAGCGCCAGTTCCTTCTGGGCGCAGTCGGCAGTCCGGCCGCTATAGGCGCCTGTCCTGGTCGAACCGGCGAAGACGAGGATCCTGGGGATTATCGGCATCAACCATCCTGCTGCGCGTGTCCAGGCGCGCGCTCAGTCTCATGGCTGCGGGTATAGAGCAAATCGGGCAAACGTGAAGCGGTTTTCGACCCGGATTTGCGCCGGAAAGGCAAGGTCAGTGCTTGCCGCGGCGATAGACCCAGAGCTGCGTCGGCGGAATGTTGCGGATGACGAAATCGAAATGCTCGACCGTGTAGTTGCCCAGTCCCGGCGGGATCGGCGACTTCGGCCCGTAGGTGAGCTGGATCACCGGCCGGCCGGCGGGAATGCGCTTGAGCAGGCCTTCGAGATAGGCGACGCGGCTGGCAACTGGGAAGTTGAGCAGCGGCACGCCCGAGATGACGCTATCGAAAACCAGCCCGCTCTTGTCGCCAAGCGTGGCGTCAAGCGCGAAGGCGTCGCCCTCGATGACGTTGACGCCGGGAAAGTTGCGGCGCAGGTGCTGGACGAAATCGGCGGAGTATTCGACCGTGTAGAGGTCTTCCGGCTTCACGCCGTGGGCCAGGATCGCCTTGGTGATGACGCCGGTGCCGGGACCGACTTCGAGGACCGGCAGGCCCGATTTGGTGTCGATGACCGAGGCCATGCGCTTTGCGGTGAACGAGCTCGTCGGCACGATCGAGCCTACGGCTTTCGGCTTGTCGATCCAGCCCTTGAAGAACTTCAACTCGTCGTCGAACTTGGCCGCAAGGGTTTTGCGCAATCCGGAACCGCGTGGCATCACTTTGATCTCCTCACCCCTGCTGCCGGAGAAATAACAGCAAAGTGGCTCAAGGCAAGCGGAAAGCTGGCTCAATTTACGTTACGGCAGAAACAATTCTCACTTGTCCCCGAAGGACTCGAAAAAGTCCTTCATGCGCGAGAAGAAGCCGCTCGATTGCGGCGAATTCTCGGTCGAGGACAGCTTTTCGAATTCTTCGAGCAGTTCGCGCTGGCGCCGCGTCAGGCTCTGCGGTGTCTCGACCGCTGTCTGGATGTAGAGATCGCCGATCTGCGGCTGGCGCAAAATCGGCATGCCCTTGCCCTTGAGCCGGAACTGGCGGCCGTTCTGGGTGCCTTCAGGCACCTTCACCCGCGTCTGGGTGCCGTCGAGCGTCGCCACCTCGAACGAGCCGCCCAGGGCGGCCGTGGTCATCGAGATCGGCACCTTGCAATAGAGGTCGGCGCCGTCGCGCTGGAAGAACTCATGCGGCTTGACCGACAGGAAGATGTAGAGGTCGCCCGACGGGCCGCCGCGCAGGCCGGCTTCGCCCTCATTGGCAAGACGGATTCGGGTGCCGTCCTCGATGCCCGAGGGAATATTGACCGACAGCGAACGCTCTTCGGTGACGCGGCCCTGGCCGGCGCACTTGCCGCACGGGTCCTTGATGGTCTGGCCGCGGCCCTGGCACTGCGGGCAGGTGCGTTCGATCGAGAAGAAGCCCTGGCTGGCGCGCACCTTGCCATGGCCGGCGCACATCGAGCAGGTTACCGGCTGGGTGCCCGGCTTGGCGCCCGAGCCGGCGCATTCGGTGCACAGGATCGACGTCGGCACGCGGATTTGCGCAGTCTTGCCGGCAAAGGCCTCCTCGAGCGTGATCTCCATGTTGTAGCGCAGGTCGGCGCCGCGCTCGCGACCGTTTGAGGAGCGACGCCGGCCGCCGCCCATCATGTCGCCGAAGATGTCCTCGAAGATGTCGGCAAAGCCGCCCGAACCGAAACCGCCACCGCCGCCATTGCCCATGCCGCCATTCTCGAAGGCGGCGTGGCCGAAGCGATCATAGGCGGCGCGCTTCTGCGGGTCCTTCAGCGTCTCGTAGGCTTCGTTGATTTCCTTGAACTTGTGCTCGCAGGCATCGTCGCCGGGATTGCGGTCGGGATGGAACTGCATGGCGAGCTTGCGGAAGGCCGACTTCAGCTCCTTCTCGTCAGCGCCCTTCTGGACGCCCAGCGTTTCGTAGAAATCAGCTTTCATATCTTCCCGCTGCCGGTTGCCCAATGTCTTGTGGCATTGTTTGCCGGTGTTCTGGCGACAGGCTTCGATTTAGTGAGCCTGAGGCCGCGATGCCAGAGTTTGAGCGGCTTTCGCCGCACTTTTTCGCTTCAGGTTGCAAAAAAGCCCGGCCAAACCGCCGGGCTTTCTTGTCAGAGCCTCGAAATGGGCACTTAAGCCGACTTCTTCTTGTCGTCGTTGTCGTCGATTTCCTCGAAATCGGCGTCGACGACGTCGCTGTCCTTGGCCGCGTCAGCCGCGGCATCGGATTCAGCCGCTTCCTTCTGCGACGCCTCGTACATCGCCTGGCCGAGCTTCATCGAAGCTTCGGCAAGCGTCTGCGACTTGGCATTGATCGCCTCGACGTCGTCGCTTTCGGTGGCGGTCCTGAGGGCCGTGATCGCATCGGAAATCGCGGTGCGGTCGGCCTCGGTGACCTTGTCGCCATAGTCCTTGAGCGACTTTTCGCTGCTGTTCAGCAGGCTTTCGGCCTGGTTGCGTGCCTCGACCAGCGCACGGCGCTTCTTGTCGGCGTCGGCATTCACCTCGGCGTCCTTGACCATCTTGTCGATGTCGGCGTCCGACAGGCCGCCAGATGCCTGGATGCGGATCTGGTGTTCCTTGCCGGTGCCCTTGTCCTTGGCCGAGACGTTGACGATGCCGTTGGCGTCGATGTCGAAGGTCACTTCGATCTGCGGCACGCCGCGCGGTGCGGGCGGAATGCCAACGAGGTCGAACTGGCCGAGCATCTTGTTGTCCTGCGCCATTTCACGCTCGCCCTGGAAGACGCGGATGGTCACCGCCGACTGAGAATCCTCAGCCGTCGAGAAGACCTGGCTCTTCTTGGTCGGGATCGTGGTGTTGCGCTCGATCAGGCGGGTGAACACGCCACCCAGCGTCTCGATGCCGAGCGACAGCGGGGTCACGTCGAGCAGCAGCACGTCCTTGACGTCGCCCTGCAGCACGCCGGCCTGGATGGCGGCACCAAGAGCAACCACCTCATCGGGGTTGACGCCCTTGTGCGGCTCCTTGCCGAAGAACTGCTTCACGATCTCCTGGATCTTGGGCATGCGGGTCATGCCGCCGACCAGGACCACTTCGTCGATCTCGCCAGCCTTGAGGCCGGCATCCTTGAGCGCAGCCTTGCACGGCTCGATCGTGCGCTGGACGAGGTCGTCGACCAGCTGCTCGAACTTGGCGCGCGACAGCTTCAGCGTCAGGTGCTTGGGACCGGTCGCGTCAGCGGTGATGAAGGGCAGGTTGATTTCGGTCTGGGTCGTCGACGACAGCTCGATCTTGGCCTTTTCAGCAGCTTCCTTGAGGCGCTGCAGGGCCAGCTTGTCGTTCTTCAGGTCGATGCCCTGTTCCTTCTTGAACTCGGCCGCCAGGTACTCGACCAGGCGCATGTCGAAGTCTTCGCCACCGAGGAAGGTGTCGCCGTTGGTCGACTTGACCTCGAACACGCCGTCGCCGATTTCGAGAACCGAGATATCGAAGGTGCCGCCGCCAAGGTCATAGACCGCAATGGTCTTGCCTTCGGTCTTGTCGAGACCATAGGCCAGCGCTGCTGCGGTCGGCTCGTTGATGATGCGCAGCACTTCGAGGCCGGCGATCTTGCCGGCGTCCTTGGTGGCCTGGCGCTGGGCGTCGTTGAAATAGGCCGGAACGGTGATGACGGCCTTTTCGACCTTCTCGCCGAGATAGGCTTCCGCCGTTTCCTTCATCTTCTGCAGGATCATTGCCGAGATCTGGCTGGGCGACTGCTTCTTGCCGCCGGCCTCGACCCAGGCGTCGCCATTGTCGCCATTGACGATCTCGTAGGGGACAAGCTTCTTGTCCTTCGCAGTGACCGGATCGTCATAGCGGCGGCCGATCAGGCGCTTGACCGCAAAGACGGTGTTTTCAGGATTGGTGACCGCCTGGCGCTTCGCCGGCTGGCCGACGAGACGCTCGCCGTCACCGCTGAAGGCGACGATGGAAGGGGTCGTGCGCGCGCCTTCCGCGTTCTCGATGACTTTCGCGTCCTTGCCGTCCATGACGGCGACGCAGGAATTGGTCGTTCCCAGGTCGATGCCGATAACTTTTGCCATTTTAAAGTCTTCTCTCCGCTAAGCAGGCTCTCTGGACCCATAAAGGCGTTCCGACGAAAGCCCCTGTTCACTCAGAATGCCGCTCCGGATACCGGTTTTCCGGGCCGAAGCGGTGTTGCGGCGTATATAAGAACAGGCTTCTGGCAGCGCAAGCGTTCTGCAAATTTCATGCGCCGGGACTCGGCAAAAGCCTGTGGCAAGCTCATATTTGGGGTATGAGCGAACCGCATTCCATCAACCTATTCGAGCATCGGCGCAACCGCACGCTGAATATGCTGCAAACCTGGCTGCTCGGGGCCGGCAGCCTGCTGCTGCTCGGCATCACGGCATGGGCCTTCGCCGGCAGCACCGGCCTGCTTTATGCGCTGATCTTCGGTGCCGTCTCGATGTGGGCGGTGCGGCGCATCAGCCCGCAGATGGTGCTGTCGATGTACAAGGCGCGTCAGGTCGGCGCCGCCGACTTTCCCGCCGGCTTCCGCATCGTCGAAGAGCTCGCCCGACGGGCCGAGCTACCGGCAGTCCCCAAGCTCTACGTCATCCCGTCCAAGATGATGAACGCGTTTGCCGTCGGCCGCCGCGACGATGCGGCCATCGCCGTCACCGACGCGCTCGCCCGCAACCTCACCCCGCGCGAGCTGGCCGGCGTCCTGGCCCATGAGATCAGCCACATCGCCCATGAAGACGTGAAGGTGATGGCCTTTGCCGACATGGTGTCGCGCTTCACCTCGTTCATGTCGACGGTCGGCCTGTTTTCGCTGTTCTTCAACCTGTTCGGCTTTGCCGGCGGTTTCCGCGCCCAGGTTCCGTGGCTGGCGGTGCTGGTGCTGCTGGCAGCCCCCACCGTCGGCGGCCTGCTGCAGATGGCGCTGTCGCGCACCCGCGAATTCGATGCCGACCTTGGCGCCGCGGTTTTGACCGGCGATCCCGATGGGCTGGCCTCGGCGCTGACCAAGCTCGAACGCGCGCAAGGCAAGCTGTGGGAAAACATCATCCTGCCCAGCGGCCGCATTCCCGACCCTTCGGTTCTGCGCAGCCACCCACTGACCGCCGACCGCGTCGCCCGGCTGCGGGCGCTGAAGAGGGCGGAGGTCGCCGATGAACTTACCGTCGCCGGCGCACCGGACCTGCCGCGCGCGCCACGGCCCTCGATGATCCCGAAGATCCGTGCGCATCCCGGCACCTACCTGCCGCATGGCGCCCGCGGCTTCATCAACGCCGCCAATACCGACTTCGCCGACGACACCCGGCCGGCCAGCGACATATCGATCAACCCGCCCGATGGCGGGCGCCCGCGCATCCGGGTGACGCGAGGCGGGGTGTGGTGGTGATTTTGGTGCCGGAGGCAGGGGAGAGAATTTCCACCGTTTTTGCGTTTTTTGAACATTAATCGCCACGCGGGAAGTCTTGCAACATCTCCTCAGTCGCGATTGGCTGTCACCATCTGTCAGCAACCCGCGTGGATAGCCGCTCCCGCTTTTCCACACCCCTCTCCACCGCCCGTATCATTCTCCTCGCGATCTTCCACGGGACCCCGGTGCGCACCGGGCAGCGGGGGGAAGCGCCGGTGCCGGGCTGGCAGGAGGTCGGATCTCCTGCTGGGTGATGAGCCCCCAAGTCCGGGCCTTGCGGCGGCTGGCGGTGAAAGCCGAGGCGACTGAGCGGGGCAAGCAACCGGGCGGGGCGCGAACGTCGCGCCACATAATTACTATCGGAAGGCACGGCCTCGCGCCCCGCTTCCCGAACTACCTCATCCTGAGCTTGTCGAAGGATGACAATGGCCAGACCGGCAACGGGGCGTGGCAAGGCGAGCACTTGCCTTCTCCCCTTGTGGGAGAAGGTGGCCGAGCGCAGCGAGGTCGGATGAGGGGTGTTGGAAGGAGTGAGAGGGTGGAGAAATGGATGTCGTCGGGAGGTTCGGAAGTGTGGCACTCCGTCCAGCACCCCCTCATCCGCCCCTTCGGGGCACCTTCTCCCACAAGGGAGAAGGGAAGCCCTACCTCCGGCCCTTCGCCTTGGGCACTCCGCCACTGGCGGCGACCCAGACGACATGGCGGGCCCCGCCGCCCCTGGTGCTGGCCCGAACCTTGACCTCGTCGACGACGAAACCGCTCTCATGCAAGCGCCGCGAAAACGACTTGTCCGGCCCTTGCGACCAGACCGTCAGCACGCCGCCCGGCTTCAGCGCGGTCTTCGCCGCATGCAGGCCGGCATAGTTGTAGAGGCTGTCATTGGCGTCGCGCGACAGGCCTTCGGGGCCGTTGTCGACATCGAGCAGGATGGCATCATACGCACCGGCGCCATCGCGGATCAGGCGACCGACATCGCCCTCCAGGATCTCGACGCGCGGGTCGTCGAGGCAGCCGCCGAATACCTCGGCCATCGGCCCGCGCGCCCAGGCGATCACCTCGGGCACCAGTTCGGCGACGACGATGCGGGCGTCCCTGCCGAGCAAGGCGAGCGCGGCGCGCAGGGTGAAGCCCATGCCGAGCCCGCCGATCAGGATCGTCGGCTTCGAACGGCCGCCGATGCGGTCGCAGGCCAGTTTCGCCAGCGCTTCCTCGGAGCCACTCAGGCGGCTGTTCATCAGCTCGTTGCTGCCGAGCATGATCGAGAACTCGGTGCCGCGCTGCTTGAGGCGCAGTTCGCCACCACCGGGAATCTTCGCGGTATCGAGTACGGTCCAGGGAATCATCGCCAAAAGCTCGTCGAACAGGTCATGCCGTGCTCCCTAGCACACGGCCTGCCCTTGGTCACATCTCGCCAAGCATGCCGGATCCGGTGACTACACAGCCTCCCAGCCGTCATGCTCGCCGGCGCGGAAGATGGCGTCGATGACCTTCTGGTTGAGCACCGACTCCTCCAGCGAAAAGACATGGTCGGAACCGCCTTGTGCTGCGCGCACGAAGGCCTCGACCTCCAGCCGGTACTGCTTGGCGCCGGAGAAATGGAACACCGTCGTTTCATTGTGGCCGGCATTGTGCAGCTCGACGCGCTCCTGCTCGTAAAGCCCGGCATTGAAGGGCGAGCGCACCTCGATGAAGCCCTTGTCGCCATGGAAGACCATCAGCTGGCGGTTGGCGAGCTGGGTCGAGAGGTAGAAGGACAGCTCGAACCCGCCGAAGTCGGCGCGTACGCTGGAATAGATATCGGTACCGAATTTCGGGTCGCGCTCGATGCTGGCCTGGACGCGCAGCGGCTCCTTGCCGGTCGAAAACCGCGTCGACACGGTCGGATAGACCCCGATGTCGGGCAAGGCGCCGCCGCCAAGGTCGAGCTGGTTGCGCATGTTGTTGGGGTCGACGTTGAAATAGGAAAACGCGCCCTGGACATGCCTGAGCTTGCCGATGGCGCCCGACGCGATCAGGTCGCGCACCTTGAGCCATTGCGGATGGTAGGTGACCATGAAGGCTTCGGAGACGATGACCTTGTTGCGGTTGCGGATCTCGATCAGCGGCGCGATGTCGGCCGCGTTCAGCGCCAGCGGCTTTTCGACCAGCACATGCTTGCCGGCCTCGGCGGCCTTCGCCGCCCATTCGAGATGCTGAGAGGTCGGCAGCGGAATGTAGACGCCGTCGACTGCGTCCGAAGCGAGCAGCTCGTCATAGGAGCCGAAGGCATGGGGTGCGCCGAAACGGTCGGCCAGCGCGCGGGCCCTGGCGACATCGCGGCTGGCGATCGCAGCGACCACGCCGTTGGTGGAATCGGCGATCGCCGGCAGCAGCTGCTCGCGGCCGATCTTGGCTGTCGAAAGTACGCCCCAGCGAAACATCTGACCTCTCCCGAAATGGACTGCGCGCCAGCCCGGCCGCGTGGCCGAGCTTGGCGGAAGCAGCAGCGAAATGCCAGAGGTTTCAGGCGGCGGCGCTCAGCCGCGGCGGCCGCTGAACTCCATGTCGAAGGCGACGATGTTGGAATAGATCGGCGTGCCGACATCCATCTGGTAGCGCGACCGGAACACCTTGCCGCTGACATGAAAGCGGATCTGCCCACCCTTCATGCCCTGCAGCTCGACGGCGAACTTTTCGGAGAAGGTGTGGCCGCGCGCCGTCAGTTGTCCGGTGATGACGGCCGAATTGTCGCCGGTGCGCTGCACCGACGTCGAGCGGAAGGTGATCTGGCGCGAATTGGCGACGTCGAAGACAGCGTCCGACTTCAGGAAGGCATCGATGCGGCCCTGGCCGGTGCCGACGCTGTCGGGGAAGATGGTCAGGTCGACGCGCGAACGGCCGATATCGCCGCCATCGATGCGGATCGTGCCCTTGAACTGGCCAAAGGCGCCGTTCAGCCCGCCGCCGCCGATCTTGCCGATGGCAAAGCGGATGCTCGAACCGTTGTTGGAAATGGCATACCGGCCGGCGGCATCCGACAGCGCCACCGCCGAGGCGGTGCTGTCGACCAGGCCGAAGGCAACGAGGGCTGCTACGCCAAGAACACGCAAAGACATGTCACCATACTCCCTGAGGGCACGGCCCATATGAGCCGCGCACCGAGACCAACGAATCGGCCTAGGCTGCTATTCCGGCTTTCGCGCCCGTCTTGCGATAAAGGGCGAAATCATCCTGACCAACACGACATCGCGCAGCCAGAAATGATGCCTGAACGCCGCGAGAATATGCAACACGACCAATGCGATGGCGGCATAGGCAAGCCATTTGTGACCGAAGATCCAGAAGTCCTCGGCCTGCTCGGAGACGCCGAGCGGCAGATGCGGCATGACGAAGAGATTGAACGGAACGGATGGGATTTCGAGCACCGAGACGGAAACCAGCACCCAACCCGACAACGGCACCACAAGCTGCGCCGCATAGAGCAGGAGATGGACGGCAGGCGCCGCGGCGCGCTCCAGCGGCCCGACCTCTTCGGGCAGTTCCGGACTCAGATTGGCGAGCCGCCAGCCGATGCGGATCAACACCAGCCCGAGCAGCAGGAAGCCGAAGGATTTGTGCAGCTGGATCAGCTCGAAGGCGGTGCGCTGGCTGGCGATGCGGACCATCGTCCAGCCCAGCGCGAACTGGCCGATGAAGATCAGCCCGATCAGCCAATGAAGGATGATGGCGGCCCAGCCGTAGCGGGTTGTCGTGTTGCGCAGCATCGCTGGCTTCAACGTGCGGGAGGGGCGAATGTTTCCCGGCAACGAGAAAGGCCGGGCGCGAGGCCCGGCCTTTTGTTCGTATTTGGCTACCCGGAGGTCAGCTGCGGAGCGCGCCGCCGGTCTGCTTCTTGACGTTCTCGACGATCCTGGCTGCGAGCGCCTCGAAATCCTGGTCGGTCAGCGTCTTTTCGACCGGCTGGATCGACACCTCGATGGCGACCGACTTCTTGCCTTCGCCGAGCGACGCGCCTTCGAAGATGTCGAACACCGACACAGCAGTGATCAGCTTCTTGTCGGCAGCGAGTGCCGCGCGGGTCAGGGTGCCGGCCTCGACGGCCTTGTCGACGACAAAGGCGAAGTCGCGCTTGACCGCCTGGAAGGCCGACAGATCGAGCCTCGGCTTGGTCTTGGTCGGCTTGGCCTTCGGTTCGGGCACGGCGTCGACGTAGACCTCGAAGCCGCAGAGCGGGCCCGACACGTCGAGGCCTTCGAGCGTCCTCGGATGGAACTCGCCGAAGGTGCCGAGCACGACCTTGGGGCCGAGCTTGATGACGCCGGAACGGCCAGGGTGGTACCACTCAGGCGCGCCGGTTTCGATCTGCAGCCGGTCGACGGGCGCGCCGCAGGCTTCGAGCGCGGCGATGGCATCGGCCTTGGCGTCGAACACGCCGACATTGCCCGCATTGCCCGACCAGCTACGGCCCGAGCCTTCGAGCTTGGCGGTGCCGCGGCGGACGCCGGCAGCGACGCGGCGCTGGCCTTCGGCGGTGTCGTTTTCATAGGTGCCGGAGACCTCGAACAGGGCGACGTCGCCCAGACCGCGGTCGGCATTACGCTGGGCGGCAGCGATCAGGCCCGGCAGCAGCGAAGGCCGCATGTCGGACATGTCGGCTGCAATCGGGTTCGACAGCTTGAGGCTTTGCTGGCCACCGCCAAACAGCTCGGCGTGCTTCGCCGGGATGAACGACCAGGTGACGGCCTCCATCATGCCGCGCACGGCGAGCGCGCGCCGCGCCGAGCGGGTGCGTATCTGCAGCGTGGTCAGGATCTTGCCGTTGACGGCGTCATGGGCGCCCAGCGGCTGCGGCGCGATGTTGTCGACGCCGTGGATGCGCATGACCTCTTCGACGAGGTCGGCCTTGCCGTCGACATCGGGGCGCCAGGACGGCACGGTGACATCGACGACGTCGCTGCTGCCGTTCACGCCGAAGCCGAGGCGGGTGAGGATATCGAGGCTTTCGGCTTTCGGCACCTCGATGCCGGTCAGGCGCTTGATCTCCGAGAGCGGCAAGGAAACGACCTTGGCCTTGTGGCCGGCATAGCCGACAACATCGGTCTTCGTCGGCTGGCCGCCGCAGAGCTCCAGCACCAGCTTCGTCGCCAGCTCGACGCCGGGAACCATGAATTCGGGGTCGACGCCACGCTCGAAGCGGTAGCGCGCATCGGTGATGATGCCGAGCGTGCGGCCGGTGCGGGCCGTGGTGATCGGGTCCCAAAGCGCCGATTCGATCAGCACGTCGGTGGTGTTCTCATCGCAGCCGGAATGCTCGCCGCCCATGATACCGGCAATCGCCTCGACGCCGTTGTCGTCAGCGATGACACACATCTCGGTGGTCGGGGCATATTCGCGGCCGTCGAGCGCCATGACCTTGTCGCCCTCGCGGCCACGGCGGACGACCAGATTGCCGGCGACCTTCCTGGCGTCGAAGACGTGCAGCGGGCGGCCGCGGTCGAAGGTGACGTAGTTGGTGATGTCGACCAGCGCGTTGATGGGGCGGAGGCCGATGGCGAGCAGGCGCTGCTGCATCCACTTGGGCGAGGGGCCGTTCTTGACGCCGCGCACAAGGCGCAGCGCGAAGCCGGGGCAGAGCTCGGGCGCCTCGATCGTCACCTTGACCGGGCATTCGCCTTCGCCTGCGACCGGCGCGACATCGCCGCCCTTGAGCGTGCCGAGGCCGGACGCCGCGAGATCGCGCGCAATGCCGTGGACGCTGGTGGCGTCGGGGCGGTTGGGCGTCAGGTTGATCTCGATCATCGGGTCGTCGAGATGAGCATAGGACGCAAAAGATGTGCCGACAGGCGCATCGGCCGGCAGGTCGATGATGCCGTTGTGCTCGTCCGACAGCTGCAGCTCGCGCTCGGAGCACATCATGCCGTGGCTTTCGACACCGCGGATTTTGCCGACCGACAGCGTGACGTCGATGCCGGGAACGTAGGCACCCGGAGCGGCGAAGGCACCGACCAGGCCGGCGCGCGCATTGGGCGCGCCGCAGACGACCTGCACCGGCTTGCCGTCGCCGGTGTCGACGCTCAGCACTTGCAGCTTGTCGGCGTCAGGATGACGCTCGGCCGTCAGCACCTTGGCGATGACGAAGGGCTTGAGCGCCGCCTTGTCGTCGACGGATTCGACTTCGAGGCCGATCGAGGTCAGCCGCTCGACGATCTGGTCAAGCGTGGCGTCGGTGTCGAGATGATCCTTGAGCCAGGAGAGGGTGAATTTCATGGGTTCACTCGTTTCGTGTCGTTGCGGTCGAGCACTTCCACCAGGCGGAACCGCTCACAAACCAAAATCATGTCAGGCGCATAACCGCCATTGCGGGCGAAATAGGCCTCGTGGGCCTCTCGCCAATAGTCGTAGGACAGGTCGCCCTCGCCTTCCGCGGCGGCAAAGGCGGCATCGACCTCGTCGAAGCGCTTGTGCTCGACCGATATCGTCTCGATGACCGCAGCGCGGCGGCCCTGGCCATCGAGCACGACATCGCGGCGGCCGACCTCGGGCACCGGCTCGGCGCCACCAAAATCGCGCAAGGCACCGCAGGTCGCGGTCTTGCGGCCCGACAACACCAGCGCCAGCAACTCGTCAGCCAGTTCGGGACTATCGCCGAAAGCGAAGGTCACCGCACCGGCATATCGGTCGGCGGCGTCGATCATGCGCTCAGGCCACCGAACAAGGTCGGCATGTCGAGCGGGCGGAAGCCGTAGTGCTGGAGCCAGCGGACATCGGCGTCGAAGAAGGCGCGCAGGTCGGGCATGCCGTATTTCAGCATGGCGATGCGATCGATGCCCATGCCCCAGGCGAAGCCCTGGTATTCGTCGGGATCAAGGCCGCCATGGCGCAGCACGTTCGGATGGACCATGCCGCAGCCGAGGATCTCCATCCAGTCATTGCCTTCGCCAAAGCGCACTTCGCCGGGACGCGAGCGGTCGCACTGGATGTCGACCTCGAGGCTCGGCTCGGTGAACGGGAAGAAGGACGGGCGGAAGCGCATCTTGACGCTGGGCACCTCGAAGAACGCCTTGCAGAACTCCTCCAGCACCCACTTCATGTTGGCAATGTTGGCGGTCTTGTCGATCACCAGGCCCTCGACCTGATGGAACATCGGCGAGTGGGTGGCGTCCGAATCCTGGCGATAGGTCTTGCCCGGTATGACGATGCGGATCGGCGGCTTCTGCGTCTCCATGGTGCGGATCTGCACCGGCGAGGTGTGGGTGCGCAGAAGCTTGCGCTCGCCATTCTGGTCGGGCGGAAAGAAGAAGGTGTCGTGCATCTCGCGCGCCGGATGCCCCTCGGGGAAGTTCAGCGCGGTGAAATTGTAGTGGTCGGTCTCGACATCGGGACCTTCGGCGATGGCGAAGCCGAGATCGCCGAAGATCGCAGCGATCTCGTCGATGACCTGGCTGATCGGGTGGATACGGCCGCGCTCGGCTGGCGACTGGCGCACCGGCAAGGTGACGTCGACCTTTTCGGCGATCAGGCGTGCATTGATGGCAACGTCGCGCAGTTCGGTCTTGCGGGCGGACAGCGCATCGGTGACGCGGTTCTTGAGGCCGTTGATCGCCGGGCCCTTGGTCTGGCGCTCTTCGGCGCTCATCGCGCCGAGGGTCTTCAGCATCTCCGAGACCGAGCCCTTCTTGCCGAGGGCTGCGACGCGCACCGCCTCGATCGCCTGCTCGTCGGCGGCGGAAGCGATGTCGCTCAGCAGCGACTGTTCGAGAGTTTCAAGATCGCTCATGGTCCAGTTCCGTTGCGGCCCTAGCGGCCCTTCGTTGCTGCAAAGAAAAACCCGCGCCAGCCGTGCCAGCGCGGGTTTCCCAAATCAAGTCAGTGATGCTTGGGAAGGCGCTGGTTAAGCAACAGCGCTTTCAAAAGCATTCGGGGTGGTGTTCTTGAGGTACTCAAGAGCAACCTTGGCCTTGGCCACGAGCGCGGCGAATGCCTGCGGCTCATGGATGGCCATGTCGGAGAGGATCTTGCGATCGATCTCGATGTTGGCCTTGTTCAGGCCGTCGATGAAGCGGCCGTAGGTCAGGCCGTGCTCGCGAACCGCGGCGTTGATGCGCTGGACCCACAGGGCGCGGAAGTTGCGCTTGCGGTTCTTGCGGTCGCGGTAAGCATACTGCTTCGACTTTTCCACCGCCTGCTTGGCAATGCGGATGGTGTTCTTGCGGCGGCCGTAGAAGCCCTTGGCAGCCTGCAGAACCTTCTTGTGCTTGGCGTGGGCGGTTACGCCCCTTTTTACACGTGCCATGTCATGATCTCCTTAAAACGCTATCCAGGCCGAGTGCTCAGAGGCCGTTCGGCAGAAAATTCTTGATGACCTTCTTGCCGTCCGGTTCAGCCAGAACCATCGTGCCACGGGCATCGCGAATGAACTTGTTGGAACGCTTGATCATGCCATGGCGCTTGCCGGCGGCAGCCGCCAGGACCTTGCCGGTCGCGGTGATCTTGAACCGCTTCTTGGCAGCGGATTTGGTCTTCATCTTGGGCATTTTGCTACTCCGTTCTTCAGGATCCCGTTGCACCCGAAAGCGCTGTCGAAATCCCTTCATGTTGTTGTTTTCAGGCCGACCAAAGCCCGAAAAGCAAATGAAACCGCCACGGCATGCCCTGCCGGGCGGTTCTGGGACGCGGCTATATACGCGGAAGTTTGGCGCAGTGCAACACCCTGAAAGGGGCGCAAGAGCAATGAATCCGCGGCCTCAGGGGAGGCGGAACAGCACCGGCAGAGCGCCGGTGACCTGGGCGTGGTCGATCAGCTCGAACACAGGAAGGGCCACCAAAAAGACGAGACCGTCGAGTAACGTGTTCAGCAACAGCTTCGGCTTGAAGCGGCCGGTGTCGCCCTCCTTGTATAGGGAGATGTCGGGAACGAAACGCGGAACCCGGGCGACATAGGCGGCGTATTCGGGGCCGAAGAGGTGTCCGAGGTGCTTTTCCTCGCGCAGGATGACGACGTGGAAGGCAAGGGCACACATGAGCGCAAAGCCAATGCTGACGACGATCGAGCCCATCTGCGCGCCGACGCCGGCGGCAGCCAGCGTCGAGAAGACATAGAGCGGATTGCGGGTCATCGAATAAGGTCCGCCGGTAACGATCTCGCCCGACTTGCGCCCCCCGATGTAGAGCGTGCACCAGAGCCTGCCGACGATGCCGAGGAAGATCATCAGGATGCCGGCCATTTCGACGACTTCATGGATCGTCGTGTCGGGCGGGAAGGAGGACTGGCCGAACAGCAACGCCGCGAACAGCGCCACGATCAACGCGGCAAGCACGATGCGGCGCCTGTGCTGGTAGCTGCCCAGGCCCTTGTATTCCGGCTCGCTCATTGCTTTCCACTCGCCAGCCGCTCGCTTGTGGCGAGTTTGTCGCTCGGCGCCTTGCAGGAGAAATGGCCTCGTTCCGGCAGGGCTGCCGGAACCCGCGGAGCGCTGCGCGTCCTTTCGGACGCGCAGAAACGCTCCGGCAGTGTCAGTCGCGCCGAGAACCCCGAAAATCTGTGTCGATTTTTGGGCGGCTCTCGCACCAGGCGTCAGCGCGGCGCGAGCACCATCATCATCTGGCGGCCTTCGAGCTTGGGCTCGGCCTCGACCTTGGCGATGGCGGCAGTTTCCTCACGGACCTTGTTGAGGAGCTGCATGCCGAGTTCCATATGCGCCATCTCGCGGCCACGGAACCTGAGCGTCAGCTTGACCTTGTCGCCTTCCTCGAAGAAGCGGCGAACCGCCTTCATCTTGGTCTCGTAGTCGTGGTCGTCGATGTTCGGGCGCATCTTGATCTCTTTGATCTCGATGACCTTCTGGTTCTTGCGCGCCTCGGCCGCCTTCTTCTGGTTGGCGTATTTCAGCTTGCCGAGGTCAAGAATCTTGACGACGGGCGGCTGGGCGTTGGGGGAAATTTCTACGAGATCGAGGCCTGCCTCTTCGGCGGCCAGGAGTGCGTCGTTGATGGAAACATCGCCACGGTTGGAACCGTCGACGTCGATCAGCTGGACCCGGGGAACCCGGATGTCACGGTTAGCGCGCGGGCCGTCCTTGGTGGGTGCGGCTGCTTTAAAAGGTCTGCGAATGGTCGTTGTCTCCTCGAGCCATTGACGTTGTCATGTTTGCGGACGCGCCAATGTGGGGAGCGCGCGGGCGAAGTCAATAACACAGCACTCGCAACAAATCACCTGCTTCCGCACATGCGAACTGCCCCAAAAGAACGATTCTTGCGGCACTTTCCGCACCGGGCCGGCTGTGCCACAAGTCCGTGCCGAGGGGATTTGACATGACTGCCAGCACACCGGACTTCATCGAGGTCGACAACACCCGCATCGCCGTAAGGTATCAGGACGGCGCAGCACCCGGCGTTGTCTGGCTTGGCGGCTACAAATCGGACATGCTGGGAACCAAGGCGGAGACGCTGGCCACCTGGGCCGCGGGCGAGGGGCGCGCCTTCCTGCGCCACGACTATTCCGGCCACGGCGAAAGCGGCGGCGCCTTTGCCGACGGCACGATCTCGAGATGGCTAGCCGAGAGCCTCGCCGTCTTTCGAAAGTTCACCAAGGGGCCGCAGATGCTGGTCGGCTCGTCGATGGGCGCCTGGATTGCGCTCAGGATGAACGACGAACTCAACAAGGCAGGCGAGGGCGACCGCGTCGCCGGCCTCGTGCTTCTGGCACCGGCGCCCGACTTCACCGCAGAGCTGGTCGAACCGGCGCTGACCGAGGCGCAGCGGAAAGACCTCGCCGAGAAGGGCTATTTCGAGGAGCCGTCGGAGTATTCGCCGGAGCCCTACATCTATACCCGCGCCCTGATCGAGGACGGCCGCCAAAACCTGGTCATGACCGGACCGATCCACACCCATTGCCCCGTCCACATCATTCAGGGCCTTGCCGATCCCGACGTGCCACACAGCCACGCGCTGAAGCTTATGAGTCTTCTGCCCGCCGACGATGCGACGCTGTCGCTGGTGCCCAACGGCGACCACCGGCTGTCACGGCCCGAAGACCTCGATCTGTTGACCCGCGCGGTCAGCGAAATGATTAGCCGGGTGGGCTGAGCGCATGCGCATCTCGATCCCGATCTCGGCCTTCGTTGCGGCCATCGTCGGCTTCGGCGGCACGCTGGCGATCATCATCGCCGCCGCCGACGCCGTCGGCGCGACGCAGGTGCAGACGGCGAGTTGGGTGACCGCCATCTGCCTTGCCATGGCGCTGGAGACCGCATGGCTGTCGTGGCGGACGAAGATGCCTGTCATCACCGCCTGGTCGACGCCGGGTGCGGCACTGATCGCGGCGAGCAGCGGCTTCACCATCGGCGAGGCGGTCGGCGCCTTTCTCGTCACCGGCGTGCTTCTGGTGCTGACCGGACTGATCAAGCCGCTGACGCAGCTGATCTCGCGCATCCCGGCCTCAGTTGCTTCTGCCATGCTGGCCGGCATCGTCGTGACCTTCGCCATCAATGCGGCAAAGACAGTGCCGTCCGACCCATGGCTGATCCTGCCGCTGATTGCCGCGTTTTTCCTGATCAGGCTCTACAATCCGGCGCTGTCGGTTCTGGTGGTGCTGGTCGGCGGCGGGTTGGCGGCGTTCCTCACCGGCCGCGTCGGCGGGCTGCCGGCACCTGAACTGTCGACCCTGACGCTAATCGCGCCCGAGTTCACCGCCACCGCCATCATCGGCCTGGCCGTGCCGCTCTACCTCGTCACCATGGCTTCGCAGAATCTTTCCGGCCTCGCCGTGCTGCGCGCCGCCGGCTACCACCCCGAGCCCGGCCCGCTGATCGGGGTGACCGGGCTGTTCTCGGTGCTGTCTGCGCCGTTCGGCGCCTCGACCACCAATCTCGCGGCAATCTCGGCGGCGATATGCACCGGCCCGGACGTGCATCCCGACATGAAGGAGCGCTGGAAGACGGGACCGTACTATGCGCTGGCCTATGTCGTCTTCGCCGCCTTCGGCGCCTCGCTGGTGGCGATCTTCGCGGTGCTGCCGCCGAGCCTGATCGTGCTGGTGGCGGGGCTGGCGCTGATGGCCTCGCTGGCCAATGCGCTGGCGATCGCGCTCAAGGACGAGCACCATCGCATGGCCGCGACGACGGCTTTCGTCGTCACCGCCTCGGGGCTGACGCTGCTCGGTGTCGGCTCGGCTTTCTGGGGGCTGGTTGCCGGATTGGTCGTTCTGGTGCTGGAAAACCTGAAAAAGGGCTAGGATTCGCAAGGCCTTGTCCGGTTTTGCCCGTCACCGTCTTGAATCGCCATTTTTGTCTTCCCATCTCGATTCCAAGCAGCCGACCTGGCTGCCACCGATAGAAGGAACGGGAGACAGATGAACACGACTGCACTGATCCGTCCGGCCTGGACGCCGGCGACCATCGCATTGATGGTGATCGGCTTCATGGTGTTCTGGCCGCTCGGCCTCGCCATGCTTGCCTACATCATCTGGGGCGACCGGCTTGACGGTTTCAAGCGCGATGTAAACCGTGCGACCGACGGCGTCTTCGCCGGCTGCCGCCGGGCTTCCTACCGGGCCAGCGCCCAGACCGGCAACGTCGCCTTCGACGACTGGCGCGAGAAGGAACTCGAGCGCCTCAACGAAGAGCGCCGCAAGCTGGACGAGATGCGCGACGAGTTCGACACCTATGCCCGCGAACTGCGCCGGGCCAAGGACCAGGACGACTTCGACCGCTTCATGGCCAACCGCAACAAGCCGACGGCGCCCACGGTCACGCCCAAGAAGGGCGGCAAGTCAGGCCTGCTTGACGACTGAGGCCGCACCCACGCGATGAACGCCAACGGCGCCGTGCATGCGGCGCCGTTTTCTTTTGCTCCGATTTCCCTCGAATCATCTAGTCTCGCCCCATGTCCTTTGGCTTCTTCCGCAAGCTGACAAAGCCAGCGCCTGCTCCCGTCCAGGAGCGGGATCACGTCGTCGCGGGCCGCACGCTGCCGCTCAGGATCGTCGAGAACGACCGGGCGCGGCGGCTGACGCTGCGCATCGACGCCGGCGGCCGCGGCCTGCGCATCACCGTGCCGCCCGGCCTGCGCCAGGGCGAGGTCGACCGGTTTCTCGACCGCCACCAGGGCTGGCTGGAACAGCGCCTCGCCAAGGTGCCTGACAGGCCGCAGGTGCGCCCGGGCATCAAGATCCCGATCCGCGGCACCCCGCATCTGATCGTCCACGAGGGCGGAACGCGCGGAACGGTGCGCCAGTCGCAGGACGAAAGCGGACCGACGCTTGTCGTTCATGGCGACCGCACGCATCTGGCGCGACGCGTCGCAGACTTCCTCAAGCGCGAAGCCAAGCGCGACATCGAGGCGATGGTGGCGAAGCATGGCGAGGCCGCCGGCCGCCGCGCCAAGGCGATCCGCTTCCGCGATACGTCGAGCCGCTGGGGCTCGTGCACCTCGGACGGAACCCTGTCGTTCTCATGGCGGATCATGATGGCGCCGGCGCCGGTGATCAACTACCTCGTCGCCCACGAGGTGGCGCATCTGCGCGAAATGAACCACGGCCCGAAATTCTGGAAGCTGTGCGAAGAGCTTTGCCCCGACACCGAGCGCTGCAAGGCCTGGCTCAAGCGCAATGGCGGGGCGCTGCAGGCGATACAGTTCGAATGAGCGGCTTACCCTCCCCCTTGTGGGGAGGGTCGACGCGAAGCGGCGGGGTGGGGGTCAAAGGACGACTTGCTTATAACCGGCCGTACGCCTCGCTACCCCCACCCCGGACCTGCGGTCCGATCCTCCCCACAAGGGGGAGGGTAAGGCATTCGCTCTTTTCCTCGACTTCGCCGCCTTTTCGTGCCACTCCCCAGCCATGGCTTTCGACATCAAAATCTGCGGCCTCAAGACCGATGAGGCGCTGGCAACTGCGCTCGACAATGGCGCGAGCCATGTCGGCTTCATCTTCTTCGCCAAGAGCCCGCGCAACGTGTCACCAGACGATGCCGGACGGTTGCGACAGGCAGCGCGCGGCAAAGCCAAGGCGGTCGCCGTGACCGTCGATGCCGACGATACCTTCCTCGACGAGATCGTCGCCGCCATGGCGCCCGACATGATCCAGCTGCACGGCAAGGAAAGTCCGGCGCGGGTGGCCGAGGTCAAGGCGCGCTACGGCCTGCCCGTGATGAAGGCGTTCTCCATTCGCGAGGCAGCCGATTTCGAGGCGATCGCACCTTATGCCGGTGTCGCCGACCGCCTGCTTTTCGACGCCAAGCCGCCCGCCGGCTCCGAATTGCCCGGCGGCAACGGCGTCTCGTTCGACTGGCGGCTGCTCGCGGGCCTTGACGCCTCCGTCGATTACATGCTTTCGGGTGGGCTGAACGCCGTCAACGTCGGCGACGCCATCAAGCTCGCAAACCCGCCCGGCATCGACATTTCCTCGGGCGTGGAAAGCGCACCGGGCGTCAAGGATGCGGCGCTTATCGAGAATTTCTTCAGGGCCGTCCGGGCAGCTAGCGACCGCAGCGCCGCCTGATCGAGCCTCCAGCCGCAAGGAGATCGGCCGTGAACAAGCCGACTGAGCCCAATTCTTTCCGTACCGGACCCGACGAGCAGGGCATGTTCGGCATTTTCGGCGGACGGTTCGTTGCCGAAACGCTGATGCCGCTGATCCTCGAACTGCAGCGTCACTGGGACGAGGCCAAGAACGATCCGGCCTTCAAGGCGGAGCTGAACGACCTGTCGACCCATTATGCCGGGCGGCCCTCCAAGCTCTATTATGCCGAAGGCCTGACCCGGCATTTGGGCGGCGCGAAGATCTACTTCAAGCGCGAAGACCTCAACCACACCGGCTCGCACAAGATCAACAATTGCCTCGGCCAGATCCTGCTTGCCAAGCGCATGGGCAAGACCCGCATCATCGCCGAAACCGGCGCCGGCCAGCATGGCGTCGCATCGGCGACGGTCGCTGCACGCTTCGGCTTCCCATGCTTTGTCTACATGGGCGCCACCGACGTCGAGCGGCAGAAGCCCAACGTCTTCCGGATGAAGCTGCTCGGTGCCGAGGTTCGGCCCGTCAACGCCGGGCACGGCACGCTCAAGGACGCCATGAACGAGGCGCTGCGCGACTGGGTCACCAACGTGCACGACACCTATTACCTGATCGGCACGGCCGCCGGCCCGCACCCCTATCCGGAACTGGTCCGCGACTTCCAGTCGGTGATCGGCACCGAGGCGCGCACCCAGATCCTCGAGCAGGAGGGACGCCTGCCCGACGTGATCGTGGCCGCCGTCGGCGGCGGCTCGAATGCGATTGGCCTGTTCCACCCCTTCCTTGACGACCGCAGCGTCAAGATCGTCGGCATCGAAGCCGGCGGCCGCGGGCTCGACGGCATCGAGCACTGTGCCTCGATGAATGCCGGCAGCCCCGGCGTGCTGCACGGCAACCGCACCTATCTGTTGCAGAACGCCGACGGCCAGATCCTCGACGGTCATTCGATCTCGGCAGGCCTCGACTACCCCGGCGTCGGCCCCGAACATAGCTGGCTACGCGACACCGGCCGCGTCGAATACGTGCCGATCCTCGACGACGAGGCGCTGGACGCGTTCCAGCTCACCACCAAGGTGGAAGGCATCATCCCGGCGCTGGAATCGGCCCATGCCATCGCGCATGCCGTCAAGGTCGCGCCGACCATGGGCAAGGACAAGGTGATGATCGTCAACCTGTCAGGCCGCGGCGACAAGGACGTGCATACGGTCGCACAAATGCTGGGCATGGAGATCTGATCATGACGACCCGCATCGACCGCCGCATGGCGAAGCTCAAGGCCGAAGGCCGTCCCGCACTCGTCACCTATTTCATGGGCGGCGACCCGGACTACGAGACGTCGCTGTCGATCATGAGGGCGCTGCCCAAGGCCGGCAGCGACATCATCGAGCTTGGCATGCCGTTTTCCGACCCGATGGCCGACGGCCCGGCGATCCAGGCCGCCGGCCTGCGCGCGCTGAAGGCCGGCCAGACGCTGGGCAAGACGCTTCAGATGGCGCGCGAGTTCCGCAAGGACGACAACGAGACGCCGATCGTCATGATGGGCTACTACAACCCGATCTACATCTATGGTGTCGACCGCTTTCTCGAGGATGCAATCGCCTCCGGCATCGACGGGCTGATCGTCGTCGACCTGCCGCCGGAGATGGATGCCGAACTGTGCATCCCCGCACTCAAGGCCGGCATCAACTTCATCCGCCTGGCGACCCCGACGACCGACGACAAGCGCCTGCCCAAGGTGCTCGAGAACACGTCCGGCTTCGTCTACTACGTGTCGATGACCGGCATCACCGGTTCGGCGCTGGCCGACACGAGCAAGGTGGCCGAAGCGGTGCAGCGCATCAAGGCCCATACCGACCTGCCGGTCTGCGTCGGCTTTGGCGTCAAGACCGCCGAGCAGGCGAAGACCATCGGCGCATCGGCCGACGGCGTGGTCGTCGGTACCGCGATCGTCAATGCGGTTGCCAATGTCATCGGGCCGAAGGGCGAGAAAACCGCCGATCCGGCCGAGGCTGTCGCAACGCTGGTCAACGGCTTGTCCCAGGGCATTCGTGCTGCACGCCTTGCTACCGCCCAATAAATACCCCATGTCCCCGGGACGAAGAGGACCGCTGTCATGAACTGGATTACCAACTACGTCCGCCCCAAGATCAACTCGATGCTGGGCCGCCGCGAGATACCCGACAATCTCTGGATCAAGGATCCCGAGAGCGGCGAGATGGTGTTCCACAAGGACCTTGAAGAGAACCAGTATGTGATCCCGTCGTCGGGCCATCACATGAAGATCTCGGCCAAGGAACGGCTGCGCTTCTTCTTCGACGACGGTCGCTATGAACAGATCGACAATCCGAAAGTCGTCACCGACCCGCTGAAATTCCGCGACGAGAAACGCTATGTCGACCGCCTGAAGGATGCCAAGGCCAAGACCGGCATGGAAGACGCGATCCTGTCGGGATCCGGCAAGATCGAGGGCCTTCCCGTCGTCGTCACCGTGCAGGACTTCGCCTTCATGGGCGGTTCGCTCGGCATGGCGGCGGGCGACGCGATCATCCGCGCCTTCGAGGTCGCACTCGAGAAGAAGCGCCCGCTGATCTTGTTTGCCGCCTCGGGCGGCGCGCGCATGCAGGAAGGCATTTTGTCCTTGATGCAGCTCCCCAGGACGACGGTGGCGGTCGACCGGCTCAAGGAAGCAGGCCTGCCCTACATCGTGGTGCTGACCAACCCGACGACCGGCGGCGTGACCGCGTCCTATGCGATGCTGGGCGACGTGCATATCGCAGAACCCGGTGCGCTGATCGGCTTCGCCGGCCCGCGCGTCATCGAGCAGACGATCCGCGAGAAGCTGCCCGAAGGCTTCCAGCGCTCGGAATACCTGATGGACCACGGCATGGTCGACATGGTGGTGTCGCGGCTCGAGCTCAAGTCCACGATCGCCAACCTGCTCAAGATCCTGACCAAGGCGCCGGTTGCGGCCAAGACCACCGAGGCCGAGATCCTGCCGCCTGTCGTGCCGGTTCCGGAACGACGCCCGCAGGCCTGACCACACAGACACGGCCCTTGGCCCCGGGGGATTTGCCATGACCACGCTCGAAGCCGATCTCGAAATCGAGCGCCTTTTGGCGCTGCATCCGAAGGGTTTCGACCTTTCGCTCGACCGTATCACGCGGCTGCTCGAACGCCTCGGCAATCCGCAGGACCACATGCCGCCGGTGATCCATATCGCCGGCACCAATGGCAAGGGCTCGACCGCCGCGTTTTCACGCGCGCTGCTCGAGGCCTCCGGCCGGCTGGTCCATGTCCACACCTCGCCGCATCTGGTGAACTGGCATGAGCGCTATCGCCTCGCCGCACCCGGCGGTGGCAAGCTTGTCGCCGACGACGTGCTGGCCGATGCGGTCCGACGCGTCGGCGAAGCCAATCGCGGCGAGAAGATCACCGTCTTCGAGATCCTCACCGCCGTCACCTTCGTCCTGTTTTCCGAACATCCGGCCGACGTCTGCATCATCGAGGTAGGGCTCGGCGGGCGCTTCGACGCGACCAACGTCATCAAGCGGCCGGCGTGCTCGGTCATCATGCCGGTGTCGATGGATCACGAGGCCTATCTCGGCGACAAGGTCGAACTGATCGCCGCCGAAAAGGCCGGCATCATCAAGCGCGGCTGCCCGGTCGTCGTCGGCGCCCAGGAAACCGAAGCGGCACAGCAGGTGCTGATCGACACCGCCGAGCGGCTGAACTGCCCGCTCGAGGTCTACGGCCAGGATTTCGTCGCCTTCGAGGAAAACGGCCGCATGGTCTATCAGGACGAGAGCGGGCTGATGGACCTTTCGCCGCCACGCCTGCCGGGACGCCACCAGTTTGCCAACGCCGCGGCGGCCATTGCCGCGGTCAAGGCAGCGGGCTTCCCCCTTACCGAACGCGCCATCGACAAGGCGATGACGTCGGTGGCCTGGCCGGGGCGGATGCAACGCATGCCACAGGGCGCGCTGACCGAGCTGGCTCCGAAAGGTGCTGAAGTCTGGATCGACGGCGGCCACAATCCCGGCGCCGGCACCGTGATCGCCGAAGCGCTTGCCGAGCAGGAAGAGAAGTCCCCACGGCCGCTTTTCCTGATCTCCGGCATGATCAACACCAAGGACCAGGCCGGCTATTTCCGTCCGTTCCACGGCATGGCGCGCCATGTCTACACCGTGCCGGTGACGATGAGCGAAAGCGGCGTGCCCAATGAGGAACTGGCGGTGCGTGCTAACGAAGCCGGGCTTTCGGCCGAACCGGTGAGCTCGGTCGCCAACGCGCTGATGCTGTTGCGCGATACCTGGAACGAGAACGAGCCGGCGCCACGCATCCTGATCGGCGGCTCGCTCTATCTCGTCGGCGAGGTGTTGGCCGCGAACGGCACGCCGCCGACCTGAGCCATCGACTGACCAACAAAAAAAGCCCGGCAGTGCCGGGCTTTTTTTTGTATCCAGACTGGCTCGGCTCAGACGTTGCCGGCGATCCAGTGCGAAAGGGCGGTCTTGGGAGCGGCGCCAACCTTGATGTCGGCCACTTCGCCATCCTTGAAGATCATCAGCGTCGGGATCGAGCGCACGCCAAACTGGGCGGCGATCTCGGGATTCTCGTCGATGTTGACCTTGGTGATCTTCACCTTGCCGGCGAGCTCGTTGGAAATCTCTTCCAGTGACGGACCGATCATCTTGCAGGGACCGCACCATTCGGCCCAGAAATCGACCACGACGGGCTCCTTGGCCTCGAGCACGCCGGTCTTGAAATTGCTGTTGTCGATCTTGACGGTGGCCATGATGCCGATCCTCTTGCGGTTAGCTGTCGCGCCATATGTGGTAGTGCGCGGACCCTTGGTCAAGCACCCGTTGTGTCACGCTTGGGTGAGTCGAACAAGGGCGGCGTCCATGGCAGCAGGGGGCAACGGGATCAGCCGCGGCGCCTCGGTGAACAGCAAGGCGGCCGAAACGGCCTGGCCGGGATAGAGCGGCTGGAGCAACGCTCGGTAGAGCGCAAGCTGCACGACATAGGCATGAGGCACCTCGTCGAGCGAGGCCGGCGGCGAGGCGTTGGTCTTGTAGTCGACGATCAAAACCTCGTCATCGGTGACCGCCAGCCGGTCGATCTTGCCTGACACCGAGCGCGGTTTGCCGCGAACGTCGAGGCTGCCCATGATCGCCACCTCGGCACGCGACGAAGGCGCAAACAGCGGCGCGAAATCACGGTCATCGAGAACGGAGAACACCGAGACGAGAGCCGAGCTTCGCTGCACTTCGTCCCAGTCCCTGCCGGCACGGGCGAGATAGCGTTCGGCGGCCTGGCGCCGCTCTGCGGGATCGAGACGCGGCAGCATCTGCAGCAGCCGGTGCAGCGCCGAGCCGCGGGCGATGGCAAACGCAGGCTCTACATCGGCATCCAGCACCGGCGAGCGGCCCGAGATGACAGGCTCCTCGATTTCCTCGATCAGCGCGGAAGCACCCGACGGCGACAGCGGCCGCGGCAGGTCCTCCAGGGGTGGCGGCCGGTCGAACAGGCTGCCCGGTAGCGGCGCCGGGGCGGCCAACCCGGCTGCCTCGCGCTCAGGCGCTATTTCTGGCGCACCCGACAAGGGCGTTACGCGGAAACGATGGACCTTGAGATCGGCGACGACGGGATGGTCGCGCAGCTCGCTCTCGGGTGCGGCCGAAAGTGCCCGCGAGACGATCGAATGCCAGGTGTTAGTGCCCGGCGCGCGCTTGCCGTGATAGCCGCAGACGATGAGGCGATCCTCGGCACGGGTCATGCCGACATAGAGCAGGCGGCGGTATTCGTCGTCGGCCAGCTCGCGGGCGGTCAAGGCAGCACCCTTGGAGAAGGCGTTGGCGACATCGGCGCCGGCGCGCCAGAGGTAACCCTTGCCGTGCCAGTGCCTGGCCTTCGGCAGGAACGGCATGAGCCGTGGCAGGTGCTGGTCGCTGAACGGCGCCGAGCCGCTGTCGACGAGGAACACCACAGTCGCCTCCAGCCCCTTGGCGGCGTGCGCCGTCATGATGCGGACCTCGTCGCGGGTCTGGTCCATCTCGCGCTTGATCTCGGGGCCGGCGTTTTCCAGCGTCGACAGGAAGGCTTCGAGCCCGGGCAGGCCGGTGCGCTCTTCCGCCAGGCAGAAGTTGAGGAACTCGTCGAGAATGTCGCCGGCTTCCTGGCCGAGGCGCGAGATCATCTTCTTGCGCACGCCGTCGCGATCGCGGCCGCCCGAGAGAACGCCTGAATAGAACTCGAAGACCGGCCGGAACGCGGCTTCGGTGGCCCAGACATCGAGCTGTTCGGCGACCGATTTCAGCACCGCATCCGTTTCGGCCGCAGTGCGCAGCGAGGCAACCAGCGAACGGCTGCCGGGGCGGCCCGAAGCGAGCGCAAACAGCGCCTCCTCGGAGAAGCCAAAGATGGGGCTGCGCAGCACGGCGGCGAGGGACAGATCGTCCTCGGGCTGGATGAGGAAACGGCCGAGCGCAATCAGATCCTTGACCGCGATGTGGCCGGGCAGGCTGAGCCGGTCGGCACCGGCGACGGGGATGTCGCGGCGCTTGAGGGCGCGGGAGAGCGCATGGACGAAGCGGTCGCGCTTGCGCACCAGCACCATGACGTCGCCGGCGCGCAGCCGCTTGCCGGTGCCTTCGACGATCTCGCCGTCGTCGAGCCATTTGCGGATCGTCGCCGCCACCTGCTCGGCCACCACCACGGCGGGCGCGTGGGCATGGTCGATGGGCTTGCGCCAGTCGTCGGGCTCGTCGACCACGTCGGTGCCGGCCGACGGCCAGACCTCGACATAGCCGGGCGCGCCGGCGCGGATGGCCTTGTGGCTCGGCGGCTCCGGCGCACGGGTGACGCCGCGGCGGACCGTCGGGTCCTCGAACACGCGGTCGACGGCCGACAACACGTCGTCAGTCGAGCGGAACGACCAGGTCAGCGTGACATCCTCGAAGCGTGCCTCGGCGGCCCGGATACGGGTGGCAAATTCGCGCTTCGAATCGTCGAAGGATTCGGGTGCCGCGCCCTGGAACGAGTAGATCGACTGCTTCTCGTCGCCGACGGCGAAGACGGTACGATGGACATGGTCGCGCGCGCCGGAGCCGGCGAAGAATTCCTCAGCCAGGCGCTTCACCACCTCCCACTGGTCGGGGCTGGTGTCCTGCGCCTCGTCGAGCAGGATGTGATCAATGCCCTTGTCGAGCTTGTACTGGACCCAGGGTCCGGCATCGGGGCGGGCGAGCAGGTTGACCGTGCGGGTGATGAGGTCGTTGAAGTCGAGGAAGCCACGGCCCGTCTTCAGCCGCTCGTAGCGGGCGATCAGCCAGTCGGCGATGGTGAGTGCGGCGCGCGTCGCCTCCAGCATGCGGAAATGGGCGAGTCGGTCGGAGGCGTGCATGATCGCATCCGAAGTCGCCTGGTAACGCTCGGGCAGGTCGGGCAGACGGTCGAGCAGCGCCTTCTTGAAGGCGCTCTGCGTGTAGGGATCGCCGTCGGCCTTGAGGAAGCCATCGGCCAGCAGCCCAAGGCGCCGGATCGGGTCGGGTTCGGCATAGGCCAGCCTGGCATAGGGCAGGATGTTGTTGAGCACGCTGCGCGCGTCGGTGGCGTCGGCCGCCGCGGCAAAGGCGTTGAAGAAGGCGGGCTCGAAGCCGGGCAGCGGCCAGATCGAGCTGGCTATGGCTTCGGCGCTGTCGCCCTGTGCGAAACCGAACTCTTCGTAGAGCGCTCCGAACGGCCAGGCAAAGTCCATGATCTGGCCGATGAAGGCGCGCAGGCCGTCGCGCTTGGCGACGATCTCGGAAAGCAGCGCATCGAGGCCGGCCTCGCCGCCGCGTTCCAGCACCATGGCGAAGGCTTCGGCGAGTTCGGGATTGGCCGCGCCGCCCGTCACCATCTCTCGCCGTGCGGTGGCGAACAGCGTCGCCTCCATCTGCGGATCGAGCATCTCGAAATGGGCGGCGATGTTGGCCTCGAGCGGGAACTGGTGCAGCACCGACTCGCAGAAGGCGTGGATGGTCTGGATCTTGAGGCCGCCCGGCGTTTCCAGCGCCTCGGCGAAGAGGCGGCGCGCCCGGCGCAGCATGGCCCGGTCAGGCCGCGCGCCGTCGAGGGCCGTGATGCGCTCGGCCAGCTCTACGTCGGGCAGCATGGTCCACTCGGACAGATTGGCGAAGACGCGGTTCGACATGTTGGCGGCGGCGGCGCGCGTATAGGTCAAACACAGGATCTTCGACGGGTCTGTGCCGCGCAGCAGCAGCCGCATGACTCGCTGCGACAGCACGTGGGTCTTGCCCGAGCCGGCATTGGCCGACACCCAGACGGAGTTGCCGGGATCGGAGGCGCGGGCCTGGCGATCTGCCGTTTCCTGGGGAACGAAGAACTTCTTCTTCATTCTTCGCCCTCCGAGCCGCCGTCGCCGCCAGCCGACCATTCGAGGACACGGGCGAGATGGTCGTAGTCGCCGTCGGTTTCGCCCTCGCGGAAGGGCAGTGCGCGGGAGAGATAGCCGGTGGCGGGATCGTCGTAGTGCTGGAGCAGTTGCTCCAGCCGCGTCCAGGCCTCTTCCGAAAGCTCCGCCGCCGACTTGGGCTTGCGGTTGTGTTCGAGGATCGATTCCTCGAACACCTCGCCATTGGGCTTCAGACGGACGAAGGCGAGCTGCGACGGTTCGCGCTTGCCGAGTTCGTGGAAGGCGCCACGCCGAAGCAGGGCGCCTTCGAGCGCCAACTGCGGCGCGATCAGCGTGTGCGCCTGCGCCTTGGAAGGCGAAGAGCCAGTCTTGTAGTCGATGATGTCGGCCATGCCGCCGGCGAGCAGGTCGATGCGGTCGGCGCGGCCGGACAGCGTGACGCCGGTCCGGCCGACCTCGGTGGCGCCGGCGCTTTCTTCGGCATGGCGGCTGGCGACGGCGGCCGCGCGGCTGCGCTCCCATTCGAGGATGCCTTCGGCCATGCGCTCGAAGCGCGGCCACCAGACGGCCTCGACATCGGCGGGCAAGGCAGCCTCGGCAAAGCAGTGGCGACCGGCGGCGATGAGCACGTCGAGCGCCTGCGGTGCGCGCGGATCACCCACCGTCGCCGAAAACAGGTGCAAGATGTCATGGAACAGCGTGCCGCGCTCGGCGGCACCGGGATCGCGAACCAGCGGGTCGACCGGAATCAGCCTCAGGATGCGCCGCGCATAGACGGCATAGGGATCACGGCGCAGCGTCTCGATCTCGGTGACCGAGAAGCGGCGCGGCCGCACCGCGACGGGCGGCTTGGGGTCCGGGCGGGCGGCGAAGTCGGCCTTCTCGCCGGCGTCGAGCTGGCGCGCCCAGCCGAGCAGCGTAGCACCACGCTTGCGCAGCACGGCGGCGTGGTCGGGGCCGACATAGGTCAGCAGGCGCTGCAGCCAGCGCGACGGCACGGCGGGTGCATCGCCCGAGCGGGCCGAGCGCGACAGCACGACATTCCTGGCGCCCATCGCCATCTGGAAATCGTGAGCGGCGAGGCCGATGCGACGCTCCGGCGGTTCGAGGTCGATGCCCGTCTTCATGACGCGTGACATGAAGCGATCGGCCTCGGCCTTGCGCGGCCAGCTGCCCTCGTTGAGCGCGCCGATGACCAGCGTGTCGACCGTCTGCAGGCGCGCCTCGAGCGCACCCCAGATCGAGATGGCCCGGTCGGCACCTTGCGACGGCTTGACCGCGTCGGGGGCGACGAGCGCGTCGAGCACGTCTGGCCATTCGGCTACGGCGAAGCTGAAGCTCGCCTGGGCCGAGACCAGCCCGCGCAGCGATTCCGCCAGCTTGGCGCCGGCATCGCCGTCATAGAGGGTTGCCAGTCCGCCAAGCTCGTCTCGGCCGAGATTTTCGAACGCCTCGACGGTGGCGCGCACGACCATGCCGAGCTCGATGGCCTCGTCGCCACGAAGGGCGGCGAGCGGCGCAACTGCGGCGACCAGCCTGACCGCAACGTCGCGCGCCTCCTCGATGCGCCGGGCGTTGATGCGGTCGAACCAGAAAGGCTTGCGCGACGCATCGCCGATGCCGGTGAGGCGCGCGTCGAAATCTTCGGCGAGCCGGGCGACATCGGGTCGGCCGACGCCGCCACGCAGCACCACCAGCTCGATGGTCTCGGCGGCCCGCCTGACGACGTGGCGCTCCAGCCCGAGCCGCAGCAGCGGGTGCTTGAGCAGCGACAGCACGGCGACAGGATCGCCGGGGCGGATGGCCGCCTCGACCATGGTGCGCAACAGGGCGGCCGGCGGGGTGTTGGCCAGCGGCACTCCGCCGGAATCATCGGCCTGAATGCCGAAGCGACGCAGTTCGGCGGCAACGCGGCGGGCGAGGTTGCGGTCGGAAGTGACGAGGGCGGCGCGATGGCCTTCCTGTGCGACCGCCTCGCGCAACGCGATGGCAATCGCCGCAGCCTCGTCGCGCTCGTGGGCTGCTTCGAGCAGAGTGACCCCGGCGAGTGCGTCGGCGATTTCGGCATCGCTGACGCTGCCGCGCTTTTCGGCCCAGGCGTCGGTGGTTTCGGCCGGGCGCAGCGCTTCGCCGACGATTGCAGCGCGGCGCACCAGCGCCGGCGACGGGACACCCAGTTCTTCGACGTCGCGGCGCAGGATGCCGATCTTACCGATCAGCTTGGCGAGGCCGTATTGCGGGTGGCCGAGCACCGAAGCGCGGAGGTCGGGCGCGGTGATCGCATCGTAGGCGACCTCGTCGAGCGAGGCATCGAGCCCCGGAAGCACGACGGCACCGCGCGGCAGGCGCGCAATTGCTGCCAAAAGCTCGGCGGTGGCCGGGATCGAGCCTGTCGAACCGGCGGCGATGACCGGACCTGCCGGCGGATTGCGCCTGAGGCGCTCGGCCTCGAGCCGGATCAGGGCGCTGCGGTGGGCGGCGGGGTTGGACTGGTCGCGCTCGGCGAGCAGGTCGGGCCAGACCGAAGTGACGATGGACAGGAAATCGAGCGTGACCTGCCACCAGCCGGAGAGTTCGCCCGAGACAAGGCCGGCGAGCTTGGCCCAGTCGGAACCTTCGGTCTCGATCTCGTCCATCAGGCCAGAGAGATCGCGCGCCAGCCAGATAGCGTCGGCAGCGGAAGCCGGCACCACGACCTCCTCCTCGAACAGGGCGGCGACATGGGCGGGCAGGCGGCGCTTCCAGGCGCGCACCAGCGGCGCGAGCGTCAGCAGGCGGTCGATGGACGAAATCGGCGGTGCCAGGTCGAGCGCGGCTCCGCCCTCGGCCTCGAAGGCAGCCTCGTCCTCGTCGAACTCGCCGAGCGGCTTGATGACAGGCAGGATGGCCGAGCGGCCGCCGGCGGCGTCGACGAAGACCCCACGCAACGCCCGCGCGGCACGGCGCGTCGGCACGTAGATGGTGACGTCGGCCAGTGCCAGCGGGTCGCCGTCGAAGCGGAAGTCGGGGATCAGGGTGCCGTCGAGCAGGGATGCCGCCAGCGTCGGCAGGAAGGGAGCGCCGGGCGGGATGGAAAGGACGCGTGGCGACGCGCGGCCGCTCATTGCGCTCCCGCCAATGCCCTTTTCACCACGGCTTCGGCGGGCGCGATGGCATCGGGGGTGCCGACCGTGATCCAGCTGCCCTGCATCTGCATGCCGAACAGGCGCCCGGCCGATATCGCCTGGTCGAAATAGCGGTTGAGCGAGGCTGGGGTGGCGGTCGTGCCTTCAAAGATGCGGGGATGGATGATGGCAGCACCGGCATAGATCAGCCCCTCGGGCGCACCCTTGGCACGGCTCAGCCGGCCGTCGGACGCGACGAGGAAATCGGTGCCGCCGGAATGGCCGGTCGCCTGAGGGAGAGCCGCGAGCATGATCAGAATATCCATGCGCGCATCGTCCCAGGCAAGGGCGAGGCGGGCAAGGTTAGGCGCGCCCTCATCAATCCAGAAGGTGTCGGCATTGACGATGTAGAACGGAGCTGTGCCCAGCTCGGGCAGCGCCTTGACGATTCCGCCGGCGGAATCCAGCAGGCCGTCGCGTTCGTCGGAGATGAGCACATGCGGCTGCTTGCGGTTCGCGACATGCGCGACGATCTGGTCGGGCAGATAGTGGACGTTGACCACGGCCCGTTCGACGCCTGCTACAGCCAGGCTGTCGAGGCCCCAGTCGAGCAGGGTCTTGCCAGATATCTCCACCAGCGGTTTCGGCATCGTCTCGGTGATCGGCCGCATGCGCTTGCCGAGACCGGCTGCGAGAACCATGGCGACTGACGGGATCTTCGCTCCACTCACGTGTCAAATTCCTCGAGCAGGCGGTTGTCGCGGTAGAAGTCGCGCAGTTCGGCCAATACCGGATGCGCCAGCGCCCTGTGAAGATAGTCGCGGATGCGCGGCAGGTGCTTGAGATATTGCGGCTTGCCGTCGCGGCGGTCGAGGCGGACAAAGATGCCGAGGATCTTCGAATTCCGCTGCGCCGCCATGATGGCATAGGACTCGCGGAAGGCGGCCTCATCGAAGCTGCCGGCGGCGTGGCGGGCGGCGACATAGGCGTTGACCGTGTCGTGCTCGATCTCGGGCGACACGGTGACGCGCGCGTCCATGCCGAGCGAGGCGACGTCATAGGCGACCGGGCCGATCAGCGCGTCCTGGAAGTCGACGATGCCGAGCCTGTCGAAACCCTTCTTGTCTGCGCGCCAGATGATGTTGGGCGAGTGGTAGTCGCGCAGCACCAGCCCGTACTGCTTGTCGGCGAGGCGGTCGAAGACGGCGTTCCAGGCGGCATGATAGCCGTCGCGAAGCGCGCCGGATGCGGGCGCTCCGGTGACGGCCGGCACATACCAGTCGACCAGCAGGTCGACCTCGATCATCATCGCATCGCGGTCAAAGGGAGGAACCTGGTGAACGACGCCGGGCGCAGCTTCGAGCCGGGCGTCCCAGTGTTTCCCGTGAATCATCGCCAGCAGTTCAGCCGCCGCGGCATAGCGCTCGGCGATGGGCTTGCCCTCGGGGTCGAGGAAAGCACCGGTGCCGAGATGTTCGAGCAGCAGAAAGCCCTGGTCGAGATCCTGTGCGACGATGCCGGGCACGGTGACGCCGCCCGCTGCAAGCGCCCGGTCGATGGCGACGAAGGCAGCAACCGTCTGCGCGGTGTGCGCGATCTCGGCATAGGGCTTGCCGTCGCGGACGGGTGGACCGAGTACCAGCCTTGGCGAGTTCATCAGCACCAGTGATGCCCGGCCTTCCGGGCTGACGGTTTCGTAGCCCCGCGCCGAGGCGTCGCCGGTGAAGCGGGCGCGGCGCGCCTCGCCAAAATCGGCTGAGATGAGGAAATCTCGCATGGCGAGCGATCGGGCGACGCGGTCGAAGGCCTGGCCATCGCCCGAGATGATGACGCGGCGGCCATCGCCCTCGTGCTCGATAGCGAGCCGCAGGCTGGCAGCGGGCATCGCGCCGGCGGCGCGCTCCGGCCACTCCACCAGAGCCACACCCGAGGCGACGGCTTCATCGAAGCCGAGTTCCTGGAGCTCCTCGGAAGAAGACAGGCGGTAGAGGTCGAAATGATGGACGGGGACAGGCGTGTCGTAGCTCTGGACCAGGGTGAAGGTCGGGCTCGGCACTTCATGCCAGGGATCACCCGCCAGCGCCCGGATCAGGCCGCGCGCCAGCGTCGACTTGCCGGCGCCGAGGTCGCCGTCGAGCAGCAACACGTCGCCCGGCTTGACCGCCATGGCGAGATCTTCGCCCAGCCGCGTGGTGGCGGCCTCGTCAGGCAGGAATCGCTCCAGCGATCTGGCCGCCATGAAGCCTACTCCGCCGCCACCCGCACGCCGGCTGGCGCATCGGGGAACAGGCAGACGACCGTGGTGCCACGGTCCTTGCCGCTGTCGATGCGGACGGTGCCGCCATGCAGCTCGACGAAGCTTTTGACAATGGACAGGCCAAGGCCGGCACCACGCTTGCGGCCGCCGTTGACGCGGGATTCGAAGCGCTGGAACATCGTGTCGAGCACCTCCGAAGGCATGCCCGGACCATCGTCATGGACGGAGAATTCCACGCCCTCGGCCAGCTGGCGGCAGGCCAGCGTGATGGTGCTCGCGGACGGCGCGTAGTTCACGGCGTTGCTGAGCAGATTGTAGAGGATCTGGCGCACGCGCGTCTCGTCGCCATTGAAGCTCTTCGGCGCGCTGGCGGTATCTATGGCGAGGCTGATCGAGTGCTCTTCCAGGCGGTCGGCGATAAGTTCGGCGGCAGCCTCGATGGCGCGGTCGATACGCACCTCGGCGATTTCGAGCTGCATGATGCCGGCATCGACGGTTGCGAGATCGAGGATGTCATTGACGATGGTCAGAAGCACGCCCGAGGACGAACCGATGTGCTCGACATATTCGCGCTGGCGCTGCGACAGCGGGCCGGTGCCGGGCAGCGACAAAAGCTCGGTGAAGCCGATGATGTTGGTCAGCGGCGAGCGCAGCTCATACGAAACGTGCTGGACGAACTCGTTCTTGATCTGGTCGGCACGCTGAAGCGCCTCGTTCTTGTCCTTGAGCGCGCGCTCCATGTTGACGCCGTCGGTGACGTCGACAAAGGTCAGCATCACCTGGCCGTTGGGCAGGTGGATTACGGCGTGCTGGAGCACCGAACCGTTCTTGAGTTCGGTCTGGCCATGGCGGTCGCTACGCTCGTCGAAGCCGGTGACGGCGGCGACGAAATCGGCCCATGGGCTCTCTTCGGCACGCATGTCGCATTCAGCGCGGATCGCCGAAATATGCGTGCTCTGCCGGAGGGCCTCGGGCGACACACCCCAGAGCTGGCCGAAGGCCGGATTGAACAGGCGGATGCGGCCGTCGGGGCCGAAAACGACGACGCCTTCGGCGAGATTGTCGAGGGTTTCACCCTGGACACGCACCGCCGTGGTGTAGCGGCTTTCGAGGTCGATCTTCTCGGTCAGGTTTTCGAACACCCAGGTGACGCCGCCCTTGGGCTGGGGATTGGCGACGACGCGGATGGTGCGGCCGTCGGGCAGATGCCAAAGATGCTCCTGCGGCTCGACGGCGCGATATGCGCCGAGCAGGCTCTCCTTCCAGCGCCGCCATTCCGGCTGCTCCGGCAGCTTGCGTTCGCTGCGCAGGCGGTCGAGCAAAAGCGCATTGTCGGGTGCGCTGGAGAGATAGCCGGCGTCGAGTTCCCAGAGCTTCTGGAAAGCATTGTTGTGGAAACGCAGCTTCTGGCTGGCGTCGAAAGTGGCAACGGCGGTCGCCACCTGGTCGAGCGTGTCGGCGTGGCTGCGCACGACCCGGCTGTACTCTTCGCGGATGGCATCGGCCGCGCTCATGTCGGTGGCGATGCCGGCCGAACCTTCCCTGCCGACAACGTCGGTCACGGCGAACATGCGACGGTCGCCGTCGATGACGGTCGACAGTGTCTGCTGGAATACGGGACGCGACAGGTGCTGCTGGACGATCGCTTCGCGCGATTGCGTGCCCAGGAACTCCTTGCCGTCGCGGATGGCTGCGGCGGAATCGGCTGCTTCGACGGCCCTGGCGAAGGCCTTGTTGACCCATTTCAGCCGGCCATCGGAATCGCGCATCCAGAACGGCATGTCGACGGCGTCCATCAGGCCGACAAGCGTTTCGTATTCGGCGCTGAGGCGCTGGTTGTCGAGCGTCAGCCGCGCCTGGCCGCGCTGGGCCTCGGAGATCGAGACAAAGCGGACGATGACGTGGGCGCCGCTCTTGCGGCCGTGGACTTCGAGGACCGCACCGGCATGGGTCTCCGCCACCAGTTCGAAGGCAGTGCCTTTGTCACGCAACGCGGCAATGGCATTTTCGAGCGCTGCGGCCGAACGCGGCATCAGCCAGCGACCGAAACCGAGGAAGGCGGCGCGCTCGTCCGGCGCGCCTGTTTCGATCGGCAGCGAACCGATCAGCTCCGGCTTCTTGTTCTCGTTAGCCCAGATGATGACGCGCTGGTCGCGCAGGTTGAGCAGGGCCTCCGAACGCTGCAGCGATGCATTGAGGTCGGCGACGCGGCCGCGCAGCTCGACGTTCTCGGCGGCGATGCGTACCTTCTCGCGGATCAGCGCAATGGCGGAAATGAGCGCCGCTCCCATAACGCCGACGAGCACGGCGAGCTGGATGACTTCGGCCGTGCTGACGGGCAGGCCGACGGTGGCGGCCTGCTGGGCGTGGGCATATCCGAAAGGCGTGCAGAGCGCCGTGGCGCCAAGCATGACTGCGGCAGAATGGCTGCCGAGCCGGCGCACGGCCTGCCACATACCGCCTGGAAGGGGCATCTGCGAATCCTGTCGGCCGCCGGAAACGGCCTGTCCCGCTGAAAGCGGGTATTCCCCCGGCATGTCTTGTTCCTCTCCGCCGCCTGACTGCAAGACCGCCCTGAAGCGCCCAAAAAAGTTCCGCCGAGAACGGACGCGTGGCGAATCACGCCACAATAGCCGTTAGGCGAATCGTCGTGAAGAAGGCGTTCGCGCAAAAAAGAAACCGGGCGAAAGTCAATCGCCCGGTTTCAATATGTTGTATGTATTTGCGCTATGGTTAATAGCGGTAGTGTTCCGGCTTGAACGGCCCCTTCGGCGTCACGCCGATATAGCTGGCCTGTTCATCGGACAGGGTGGTCAGCTTGGCGCCGAGCTTGTCGAGGTGCAGGCGGGCGACCTTCTCGTCGAGGTGCTTGGGCAGCACGTAGACTTCGTTCTTGTACTGGCCGGGCTTGGTGAAAAGCTCGATCTGGGCAAGCGTCTGGTTGGTGAAGGACGCCGACATGACGAAGCTCGGGTGGCCGGTCGCATTGCCGAGGTTGAGCAGGCGGCCTTCCGACAGCAGCAGCATGCGCTTGCCATCCGGGAAGCTGATCATGTCGACCTGCGGCTTGACGTTGGTCCACTTGAGGTTGCGCAGGGCCGCGACCTGGATCTCGTTGTCGAAGTGGCCGATGTTGCCGACGATGACCATGTCCTTCATCAGGCGCATGTGGTCGAGGGTGATGACGTCCTTGTTGCCGGTCGTGGTGATGACGATGTCGGCGGTGGGAGCAGCGTCTTCCAGCGTGACGACCTCGAAGCCATCCATAGCAGCCTGGAGCGCGCAGATCGGGTCGACCTCGGTGACCTTGACGCGGGCGCCGGCGCCCTGGAGCGAAGCTGCCGAGCCCTTGCCGACGTCGCCGTAACCGCAGACGACGGCGACCTTGCCGGCCATCATGACGTCGGTGCCGCGGCGGATGCCGTCGACCAGCGATTCCTTGCAGCCGTACTTGTTGTCGAACTTCGACTTGGTGACACTGTCGTTGACGTTGATCGCCGGGAAGGGCAGCAGGCCCTTCTTCTGCAGCTGGTAGAGGCGGTTGACGCCGGTCGTGGTCTCTTCGGTGACGCCGCGGATGGCAGCCTTGTGCTTGGCGAAGAAGCCCGGCGTTTCAGCCATGCGCTTCTTGATCTGGGCAAACAGGATCTCTTCCTCTTCGCTGCCCGGGTTGGACAGCACGTCCTCGCCGGCTTCGGCGCGGGCACCGATCAGGATGTACATGGTGGCGTCGCCGCCATCATCGAGGATCATGTTGGTGGCCCCGCCATCGGTCCACTGGAAGATCTGGTCGGTGTACTGCCAGTATTCCTCGAGCGTCTCGCCCTTGACGGCGAAAACCGGAATGCCGGCTTCGGCGATGGCGGCCGCGGCATGGTCCTGGGTCGAGAAGATGTTGCACGACGCCCAGCGGATATCGGCGCCGAGTTCCTTCAACGTCTCGATCAGCACCGCGGTCTGGATGGTCATGTGCAGCGAGCCGGAAATGCGCGCGCCCTTGAGCGGCTTTGCTTCACCGAACTCCTCGCGGCAGGCCATCAGGCCCGGCATTTCGGTTTCGGCGATCTCGATTTCCTTGCGACCCCAGCCGGCGAGCGAAATGTCGGCGACCAGATAATCCTTGCTACCCGTCATGGCTTGCTCCGATTCCTGTTTGCTTCGCGCCGCCGCGGGAGGGCTGCGAGGGCGCGCGAAAGATCGGCCTGACTACCAGATCAGGCCGTTATCGACAATGGGACATAAAGAAATCTTTATTCGTGCATGTCGCACAAGACTCAGTCCGGCAATCAGGATTCCTCGCCGAAGCGCGCCGCGACCAGTGTCGCAAGCGCATCCATGGCTTCGACGGCCTCGGGGCCGCTCGCGGTAACGCGGATGGTGCAACCGGGGCTGGCGGCGAGCATCATCAGGCCCATGATCGACGTGCCGCCTACGGAAATGCCGTCCTTCTCGACGCTGACATTGGCCTGGAACTCGCCGGCAATCTGGACAAACTTGGCCGAGGCGCGGGCATGCAGGCCACGCTGATTGACTATGGTGAGATTGCGGACGATGTGGCCCTTCTCGGGCGAGTAGGGCATGCCGCTCATTTGCCGCTCAACACCTGACTAGCAACGTTGATATATTTGCGGCCAGCAGCCTGTGCCTCGTCGAGCGCGGCGGCCATGTTGTCGGCCTTGCGTACGCTCGTCAGCTTGATGAGCATCGGCAGGTTCATGCCGGCGATGACTTCGACCCGGCCGGCTTCCATCACCGAGATGGCGAGGTTGGACGGCGTGCCGCCGAACATATCGGTGAGCACGACCACACCATTGCCGGTGTCGGCGCTGGCAACGGCGTCGATGATGTCGCTGCGACGCTGCGCCATGTCATCGTCTGCTCCGATCGAAACAGTCTCGAAATTGTCCTGCGGTCCGACGACATGTTCCACGGCATGGCGGAACTCTTCGGCCAGCTGACCGTGCGTCACAAGCACGAGTCCGATCATTCTGATTTGGCTCCCGTCATGGCCTCTTCACAGCCGCGCAGTACTCTTGCCGCCTTCGCGGAGGGCGGGAGCGCTATCTTGTCGACGGCGAAGGCGTTTACAAGCCCCAATCTGCTGCTCGCCACGCCATTTTGACGCAATGCAGCAAAAATAATGTGCAGCTTCAGGCGAAGAGGGTGATGCCGAGTCGGGCCAGAATTGTGGGGATGGTTGCGGCAATTTCACGTTCTGCGAGCAGCAATCGCTGCGTCATGCAATCAAGAATCGGTTCGCTGTCCTGTCCGGGCAGCCGTTCCACCTCGCTTGCCGGAACAAGCCTGACCAGCAGGTCGACCGCAGCCGCCGCCTCATGTTCGACCGGAACCGGCCCGACGCCGCGGACCTCTGCCAGGCCGGCAATGACTGCCGGCGCATGGCACAAAAGCCTGCCGTGGTGCACCGACAGGAAGACCTGGTCGTCGGAAACCAGCCGGGCGAACCGGCCAGCGGCGCGAAATTTCGCGACGAGGGCCAGGGCAAGAGCCGTCTTGCCCGACCCGGACTGCCCTGCAACCAGCACGCAGCGATCGCCCAGCACAACCGCGGTGGCATGCATGTTGGCTGGCGCCACGGATCAGCTTTCGGCCGGCAGGGCAACGACGAAGCGTGCGCCCTTGAGTTCGCCAGGCTTGGTGCCGGCGATGTTTTCGGCGCTCAGCGTACCGCCATGGGCCTCGACGATCTGGCGGCTGATCGACAGGCCGAGGCCGGAATTCTGGCCGAAGGCCTCGCCCGCCGGACGGTCGGTGTAGAAACGCTCGAAGATGCGGTCGATGTTTTCGGCGCGGATGCCGGGGCCGTTGTCCTCGACCGTGATGACATTGAACTTGCCGACACGCGCCAGCGAAATGGCAATGTGGCCATGGTCGTCGGGCACGAAGGAGCGGGCATTCTCTATCAGATTGGTGATGACCTGGCCGATGCGCAGGTCGTGGCCGACCACGTTGTAGTTCTTCGCCCCAGCCGGCAGCTTGGCAACGGTGAATGCGATTTCGACCGCCTTCTTGTGGCGGCTGGCCTCACGCGACACCGAAACCAGATCGCCGATGAACTTCTTGAGATCCACCTTGCCGGCGTCCTCGCGCGCGAGCTCGGCATCGAGACGGGATGCGTCCGAAATATCGGTGATCAGCCGGTCGAGGCGCTTCACGTCGTGCTGGATGACCTCCATCAGCCGTTCGCGCGAGCTCTCGTTCCTGGCAAGCGGCAAAGTCTCGACTGCGCTGCGCAGCGAGGTCAGCGGGTTCTTGAGTTCGTGGCTGACGTCGGCGGCAAAACTCTCGATCGCCTCGATACGGGCGTAGAGCGCCTTGGTCATGTCGCGCACGGCAACCGACAGGTTGCCGATCTCGTCCTGGCGGTCCGAGAAATCGGGAATTTCCTCGCGGCTCTTGCCGCCACGACGGACGCGGTTGGCGGCAGCCGACAGCCGGCGCAGCGGGTTGGCGATCGTCGACGCCAGCAGCATCGAAAGGATGGCCGTGACCAATGCAGCGACACCGAACACGCGCAGGATGGCCTTCTGCTCGGCAGCGACGATCTTGTCGATGTCGCCACCTTCGGTCGACAGCATCAGCACGCCGAGCACGGCGCGGAAGCGCTGGATGGGGACGGCGACCGACACGATCTGCTCGCCCTGTTCGCTGACCCGGACAATCGGCGCCGGGCGGCCGGTCAATGCCTGCACGACCTCGGGGAAGGCCGCGCCATTGCCACCGGGCTGTTCCTTGTAGACCGGAAGCGCGCTGTCGCGGAAAAAGTCGAAGACGAACTTCTGCGCCCGCTCGAAGACGGTCGGCTCGTCTTCCTCGACCGGCGGAAGGTCGTAGCGCAGGATCTGGCCGCGCGAATAGAGATGGCGCGAATCGAGCAGGAGATTGGCGTCGCGGTCGTAGATACGGGCGCGCGTCCTTGTCGGCGAGATCAGCCGGCGCAGCACCGGTGCCACGCGCTCCGGATTGATCGGAAAATCAAGGCTGTCGAGCTGGTCGGAGCCGGGGCCAAGCGTCTCGCCGGCCTGCAGCTCGAGCAGCTTCTCGGGGTCGATGCTGATCGAATCCGTCTCGACGGTTGCCGAGGCGGCAATGGCGCCGGCAATGATCTCGCCCTGCGTCATCAGGCTTTCGACACGGGCGCCGATCAGGCCATCACGGAAGGTGTTGAGATACAGGATGCCGGCGACCAGCACCGCCAACCCGGCAAGGTTGAGGAACAGAATGCGGCGCGTCAGGCTGGAGAAGAAATAGTGGCCGAGGAACCGGCTCAGCCGGATCCTCGAGCGGTCGAGGAACAGCGACAGGCGACCGCGCGACCGCTTCGTGGCGGCCGCGGGTTTCCTGATCTCTGCTTCCATCGCCATGTGATCTCAGCCCCCGCCGATCTCACGCTTCGCGGAATCTGTAGCCGACACCATAGAGCGTTTCGATCATCTCGAAGTCGTCGTCGACGGCCTTGAACTTCTTGCGCAGGCGCTTGATGTGGCTGTCGATGGTACGGTCATCGACATAGACCTGCTCATCATAGGCCGAATCCATCAAAGCGTCTCGGCTTTTGACGACGCCCGGGCGCTGGGCCAGCGAGTGCAGGATCAGGAATTCGGTGACGGTCAGGATGACCGGCTCGCCCTTCCAGGTGCAGGTGTGGCGCTCCTGGTCCATCACCAGCTGACCGCGCTCCAGCGAGCGCGACTGCGGGCTCGGCGTCTTGGCCGCGGCCTCGCGGGCACTTGCCCGGCGCAGCACGGCGCGCACGCGCTCGACCAGCAGACGCTGGGAGAACGGCTTGCGGATGAAATCGTCGGCGCCCATCTTGAGGCCGAAGAGCTCATCGATCTCGTCGTCCTTCGACGTCAGGAAAATCACCGGCAGGTCAGTCTTCTGGCGCAGCCGGCGCAGCAGTTCCATGCCGTCCATGCGCGGCATCTTGATGTCGAGGATGGCGAGGTTCGGCGGCCGCGCGGCCAGCCCTTCAAGTGCCGAGGCACCGTCGGTGTAGGTCTCGACACGGTAACCTTCGGACTCGAGAGCGATCGAAACCGATGTCAAAATGTTGCGGTCGTCGTCGACAAGCGCGATCGTTGCCATTTCCAGCGGCTCCCTCATGAGCGGGTGTCCCTTCCTGCTTCAGAGCAGGGCTTGTGCAGGACAAATTAGGTACAAAATGTGGCATACCCCCCGATGAAGGGGAGCGCAACCACCGCAACCAGTTAGCTTCCTATATGGGGCGCCTCGAAAAAAGCTCGAACAAAAAACCTGCCTGCCTACCCGGCAAGGTAGGACTAATCCCCGTCATTTAAACGATTTAGATAAATTCTAAAATATTTAAATCGATTAATGATTTGAAATCGCTTGGCTTTTCTGTTTCTGGCTGCCTCGGTCCCTCGGGGACAGCGGCGTCCGGCCCGCAGACCGGACATTGGCGTCAAATCGAACGAGGGTTCACCGAATGTCGGAAGTCGGTAAGCGTAATCCCGCCAACGGGATCGAAACGGCAGGGCTCAAAACGTCGGGCACCGTGCATTACAACCTTGGCGCTGCCCTGCTGGTCGAAGAGGCGGTCCGTCGCGGCGAGGCCCGGCTGACTGCCCATGGCGCGCTCGTTGCCGACACGGGGCAGTACACCGGCCGCTCGCCCAAGGACAAGTTCGTCGTGCGCGACGAAAACACCGAGTCCCAGGTCTGGTGGGACAACAACAATGCGATGATGCGAGCGCAGTTCGACGCGCTGCATGCAGATTTCCTGGCCCATGCGGCCGACAAGGACCTGTTCGTCCAGGACCTGATCGGCGGCGCCGACCGCTCGCTCAGCCTGCCGACGCGCGTCATCACCGAATACGCCTGGCACTCGATGTTCATCCGCAACCTGCTGATCCGCCCGGAAACGGCTGAACTGGCCGGCTTCGCGCCGAAGATGACGATCATCGACCTGCCGTCGTTCCGGGCCGACACGGCGCGCCATGGCGGCCGCAGCGAGACGCTGATCGCGGTCGATCTGACGCGCATGATCGTGCTCATCGGCGGCACCAAATATGCCGGCGAGATGAAGAAGTCGGTCTTCACCGCGCTCAACTACATCCTGCCGGCGGGCGGCGTGATGCCCATGCACTGCTCGGCCAATGAAGGGCCCGATGGCGACGCCGCCGTGTTCTTCGGCCTGTCGGGAACCGGCAAGACGACGCTGTCGGCCGATCCCAAGCGCACGCTGATCGGCGACGACGAGCATGGCTGGGGCCCGGACGGCATCTTCAACTTCGAAGGCGGCTGCTACGCCAAGACCATTCGCCTGTCGGCCGAAGCCGAGCCGGAAATCTTTGCGACGACCCAGCGTTTCGGCACGGTGCTCGAGAACGTCGTGCTCGACGAGAACCGCGTGCCTGACTTCAACGACGGCTCGCGTACCGAAAACACCCGTTGCGCCTATCCGCTCGACTTCATCCCGAATGCCAGCGCCACCGGGCGCGCCAGCCACCCGAAGAACATCATCATGCTGACGGCCGACGCCTTCGGCGTGATGCCGCCCATCGCAAAGCTGACGCCGGCGCAGGCGATGTACCACTTCCTGTCCGGCTATACCGCCAAGGTCGCCGGCACCGAGCGCGGCGTGACCGAGCCGGAAGCGACGTTCTCGACCTGCTTCGGCGCACCGTTCATGCCCAGGCACCCCAGCGAATACGGCAACCTGCTGCGCCAGCTGATCTCCGACCACGGCGTCAATTGCTGGCTGGTCAACACCGGCTGGACCGGCGGCGCCTATGGCACGGGTTCGCGCATGCCGATCAAGGCGACGCGCGCGCTGCTCACTGCCGCCCTCGACGGCTCGCTCAATGGGGTCGAATTCCGCACCGATGCCCATTTCGGCTTCGCCGTGCCGGTTTCGGTTCCCGGCGTCGACGGCAAGATCCTCGACCCGCGTTCGACCTGGGCCGACGGCGCTGCCTATGACCGCCAGGCCAGCAAGCTGGTGTCGATGTTCATCGACAATTTCGGCAAGTTCGAAAGCCATGTCGACGCCTCGGTGCGCGGCGCGGCACCGCGCACGCAGGAAGCCGCCGAATAACCACGGCACCTGGCGTAACGATCTCGAAAAGGCCCGGCCAAGTGCTGGGCCTTTTCTTTTCGGCCGCACCACGGCATGACTTGGCGCATGAGCGCCGACGACAAGATCATCATTGCCAATGACGTGGTCATCCATCCCGACGACCTCGAGGAGAACTTCATCCGCTCGTCGGGGCCGGGCGGCCAGAACGTCAACAAGGTCGCCACAGCCGTGCAGCTGCGCTTCGATGCGGCCAATGCGCCGGGCCTGCCCGAGCGCGTGCGCGAGCGCACCATAAAGTTCGCGGGCCAGAAGGCGACCAAGGAGGGCGTGATCGTCATCGAGGCGGGGCGCTACCGCACCCAGGAGCAGAACCGGGCCGACGCCAGGGCGCGGCTGGTGGCACTTGTCGCCAAGGCTGCCGAGCCGCCACCGCCGCCGCGCAAGAAGACCAGGCCGACAAAGGGCTCGGTCGAGCGAAGGCTGAAAAGCAAGGCCGGCCGCTCGACGGTCAAGAAGCTGCGCGGGCGCGTCGACGGCGATTAAGCCTTGGGGATCAATCCCGCTTCCATTTTGGCAAGGCAGGTGCCAAGCTCCGGCGAATGCCACAGCAAGGGAGACTACGAATGGGCATGTTCGATTTCGTCAAGAATGTCGGCAAGAAGCTTGGCTTCGGCGACGACGAGGCACCGAGCGCCGACACGCTGAAGAAGGAGCTCGATTCGCACAAGCTCGGCACCGACAACGTTCAGGTGGTGGTCAAGGGCGATACCGCAGTGCTGACAGGCGTGGTCAAGGACCAGTCGATCTTCGAAAAGGCGGTGATCGCCGTCGGCAACACGCTCGGCGTCTCCAAGGTGCAGGCCGACGAGTTGAAGGTGGTGGCGCCCGATTCCGGTCTCAAGCTCGACAGCAAGGTCGACATGACCGAGCTGGTCAAGGCGGCGACGCCGGCCAAGGCGCCGGTGTTCTACACCGTCAAGAAGGGCGACAACCTGTCGAAGATCGCCGAAGCCCAGTACGGCAAAGGCAAGGCATCGAAATACACCGTCATCTTCGAAGCCAACAAGCCGATGCTGACGCACCCCGACAAGATCTATCCGGGCCAGGTGCTGCGCATCCCCGATATCGCGACTGCGTAACCTCGCCTCGCACAAATCATTTCGCGGACGGCGGCTTTCGGGTCGCCGTTTTGCATTTCGGCTGACATTGTCGCCTGCGACAACCCAACTGGACCTGAACCGTGCTCGTATTGCCCAAAGGCGTCCGCCACATGCCCGGCTTTCTCTCGCGCGACGTGCAGGAGAGCCTGGTCGAGAGCATCCGCGAGGTGGTGAAGGCTGCACCGCTCTACACGCCGGCCATGCCGAAGACCGGCAAGGAAATGAGCGTCAGGATGACCAATTGCGGCTCGCTGGGCTGGGTCACCGACAAGGAGGGCGGTTACCGCTACCAGCCGACCCATCCCGTCACAGGCGAACCGTGGCCGCCGATCCCCGAGGCGCTGCTTGCGCTTTGGCGCGAGGTCTCGGGCTATCCGCATCCTCCGGAAGCCTGCCTCGTCAATTTCTACACGGACACTGCGAAGATGGGCCTGCACCAGGATCGCGACGAGCGGGAGTTCGCCGCACCCGTGGTGTCGGTGTCGTTGGGCGACGCCTGCCTGTTCCGCGTCGGCGGCACGAGGCGCGACGATCGCACCGTGTCGTTCAGGCTGGAAAGCGGAGACGTCGTCGTGCTCGGCGGGGAGGGGCGGCTGGCGTTCCATGGCGTCGACCGCATCTACCCGATGACATCGGCGCTGCTGAAGCAGGGCGGGCGGATCAATCTCACGCTAAGACGCGTGACGCGGCCGGCCTAGAGCATCCCCGAAAAGTGGCCCCGGTTTTCGGACAAGACCATGCTCCAACAAAAAGACCTTCAGAGCTTGCGGATCGCCACTTCCTCGACGAGATGGCCGGCACCCTTCTTGAGGATGAGGTCGGCGCGCGGCCGGGTGGGCAGGATGTTCTCGCGCAGGTTCTTCAGGTTGATGTTGGCCCACAGCCCCTCGGCAATGGCGCGGGCCGCATCCTCCGACAGCTGCGAGTAGCGATGGAAGAAAGACTGCGGATTGCGGAAAGCGGTCTCGCGCAGCCGCATGAAGCGGTCGATGTACCACTCGTGGATGATGCTCTCATCGGCGTCGATGTAGATCGAGAAGTCGAAGAAATCGGAGACGAAAGGCACGAAGTTGCCGTCCTTGGGCAGTTCGCGCGGCTGCAGCACGTTGATGCCCTCGAAGATCAGGATGTCGGGCCGGTCGACGGTGACGAACTCGCCCGGCATCACGTCGTAGGTCAGGTGCGAGTAGACGGGCGCGCGCACATTGGGCTGGCCCGACTTGATCGCCGAGAGGAAGCGCAGCAGCGCACCGACATCGTAGCTGTCGGGGAAACCCTTGCGCTCCATCAGGCTGTCGCGGCGCAGCACGTCGTTGGGGTAGAGGAAGCCGTCGGTGGTGACGAGATCGACCTTCGGGCTCGACGGCCAGCGGGTGAGCAGTTCCTTGAGGATACGCGCGGTGGTCGACTTGCCGACGGCGACCGACCCCGCCATGCCGATGATGAAGGGCGTCTTGGTGCCCTTCTTGTCCGAGTTGAAGAAGCGCTGGCGCTGGCGAAACAGCTGCTGGCTGGTCTCGACATGGGCGGAGAGCAGACGCGACAGCGACAGGTAGATGCGCCGGACCTCGATGAGATCGATGGGCTCGTACATCGAGCTCAGCCGCGCCACCTCGTCTTGGGTCAGGGTCATCGACATGTCGGCGCCGAAACCGGCCCAATGCTCGGCCGAGAAGAACCAATAGGGTGAGTATTTGTCCGTCGGCGCGAGTTGATCCATCGAACCTCCCCTGCGGGACCTGACCAGTGGTCAGCCCTCGTTCTTCCGCGCTGCCTTCTCGGCGACACCCGACTGCGAGGTGCGGCGCTCGAGCTCGGTCATCACCTCGGCCATCGGGACGCCGGCGACAGCCAGCACGACGAGCCAATGATAAAGGAGATCGGCGCTTTCCGAAACGAGGGCACGATCGTCACCCTTGACCGCGGCGATGACGGTCTCGACCGCCTCTTCGCCAAGCTTCTTGGCCGCCCGCTCCATGCCGCCCTGGTAAAGCTTGGCGGTCCATGAATTGGCATCGCCCGAACGTGCCCGCTCGGTGACGATCTTTTCCAGGTCGGCAAGGGAAAATCCGCTCATCTTGGCCTCGGCAACAAAGTCAGCCAATCGGGTCGAGCCGCATCGGCAAACCCGCTTTTGCCATGTGCGCCTTGGCCTCGGCAATGGTGTAGGTGCCGAAATGGAAGATCGAAGCGGCAAGAACCGCCGTCGCATGTCCCTCGCGGATGCCGTCGACCATGTGGTCGAGGTTGCCGACGCCGCCCGAAGCGATGACCGGCGCTCGCACGGCGTCCGCCACCGCACGGGTGAGGTCGATGTCGTAGCCGATCTTGGTGCCGTCGCGGTCCATCGACGTGAGCAGGATTTCACCGGCGCCGAGATCGACGACCTTGCGGGCGAACTCGACCGCATCGATGCCGGTGCGCTCGCGGCCGCCATGGGTGAAGATCTCCCAGCGATCAGCTTCATTCGCCACCGAAACCTTCTTGGCGTCGATGGCAACGACGATGCACTGGTTGCCGAACTTGTCGGCGGCCTCGGCGACAAAGTCGGGGTTCTTCACGGCAGCCGTATTGATCGACACCTTGTCGGCGCCGGCAAGCAGCAGCTTGCGGATGTCGGCGACCTGGCGCACGCCGCCGCCGACGGTCAGCGGCATGAAGCACTGCTCGGCGGTACGGGCGATGACGTCGAAGATGGTCTCGCGGTTGTCGGAAGAAGCGGTGATGTCGAGGAAGCAGAGTTCGTCGGCACCGGCGGCATCATAGGCCTTGGCGGCCTCGACCGGATCGCCGGCGTCGATTAGATCGACGAACTGCACCCCCTTGACGACGCGGCCGTCCTTGACGTCGAGGCAGGGGATGACACGGGCCTTGAGGGTCATTTCCGTTCCTCGAACAGTCCGGGTTCAGGCTTCAGAGTGCCGCGCAGGATGGCCAGCGCCTCAGCGGGGTCGATGCGGCCGTCATAAAGCGCGCGGCCGGAAATGGCACCTTCGAGCTTTTTCGCATCCGGCATGGTCATGCGGACGATGTCGGCGAGCGATGCGAGACCGCCCGAGGCAATGACCGGGATCGACACGGCCTCGGCGAGGTCGATGGTCGAATCCCAGTTGATGCCGGCAAGCACCCCGTCGCGGTCGATATCGGTGTAGATGATGGCGGCGACGCCGGCACCCTCGAACTTCTTCGCCAACTCGACGACGCCGAGGCTCGACGCTTCGGCCCAGCCTTCGACAGCGACCTTGCCGCCCTTGGCATCGATGCCGACGGCGACCTTGCCGGGGAATTTCCTGCAAGCTTCCTTGACCAGTTCGGGGTCGCGCACGGCGACCGTGCCGAGGATGACGCGGGCGAGGCCCTTTTCCAGCCAGCTCTCGATATGGGCAAGCGTACGGATGCCGCCGCCGAGCTGGACCGGGTTCTTCGTCGCCTTGAGGATTGCCTCGACGGCCGCACCGTTGACGCTCTCGCCGGCAAAGGCGCCGTTGAGGTCGACGACATGCAGCCATTCGAAGCCCTGGTCCTCGAAGGCTTTCGCCTGGGCGGCGGGATCGTTGTTGTAGACGGTCGCCTGGTCCATGTCGCCAAGCTTGAGGCGCACGCACTGGCCGTCCTTGAGGTCGATGGCCGGAAAGAGGATCATGGCTTCCACCTCAGGAAATTGGCGATGAGGGCAAGGCCAAGCGCCTGGCTCTTTTCAGGATGAAACTGCGTGCCGACCAGGTTGTCGCGCGCCACCGCGGCAGTGACCCGGCCGCCATAGTCGGCGCTGGCCAGCACCTGTCTCTCGTCGGTTGCGTCGAGGTGGTAGGAATGCACGAAATAGGCGTGCAGGCCGCCTGGTCCCGTCGGAATGCCGTCGAAGACGGGGTGCGGATGTTTCACGTGAATCGTGTTCCAGCCAATCTGCGGAATCTTCAGGGCCGGGTCGGTCGGCGTAATCTCCTTAACGTCGCCCGATATCCAGCCAAAGCCGTTGGTAACCGTTTTCTCCAGCCCGCGTTCGGACATCAGCTGCATGCCGACGCAGATACCGAGGAAGGGATGCGCCTTGCGGATGGCCACCTCCTCGACTGCGTCCCACATACCGTCGACGGCGCGCAGGCCACGGGCACAATCGGCATAAGCACCGACGCCGGGCAGCACGATGCGGTCGGCGGAAAGCACGCGCTCGGCATCAGCGGTCAGCTCGATCTCGGCCGCTATGCCGGCCTCGCGGGCGGCACGTTCGAAGGCCTTGGTCGCCGAGCGCAGATTGCCCGAGCCGTAGTCGATGATGGCAACGCGCATGTCAGTTTCTTCCGGGATAGTGCAGGAGGCCGAGCGCTCCGCCAGCAGGTTGAGGCCGGGGCGTGGCTGGGGAGATGGCGACGGCAGCCGATGTCGGCTCTTCGTCGGATTCAGCGGCGAAGAGGTAGCGCATTTCGGCGTCTTCGATGGAATCCGCCTCGACCACGCCCCACTGGCGCCAGCCGGCACGGCGAAGGGCTGCGATGCGCAGCGCGCCGCCTTCGAGCCCGACATAGAGCGAGATGAGCAGCGGCAGCAGCGGAGCGGCAAAGGTCAGCCCCGCCCATTCGCTGGCCGCGGCAAGCGCCAGGGTGGCAGCAAAGGTCATCGCCGCCTCGAGCCAGAGCCGGTGCCACAGCAACCACAGCAGCGGCGCAATGAAGCCGAAGAAATGGAAGCCGTCGCGAACGAAGACGGCGCTTTCCGAAGCGCTGGTTCCCGCCTTGGCGGGCGGCTCCATGACGACATGGATGGCCATGGCTATCCCTTCAGGCTGCCCTTGGTCGAGGGTACTGCGTCAGGCTGGCGCGGATCGCTTTCAAGTGCCATGCGCAGCGCGCGCGCCACAGCCTTGAAGCAGGTTTCGGCGATATGGTGGTTGTTGGCGCCATAATGGTTGGTGACATGCAGGGTGATGCCGGCGTTCTGGGCCAGCGCCTGGAAGAACTCGCGCACCAGCTCGGTATCGAAGGTGCCGATCTTGGGCGCCGAGAAAGCGACGTTCCAGACCAGGAACGGCCGGCCCGACACATCGATGGCGGCGCGCGTCAGCGTCTCGTCCATGGCGAGGTCGATCGAGGCATAGCGCATGATGCCGCGGCGGTCGCCCAGCGCCTTGGACAGCGCCTGGCCGAGCGCGATGCCACAATCCTCGACGGTGTGGTGGTCGTCGATGTGCAGGTCGCCCTTGGCGGAGACCTTCATGTCGATCAGCGAATGCCGCGACAGCTGGTCGAGCATGTGGTCGAAGAAGCCGACGCCGGTCGCCATCTCCGAACGGCCGGTGCCGTCGACATGGACCGAGACGGAAATCTCGGTTTCCTTGGTCTTGCGGCTGACTTCGGCGGAACGGGGGGCCATGGCGGATCCTTGTCCTCAAAAACGAGTGCCTAATAGCAGCATGAGCGACCGCTTGCCAATCGCCGCGAAAGGGCATTTCGTGATGCGGCATGCGGATTTGCATTCCTTGCGCCGCGTCATACATAAGATCGAACTTCCACTCGTAACGCACGAGCCGCCTCGAAGGGGCCGTGCGCCATCGGAGCTACATATGTCCAACGAACAGAGCATGCACGCCACGACCATCGTGACGGTGCGCAAGGGCAACAAGGTGGTGATCGCCGGCGACGGCCAGGTCAGCCTCGGCCAGACCATCATGAAGGGTAATGCCCGCAAGGTTCGCCGCCTCGGCAAGGGCAATGTGATCGCCGGGTTTGCCGGCGCCACGGCCGACGCCTTCACCCTGCTCGAAAGGCTCGAGGCCAAGCTCGAGCAATATCCCGACCAGCTGACGCGCGCCTGCGTCGAACTCGCCAAGGATTGGCGCACAGACCGCTACCTGCGCCGCCTCGAAGCGATGATGCTGGTGGCCGACAAGAACGTGTCGCTGGCGCTGACCGGCACCGGCGACGTGCTGGAGCCCGAATTCGGCGTGATGGCCATCGGCTCGGGCGGCAATTACGCGCTGGCCGCGGCCCGTGCGCTGATGGACACCGACAAGGACGCCGAGGAGATCGCCCGCAAGGCGATGCAGATCGCCGCCGACATCTGCGTCTACACCAACCACAGCTTCGTCATCGAAACGCTCGATGCCGGCTGAGCCAGCCTTGCGCTACGACTTCCGGCCCGTCGAAAGGAAAGACCTGCCGCTGCTGGCCAGATGGCTGGCAGCGCCGCATGTCGCGGAATGGTGGGGCGATGCAGCCGAAGAACTGGCCTCGATCGAAGAACATATCGACAGCATCTCGGTCGAGCCGCTGATCGTCGAGCTGGACGGCAAGCCGATCGGCTACCTCCAGAGCTACGACCCGCATCTGGAGGACGACCATCCCTACCAGGACCAGCCTTTCGGCACGCTCGGCGTCGATCTAACCATCGGCGTGTCTGAGCTGGTCGGAAAAGGCCACGGCTCGGCGATCCTGCGACAGTTCGTCGAGGAGTTGTTCGAGGAAGGCGTTCCACGCGTGATCATCGATCCGGATCCGTCCAACAAGCGGGCCATCCGGGCCTACGAAAAGGCAGGGTTCGTGGCTTTCGACACACGCACGTCGATTTACGGTCCCGCGCAAATGATGGCGCGCGACGCGGAGGAGGGGGATTTCGACGCATGAGCATATCGCAGGACCGTGAAGCCGCCGCGCAACGCGAAAAACTCGGCTGGTGGCTGCTGGTCGCAGCACTGATGATCGCCGGGCAGGCGGTCGCGCTCTACTGGATGGGCCATCCGGCGATCTGCAAGTGCGGATACGTCAAGCTGTGGCACGGGGTGGTGCAGAGCTCGGAGAATTCGCAACACATCTCCGACTGGTACACCTTCTCGCACATCATCCACGGCTTCCTGTTCTATGCGCTGCTGAGCTGGCTCGCGCCCAAGAGTTCGCTTGGTTTCCGGCTGGCGGTCGCCATCGGTATCGAGCTGGCGTGGGAGCTGGTCGAAAACAGCGACTTCATCATCAACCGCTACCGCGAGGGGACCATTTCCCTCGACTACTACGGCGACAGCGTCCTGAACTCGGTGTTCGACACCCTGGCGATGGTACTCGGCTTCGTGATGGCCGCGCGGCTTCCTGTATGGAGCATCATAGCCCTCGCCCTCATCTTTGAAATCGGCGTCGGCTACGTCATCCGGGACAACCTGACGCTCAACGTCATCATGCTGGTCTATCCGCTCGATGCGATCAAGCAGTGGCAGGCGGGGATCATGTGATGACCAATCTTGCGATGCCGTCAGAAGCGCCCAGCATATCGCCCGATACCCTGCTCGCGGCAGTCGCAAACGGGCTGCTGACGGCAGAGCAGGCGCAAGGGCTGCGGGACCTGGAGAGTGCGAGTGCGAGCCCCCTCGACAGGGAGCCGCATGACGACGAAAAATTTCGGTTCATCAGCGGTTTCAGCGACATCTTCGTCACCATCGGCCTCGGGCTGTTTCTGGGCGCCATGGGCTATTTCTCCCGCGACATGATCGGCAACACAGGCATGTTCGCCGCCATCGCCGTGGCGAGCTGGCTTCTGGCCGAGTACTTCACCCGCCGGCAGCGCATGGCGCTGCCCAGCATCGTGCTGCTTCTGGTCTATGCCGGAGCGGTCTTTTCGACGGTTGCGGAAGCCTTCAACCCCAGCCTCAGCATCGGCATCGGCATGGGTCTCGGCAACCACGGCGGCTTGCCGATTGTTGTCGCCGGTCTTGCAACCGCCGCGGCAACCGCATTGCACTACCAGCGCTTCCGCGTGCCGGTGACGATCGCAGCCGGCGTAGCCGCCCTTGTCGCCTCGGCCGTCGGGATTCTTTTCATGGTCTTGCCGGATTTCGCCATCCAGGCGGCCAAGCCCCTGCTGCTCGCCTGCGGCGTTGCTGTGTTCGCACTGGCCATGCGGTTCGACCTCAGCGACCCGCAACGCCAGACCCGACGCACCGACATCGCGTTCTGGCTGCACATGCTGGCAGCACCGCTGATCGTCCATCCGCTGATCAGCGGGCTGGTCGGCGAGGGCGGTTCCGACGCGATCTCCGCCTGGAGCATCCTGGTAATCTTCATTGGACTGGCACTCGTCGCCCTCGTCGTCGACAGGCGCGCGATCCTTGTTTCCGGCCTGTCCTATGCCGGTTTTGCCTTCGGCTCGCTGATCGTAAACGCCGGGCTGTCTGACAGCGTCGTGCCGCTGACCATGCTGGTGCTCGGCGCCCTAGTGCTGCTGCTCAGCGCCGGCTGGCATGCGCTGCGGCGGACCCTTGTGCCACTGCTGCCCGGCGCCCTTGCGGTACGGCTTCCAGCCCATACATAAGCCCCAACTGAGTATTCGAGAGTAACGCCATGTCCACATTCTCTCCCCGTGAGATCGTTTCCGAACTCGACCGCTTCATCATCGGCCAGAAGGACGCCAAGCGCGCCGTGGCGATCGCGCTGCGCAACCGCTGGCGCCGGCAGCAGCTGGAAGGCCAGATGCGCGAAGAGGTCATGCCCAAGAACATCCTGATGATCGGACCTACCGGCGTCGGCAAGACCGAGATTTCGCGCCGACTGGCGAAGCTCGCGGGTGCGCCCTTCGTCAAGGTCGAGGCGACCAAGTTCACCGAGGTCGGCTATGTCGGCCGCGACGTCGAGCAGATCATCCGCGATCTCGTAGAGGTCGCCATCGGCCTGGTGCGCGAGAAGATGCGCGAGGACGTCGAGGCCCGCGCCCATGTCAACGCAGAGGAGCGCGTGCTCGAAGCGCTGGTCGGCAAGACCGCCAGCCCGGCGACCCGCGACTCGTTCCGGAAAAAGCTCCGCGACGGCGAACTCGACGACAAGGAAATCGAGATCCAGGTCGCCGACACCGGCACCGGCGGCATGCCGAGCTTCGACATCCCCGGCATGCCCGGCGGCAATGTCGGCGTGCTCAACATCAACGACATGCTGTCGAAGGCGATGGGCGGCCAGCGCACCAAAGCGCGCAAGACCACCGTCAAGGAATCCTACGGGCTTCTGATCAGCGACGAGTCCGACAAGCTGCTCGACCAGGACGAGGTCGTCCGCCGGGCGCTCGAGGTCACCGAGAACGAAGGCATCGTCTTCCTCGACGAGATCGACAAGATAGCCCGGGGCGGCGACGTCCATGGCGGGCCGTCGCGCGAAGGCGTGCAGCGGGACCTTTTGCCGCTGGTCGAGGGCACCACGGTTGCGACCAAGTACGGGCAGGTCAAGACCGACCACATCCTGTTCATCGCCTCGGGTGCGTTCCACGTCTCCAAGCCGTCGGACCTGTTGCCGGAGTTGCAGGGCCGCCTGCCGATCCGCGTCGAGCTGCGCGCGCTGGAGAAAGACGACTTCCGTCGAATCCTGACGGAGACGGAGGCCAGCCTGATCAAGCAGTACATCGCCCTGATGAACACCGAAGGCGTCAACCTTGAATTCACCGACGACGCCATCGATGCGCTTGCCGGTATCGCGGTCGACCTCAATGCCTCGGTCGAGAACATCGGCGCGCGGCGCCTGCAGACGGTTATGGAACGCGTGCTCGACGAGATCTCCTACGACGCACCCGATCGCAACGGCACCTCGGTCAAGATCGACGCTGCCTATGTCGAAAAGCATGTCGGCGATCTCTCGAGGAACACCGACCTGTCGCGGTTCATCCTCTAAAAGCTCCAACGGCGGCCCGGCAGGGCCGCCGTGCATCCCGACCTGTGGCCGAATGGAACCATTCGGCCAGGTTTCGCAGCTTCGGGCGACAACGCCCTCGACTAAGCGTGGGGCATTTTCTAGTTTGCCCGGACAAAGCTTGGGCATACAGCAGCATATGAAAAGCGCATTTCTCACGGCATTTCTTCTGGCGGCAGCCTTCGGCGCGCCGCAGGCATCGGCTGCCACGACGGTGGTTGCCGCCGGCAACGTCAATGTCGAACAGCCCGAAGTGCCCGGCGCCTCGTCCAAGCGGACGAGGGCAGGCAAGACCACCTTCGACGCCAAGTACCGCAAGGTCTATGCGCTGCTGCAGAACGATGGCGAGCTGCGCGGCAAGATCACGTCGGTGGCACGCGACTACGGCATCGACCCGATGCATATCGTCGGTGCCATCGTCGGCGAGCACACCTACAATGTCGACGCCTACGACCGGCTGCAGACCTACTACGTCAAGGCAGTGTCCTACCTCTCCAGCAAGCTGCGTTTCGCCTATGAGGGCGAAGACATCTCCGATTTCATCAAGCGGCCGGAATTCGCCGAGTGTAGCGGCAAATCGGGCAGCTACGACCTTTGGGAATGCCGCGAGCGGGTTTGGAACCAGGATTTCCGCGGCAAGACCGTGGGCGGCACCAGTTATCCCAACGACCGCTTCAGCGCGACCTTCTTCCAGCCGTTCTACGCCGGCCAGACATTCGGCATCGGCCAGCTCAATCCGCTAACGGCGCTGCAGATGAGCGACGTCGTGCACAAGGTGTCGCGCCTGCCCAAGCTCGACGAGAGCGACCCGAATGCCGTCTATAAGACGATCATGGACCCGGACCTGACACTGCCTTACGTCGCCGCGACGCTGAAGACCTCGATCGACGCCTACAAGAGCATTGCCGGCTTCGATATTTCCGGCAATCCGGGGATTACCGCCACGCTCTACAATGTCGGTAACCCCGAGGCGCGTGCCTACGCGCTCAAGGCCGAGAACGAACGGCGCGAGGCGGCCGGCGAGGCGCCCAAGGTGCCAGAGGAAAATTACTACGGTTGGCTGGTCAACGACCGCCTCAGCGAACTCAAGGCGCTGTTTTAGCCGCGCTTCTTCCGCGCGATCGCCTGGCGGACGTGAACGTTAAGGGCGGCAAGTTCGGTCTCGTTCAACTCGCCGATGGCCTGGGCCAGGAGATTGGCGAGTTCGGTGGCGGCAGGCGAAAGCCCCGCCGTGTCGACCACGACGCGCGGGTGCGAACCCTCGGCCAGCTTCTGCAATTCCTCGGCATCATCCCAGATGACATTGAAGTAGCCGATGATCTTCTGGATCATCGCCCAGGTCGGCACGCCGCGATGGCCATGCTCCAGCGCCGAGAGATAGGCGGCGCTGACGCCGATGGAGGCAGCCATGTCCTTCTGGCTGACGCCGCGTTCGCGCCGGAGTTCGCGGATGCGTTCGCCCAGCGGTGTCAATGGCCGGTCCTCCGCCGCAGCCGGATGTAGATCGCGCCCGAGCCGCCATGGTGGCGTGCGGCATGATCGTGGCTGGAGACCAGCATGCGGAATGGCGCCGTGTTCAACCAAGCCGGAACCATGCGCTTCAAAACACCGTCGCCGCCCTTGGAGTTGCCCTTGCCGGTGATGACGAGGACATAGCGAACGCCACCGGCATGGGCCCGCGCCAAAAAGGTAAGCAGCAGGGAATAGGCCTCGTCCTGGGTCAGGCCGTGCAGGTCGACGCGGCCTTCGATCGGCAGGCGGCCCTTGGACAGCTTGTCGCGCGTCGGCTCGTCGAGCGAATGGGCGACATACTGGCGCTTCGGCGGTGTCGGTGCCACTGGTGCCGGCACTTGCGCCGCCTGGACTGGTGCTGCCGTCGACTTTTCAGCCACGGCAACAGGCAGTTCGGGAACCTCAACCGCCCGCTTGCCCTTCAGCGGCGAGGTCGTCCGGGCAATGACGTTCCACAGCACGCGTTCTTCGTCGCTCAGCTTGCGTTCGCGGCGCGTGCTCATGAACTGGCCCCGGCGAACAAGGACTTCGGCAGAAGCGCGAAGAAATCGGCATCGTTGCGGACGACGCCAGCGATCTCCCCGGCATCGAAGCCCGATCCGGCGAACAGGTCGCCGCGCGCCTGGCCGGTGATGGCCGATCCGGTATCCTGGGCGATCATCAGCCGGGCAAAGGGCTTGCCCCCGAATGCGGTCAGCGATGGCGCCGCGATGAAAAACGGCGTTCCAAAAGTGTGCAGCAGGCGATCGACGGCGACCGAACGACCCGGCGTCAGCGGCACCTTTGCCGCGGCGATCGGCCCGAGAGCGGGATCATCGACCGCTGCCTGCCTGAAGAAGATGTAGGAGCGGTTCTGCCATAGGATCTCGTCGATCCTCTGCGGGTTGGCTTTGAACCAGGCCCGGATCGACTGCATCGTCACCTTCTCAAGCGGAATCTCGCCGATTCCGGCCAAAATCCCGCCGGGACCGGTAAAGCGCTGGCCGGATTTCGCGGCGTAGGTGACACGCCGCAGCGACCCGTCGGTCATATGCAGGCGCGCGGCACCCTGGACATGGATGAAAAAGGCGTCGACCGGGTCGGCCAGCCAGGCGATCTCCAGGCCCTTGCCCGACAAGGCGCCCTGTTCGATCCCCCGCCGGTCGAAATGTTCGACGAGCCCATTCGGGGCCTGGCGCGCGAAAGCGAGATAGGGGTCCATGCCGGCCGGGCGGTTCTTATCGTCAACGTCGACGAGATCGGCCGGGCGCGACAGTAGCGGTATCCGGAAAACCTCTGTCCTGACGGGAGATGCCTCGACTTCGGGCTCATAGAAACCAGTGACCAGACCACGGTCGCGGCCATCCGGCGCGACAAAGGCTGGCTGGAAATGACGTTCGAAGAATTCGCGGGCCTTGGCGCCGGTCGTTGGCGGTTGTTCGCGGGCTTCGGCATAGGAGGGGCCAAAAGCATCGAAAGCGACGCCAAGGGCGCCGCTGCGATAGGGTTTGGTCAGGACATGAAAGGCAGAGCGCCGGAAGGCTTCGAAGGCGGCCAGCTGGTCATCTTCCAGCCAGCCCGGCAGGTCGGCGAAAGTGACCTGGCGGATTGCGGGCGAGAGCGGCACGGGCTTCGCCCGCCAGTCGCGATCAGTCTTCTTCCTCGGTGGCGACGAGCTTCCAGTTCGGGTCGCGCGAGCGGGTGTCGCGGGCGAAGGTCCAGACATCCTTGACCTCGGCCACGGTCTCCGGATCGCCGTCGATGACGTCGCCGGCCTTGTCGCGGGTCGCCGAGATCAGCTCCGAGACGATACGAAGCGTGACATGGGCCTCGCCGCCCTTCATCTCGGCCGAAACGATATCGGCCTTGTCGATACCGACGAAGGAAGACTGGATCTTTTCCGAACGGCCCTCGCGCTCGGTGATCGCCGCGACGAAGCCATCGAAGACCTCGCGCGACAGCAGGTTCTTGAGCGTTTTGCGGTCGCCGTCGGCATAGGCCATGACGATCATCTCGTAGGCCATCTTGGCGCCTTCGACAAAACCCTTGGGCTCGAAGGAAGCATCCGCATCCTTGATGGCGCGCAGGCCCTTGTTGAGCTCGGTACCGGGCTTGGCAAAGGCGTCGATGGCGACATAGGCGTCTTCAGCGGGCTCGCCGGCGGCGCGCTTGCGCGGCAGCGAGACGACGTTCTCGGACTTGCCATTGGCGTCCTGCGGCTTGTTGCGCGCTGCGGTGTAGGGATCGAAAGGCGGGCGTTCGTTGCCGGTGCGGCGGCCGAGCACGTTGCGCAGCTGGAAGAAGATCACCACCGCTGCGATCAGAAAGAAAATCGTGCCGAAATCGAAGAATTCCATATCTTCCCGCCGATCCGTCCCTTGTTCACGGCCAAAGCCAGACTATCTGCCAATTGCCGGCGCTTTTGGGGCGCCCCTGAGCCTTTGCATATAGAACGCATGCGCCGATCATTCAAATTAAAGGCGCAGCGCCCTATCTAAAGATGTATGCGGTATGCCTGTGACCGCATATCGTTGTCACGTCAACACAAACCGGACCGGATCGACGCCCTTCATGCTGCCACTCCTGATCCTTGCCTTGCCCTTGCTCGAAATAGCCGGCTTCGTGGTGGTCGGCAGCGAAATCGGCGTGCTGGCAACCATCGGCCTGATCCTTCTCAGCGGCATCGTCGGCTCGATCCTGCTGCGGGTGCAGGGTTTTGGCGTCATGACCCGGATTCGCACCGAGATGGACGCCGGCCGCGACCCTTCGAAGGAGCTGGCCAACGGCGCGATGATCGTGCTGGCCGGTATCCTGCTGCTGATCCCCGGCTTCATCACCGATATTCTGGGCATCCTCCTGTTCCTGCCGCCGGTCCGCGCCCTGGCCTGGCGCTTCCTCGGGAAGCGGGTTCGCTTCTCTACCGATTTCGGCGGCTTTGCCCGACGCGGCGGTCCGGCCGGCGGCAAGACCATCGATCTCGACGAAGATGATTTTTCGCGCCAGCCCAACCCCAATTCGCCCTGGCGTTCGATCCGCGACGAGTAGGGCCGAAGCTTGCGACGCCGGCAAAACCTTGTCTTGGCATGCCGAGCGTGGTAGCCAACGCGCGATTTCAATACGGGCCGCGCCGCGGCCGAGCCAAGAGGACATGGGCTTATGGCCACTAATGAAGCGCCGGAAGGCGCCAACGGCAACGGTAACGCACAGCAGCCCACGCTCAACGTGCTGGCGCAGTATGTAAAGGACCTGTCCTTCGAAAGCCCCGGCGCGCCGAACTCGCTGCGCGGCCGCGACAAGGCTCCCGGCATCAACATCAACGTCAACGTCAACGCCAACCCGATGACGGACAAGCAGTTCGACGTCAACCTGACGCTGAGCGCCAAGGCTGCCTTCGACAAGGACGTGCTGTTCAACGTCGAGCTGGTCTATGGCGGCGTCTTCCGCATCGACGGTTTCCCGCAGGAACACATGCTGCCGCTGCTCTTCATCGAGTGCCCGCGCCTGCTGTTCCCCTTCGCCCGCCAGATCATCGCCGAAGCGACCCGCAACGGCGGCTTCCCGCCCCTGATGCTCGATCCGATCGATTTCGCGCAGATGTTCCAGCAGAAGATCGCCGAGGAAAAGGCCGCTTCGCAGGTCAAGGTCAGCTAAGACCTCGCCCAAGAGCGCAGATATCGAAAGCCCGGCCTCAGCGCCGGGCTTTTTCGTACTCGGCGTTCAGTTTGGCTCGGTCGGAGAGAGCAGCTTCGCCCAGATCGCCTTTTCGCCAAGGGTGCCGACCAGCTTCTCGTGCGCGGCAAGCTCGGCCTCGCTCAGCCGGGTCGGCAGCGGCTCAGGCCGGGCGGCGATGACGATCTCGATCTGCCGCGTCGACCCGCCATTACCACCGGATGACGAAAAGCTGTCCAGCACCAGCGCCGACTGCTTGCCACCAATCAGCTCGATATAGACTTCGGCCAGGAGCTCGGAGTCGAGCAGGGCGCCGTGCTTGGTACGGCGGCTGTTGTCGATGCCGTAGCGCCGGCACAGCGCATCGAGCGAATTCGGGCCCATCGGGTGCTTGCGGCGGGCAAGCGCCAGCGTATCGATCAGGCGCTCGGCCTCGATCGCCGCCTGGTCGAGCCTGGCAAACTCGGCATTGATGAAACCCAGATCGAAAGTGCCGTTGTGCGCGACAAGCTTGGCGCCGTCGATGAAGTCGATGAAGTCGTCGATGATCTCAGCGAAGGTCGGCTTGCCCTCGAGATCGGCATTGGAGATGCCGTGCACGGCCTGGGCTTCCGGATGGACCTGCCGCCCCTGCGGGTTGATGTATTTGTGGAAGGTGCGGCCGGTCGGAAAGCGGTTGACCATCTCGATGCCGCCGATCTCGATCACGCGGTCCTCGCGATTGTCGAGGCCGGTCGTTTCCGTATCGAAAATGATCTCGCGCAAGTGATGATTCTCCTTGCCGCGAGCATGCCCTCATGGGCAGCCGGCGGACAAGTGCGGCGATTCGCCGGCCTAGGGCTTTCCCACCGTCAAATCGGCAATGATGGCCTGAACGGCAGCGCGGGCCGGCTCAAGGCCCTGGCCCGTATCGACGATGTAGTCGGCGCGCGCGCGCTTTTCAGCGTCGGGTACCTGCTTGGCCAGGATCGCCTCGAATTTTTGCTCGGTCATGCCTGGGCGAACCAGAACGCGCTCGCGCTGGATTTCCGGCGATGCGGTGACCACCACCACCTTATCGACCCGGCCGCGGCCATTGGTTTCAAACAGCAGCGGGATGTCGAGAACGGCAATCAACGCACCCGCGGCGCGGCTGCGCTCGAGAAACGCATTTGCATCGGCCCGGACAAGCGGATGGATGATGCCTTCGAGCTTCTTCAGGGCCGCTGCATCGCCCAGAACATGACGGGCGAGTTCGGTGCGGTCGACGGTGCCGTCTTTCACCGTGCCTGAAAAGGCCGCCTCGATCAGGGGGGCTGCGTCGCCGGCATAGAGCCGATGCACCGCCTCGTCGGAATCATGGACCGGGACGCCGGCTTCCGCGAACATCCTGGCTGTCGTCGACTTGCCCATGCCGATCGACCCTGTCAGCCCCAGGACGATCATTTCTTGCGGTCCATGTTCGCAACGATCAGGTTTCGCAACTCGGCCGTGACCTCGGGGCGGCGGCCGAACCAGCGTTCGAAGCCCGGGACAGCCTGGTGAAGCAGCATGCCGAGACCATCGACCGTCTTGAGGCCGCGGGACTTGGCTGCGGTGAGCAGCGGTGTCTCGAGCGGGACATAGACAATGTCGGTGACGATGGCGTGATCGGGCAAACCAGCCGGGTCGGCGGGCAGGCCCTCATTGCCATGCATGCCAAGGGCCGTGGTATTGACCAGCAAGGATGTATCGCCAAGCAGTTCGGGCGTCGCCGCCGGCGGATGCGCGGTGATACCGGTGCCAAACTGGTCGGCAAGCTGCTCGGCGCGCGCAACCGTGCGGTTGACGATGCGGATATCGTTGAAGCCGCGCTGCTTGAGCGCATGGATGATCGCCCGCGACGCGCCGCCGGCGCCCAGCACGACGGCGACATCGCCCTTGGCCCAGCCCGGCGCAAAGTGATCAAGATTGGCGGCAAAACCATAGGCGTCGGTGTTACCACCCCACAAAACGCCATCCTCGAACCACAGCGTGTTGACGGCGCCGATCTGCTCGGCGGCCTCGTCGCGGCGCTGGACAGCGGCGAAGGCTGCCTCCTTGTGCGGGATGGTGACATTGCCGCCGCGGAGGCCAGCCGCAGCAAGACCGCTGAGAAACGCGGCGAAATCAGTCGGAGCGACGTCGATTGCCGTGTAGCTGCCGTCAATGCCGTAGCTCTTCAGCCAATGGCTATGGATCAGCGGCGAGCGCGAATGCGCGATGGGGTGGCCGCAGACGAATGCCTTCAACTCAGCCATCGATGGCCCCGAGCTCGCGCAGTTCCTTGAGAACCGGCAAAAGCGGCAGGCCGACGATGGTGAAGTGGTCACCTTCGACCTTTTCGAACAGCTGGATGCCTTCGCCCTCGATCTGGTAAGCGCCGACGCTCGACAGGGCTTTCCTGCCGACACGGGCAAGGTGGCGGCCAATGAAAGCCGGGTCGAGCTGGCGCATGGTCAGCGACGCGACCGCGACATGGCGCCAGATCGTTTCGCCATCGCGCACCAAAACCACGGCGCTGTTGAGCTGATGCGTCTGGCCGGAAAGCTTGAGCAGGTGGCGACGGGCCCCTTCCATGTCGGCCGGCTTGTGGAACACCTCGTCGCCGAGCGACAGCGTCTGGTCGCAGCCGAGCACCAGCCGGCCAGGGTGTGCTTCGCTGACTGCCACCGCCTTTGCCTCGGCGAGCACCAAGGCCACTTCCTCGGGCGTCGCACCGCTTTCGGCCAGCGGCGCCTCGAGCGCGCGCTCGTCGAGATCGGCCGGGATGGCATCCACGGCCACGCCGGCATGTTCGAGCATGGCTTTGCGAAACGGGCTGCCGGAAGCAAGGATGAGTTTTTCGGTCACTGGCTTTGCCTGAAAACGAACCGCGCAGGCGGCGTTGCTGGGTGTATCGGGTCCTAGCGGCTCTTGTTGCGCAGGGCAACGATCGCGGCGGCCGTTTCCTCGATCGAGCGGCGGCTGACGTCGATCATCGGCCAATTGTGCTTGGTGCAGATCTTGCGGGCATAGGCCAGTTCCTCGGTGATCGAGGCGCGGTCGATGTATTCCTGGGCGTCGAAGGCCATGGTCGTGCCGAGAATACGGTTCTGGCGCACATGCGAGATGCGCTCGGCGGTGGCGATCAGCCCGACGACCAGGGGCTTCTCCGCCTTGACCAGGCTGTCGGGCACGGGGACGCCGAGCACGATGGGGATGTTTGCAGTCTTGATGCCGCGGTTGGCGAGATAGATGCTGGTCGGTGTCTTCGACGTTCTCGAAATGCCGATCAGCACCACGTCGGCCTGCTCCATGTCGGTCGGCAACTGGCCGTCGTCATGTTCCATGGTGAAGTTGAGCGCGTCGATGCGGCGGAAATATTCGGCATCAAGCACGTGCTGGGCGCCGACACGGCGGCCGGCCGGCGCGCCGAGATAGGACTGGAACACCGACAGCACCGGCTCGAGCACCGACACGCAGGGCAGCCCCATCGCCGCGCACCGGCTGTCGATGATGCCGGCGAGGTGCTGATCGACAACGGTGTAGAGCACGATGCCCGGCTCTTCCTCGATGTCGTCGAACACCTTCATCAGCTGCTTTTCGGTGCGGATCAGCGGGTAGATGTGCTCGATCGCGCGCGCGTCCTTGTATTGCGCGGAGGCCGCGCGCCCGGCCGCCAGAAGCGTCTCGCCGGTGGCGTCGGAGATCAGGTGTAGATGGAAGAAGCTTTGCGGTTTGTTCACAGCGGGCGCCTGGGTCTGTGGTCAAATGTGGATAAACGGGCGGTTTGGCTCGAAGCGGCCGGCGCGACTGTATCAGATGCCGACTTGTCCACAATTCGCTCTGCTGTCTGTTTCGATTCAGTGGCGGGGAGTATTGTGGGGATAGTTTTTTAGTCCCCGGCTGTCCACAGAATCAGCATCTGGCATGCGCTCAGCTATATTCCTGATTTAAATCGACGAATCCGCTTCTTGCTCGAAGTTTTCCACGCTGGCGAAAACGGCCGCGCGTCACTATGACAGGTGGATATCTTGGGCTGCCTATGGACAGGTCGTAATTCTCGATTCCAACAGACTCTAAGAATTAGAAGAATCCTTCGATATAAATTTTTGTTTATAGAAGGCTCAAGGAAAGGCAGACCAGATGGCCGTGAAACGCGCTCTGCTCCAAGTCCTGAAAGGCGAAAGCCTGGAGGTTCCTCCGCTCTGGATGATGCGACAGGCCGGCCGCTATCTCCCGGAGTATCGTGACGCCAGGAAGAAGGCCGGGAGCTTCCTCGATCTCTGCTACAACCCCGACTTTGCCGTCGAAGTGACGCTGCAGCCGATCAGGCGCTTCGACTTCGACGCTTCGATCCTGTTTTCGGACATTCTGGTCGTTCCGCATGCGCTCGGTCGCGATCTCCGCTTCGAGGAAGGCCGTGGGCCCTTGATGACGCCGATCACCGCGGCCGGCGTCGCAGCGCTGGATGGCGAAAAGTTTCACGTGAATCTCGAACCGGTCTACGAAACCGTGCGCCGGCTGCGCCGCGAATTGCCGGAGAAGACGACCCTGATCGGCTTCTGCGGCGCGCCCTGGACGGTTGCCACCTACATGATCGCCGGACACGGCACGCCAGACCAGGCACCAGCAAGGCTGTTCGCCTATCGCGAGCCGGAAGCCATGGCGCGGTTGCTGTCGATCCTTGCCGATCATTCGGCAGCCTATCTCATCCGCCAGATCGAAGCGGGCGCCGACGTGGTGCAGATCTTCGATTCCTGGTCGGGCGTGCTCGACGAAGCGACTTTCGAGGCCTGCTGCGTCAAGCCGGTTGCCGACATCGTGCGCAAGGTGCGCGCGGTCTATCCGGACGTTCCGATCATCGGCTTCCCCAAGGGGGCTGGAGCCCAGCTCGACAGCTACAGGCAGCGCACAGGCGTCACCGGCCTCGGCCTAGATTGGACGGTGCCTCTGTCGCAGGCGCAGCGTCTGCAGGGCGCAGGAGCCGTGCAGGGCAACCTCGACCCGCTCAGGCTCGTTGTCGGTGGCAAGGCTCTGGACGAGGGCGTGGACGCCATCCTGAAGGCGTTGGGAAACGGTCCGCTGATCTTCAATCTCGGCCACGGCATTACACCCGAAACGCCGGTGGCGCATGTCGAGGCGATGGTCCGCCAGGTGCGAAAGGCAACCCAGCAATGAGCAGCAATGCGCAAGGGACATCAAGCGGTGCGACGGCGGCCAAGCGCGCCGTGATCTCGATCGTCGTTCTGGTCGCGCTGACTGCGCTGCTTTTCCTGGCCGCGCCAGACGGGTTCTACCCCTGGGCAAAGGCCATTCACATCATCGCCGTGATCTCATGGATGGCCGGCATGCTCTATCTGCCGCGGCTGTTGGTTTATCACGCAGAGGCGGAGAAGGGCTCCGTGCAATCGGAGACCTTCAAGGTGATGGAGCGTCGCCTGCTGCGGGCCATCATCAACCCGGCGATGATCGTCACCTGGGTGTTCGGCCTGTGGCTGGCTTGGAAGGGATTTGATTTCAGCGGCGGCTGGCTGCACGCCAAGCTTACCGCAGTACTGCTGCTTTCGGGCGTTCACGGCTATCTGTCGGCGTCCGTCCGCCGCTTTGCCGAGGACCGCAACGAGAAACCGTCGCGGCACTGGCGCATCGTCAACGAGATCCCGACGGTCCTGATGGTCGTCATCGTCATCCTGGTGGTTGTAAAGCCCTTCTGACGACCTTAAATTTACTGGGCTGCGCCTTGCTCTTTCGTTTCGGGAGAGCTAAAAGGCTCTTCTTCCTTCCCGCCATGCGCCGCCCCATTCTCATTCCCTGGCCGCGCCCGGCGCTTATCGCAAAATGCCGATAGCCAATCCTTCCCCACGCTCAGAGTCCGTCTATGCAGGAAACTAAACTCGCCGAATTCAAGAACAAGAAGCCGCCGGAGCTGATCGCTTACGCCGAATCGCTCGAGGTCGAAAACGCCAGCGTCATGCGCAAGCAGGAACTGATGTTTGCGATTCTCAAGAAGCTGGCCGGCCAGGATATCGAGATCATCGGTGACGGTGTCGTCGAAGTGTTGCAGGACGGTTTTGGCTTCCTGCGTTCGGCCAACGCCAATTATCTTCCGGGTCCGGACGATATCTACATTTCACCTTCCCAGATCAGGCGCTTCTCGCTGAAGACCGGCGATACGGTCGAGGGCCCGATCCGCAGCCCCAAAGAGGGCGAGCGCTATTTTGCGCTGCTGAAGGTCAACACGATCAATTTCGACGATCCCGAAAAGATCCGTCACAAGATCCACTTCGACAACCTGACGCCGCTGTACCCGACGTCGCGGCTCAAGATGGAAGTCGAGAACCCGACCACCAAGGATATCTCGCCCCGCGTCATTGACCTGGTGGCACCGCTCGGCAAGGGCCAGCGCGCCCTGATCGTGGCGCAGCCGCGTACCGGCAAGACCGTGCTGCTGCAGAACATCGCGCACTCGATCACCACCAACCACCCCGAGTGCTACCTGATCGTGCTCCTGATCGACGAGCGCCCGGAAGAAGTGACCGACATGCAGCGCTCGGTGAAGGGTGAGGTGGTGTCGTCGACCTTCGACGAGCCGGCCGTTCGCCACGTCCAGGTTGCTGAAATGGTCATCGAGAAGGCCAAGCGCCTGGTCGAACATGGCCGCGACGTCGTCATCCTGCTCGATTCGATCACCCGTCTCGGCCGCGCCTACAACACCGTCGTGCCTTCATCCGGCAAGGTTCTGACCGGCGGTGTCGACGCCAACGCTCTGCAGCGCCCGAAGCGCTTCTTCGGTGCTGCCCGCAACATCGAAGAAGGCGGTTCGCTGACCATCATCGCCACCGCGCTGATCGACACCGGCAGCCGCATGGACGAAGTCATCTTCGAAGAGTTCAAGGGCACCGGCAACTCGGAAATCGTGCTCGACCGCAAGGTCGCCGACAAGCGCATCTATCCGGCGATGGACATCCTCAAGTCCGGCACCCGCAAGGAAGACCTGCTCGTCCAGCGCCAGGATCTGCAGAAGATCTTCGTGCTGCGCCGCATTCTTGCGCCGATGGGCACCACCGATGCGATCGAGTTCCTCATCGACAAGCTCAAGCAGACCAAGACCAACGCCGACTTCTTCGATTCGATGAACACCTGATCTGTTCAGCGACGGCGAAGGGCTTCTTCGAGCTTTTCGGGATCGTCGATGACAGGCAGGCAGATGAGGCCGGTGCAGAGATATGCACCGGCCTTTTTCGTATCCGGCAGGATGTCGCCGGGCAGTTTGGCGCGGGTCACGTCGTCGCCAACGTTGACAAAGATGTCGACGCGGCGCGGGTCGGGGTTCCGATTCGCTACCGAAACAAGGCTTGGCGCTACCAGGTCTTCGACGACTATCAGCTTAGACGGCTCGAGCGCCAATACGCTGGCATTGACGATGCCGGCCTGCCCATATTGCTGGTTCTGGATGCGGCCGGCGGCATGCTCGGCGATCGTCCAGGCGCGTTGCTGCAGGTCGATGTCGCCGGTGACATTGGCGAGCCGCACCACCGCTTCCATGATCTGGCTGGTTGCTGACGGGATCGCCTCATCGATGTCGCCGCGGATACGCATCGGCACGTCGGTGCTGTCCGAAGCGGTGAGATAGTGCCCCGTCTTGTCGGCATCGGCATGCCAGGTTTCGAGCATCTCGAGAAAACGCGCGCCATGCTCCAGGTATCGCGCGTCCCTGGTGGCTTCGAACAGCGAAACGGCAGCGTTGATCATCGCGGCATAATCACTCGACAGTGCCGGATAGAGCCGTTTTTCGCCCAAGCTGGAATGGGGCAGCCGGCCCGCTGGATTGGCCGAAGCCAGAATCGCGTCGAATGCTGCCTTCGCTGCCGCCACCCAGTCGCTGCGCTCGAGGCTTCGTCCTGCCTCGGCAAGGGCAACGATCGTCAGGCCGTTCCAATCCGTCAGCGCCTTGTCGTCGCGGCCGGGCCGAACGCGCTTCTCGCGCGCCTCGAGCAGCCGGGCCAGGAGCCCGGAGACTAGGCGGCGCGCCTCGGCCGACTGAACGGTCTGCGATTCTGTCTGGTGGATGATGGGATCCCCTTCCCAAGAATCCGGCTTGCTGAGCGTGAAGTGGTTGAAAAACAAGGACGAATCGTCACCGAGAACGGCTTCTATGTCGTGTTTTGTCCAGGTGTAGAACAGGCCTTCTTCACCTTCGCTGTCGGCGTCGAGGCTGGAGGCGAACGTTCCGTCAGGTAGCTGCATTTCCCGTATCAGCCAGGCGACGGTGTCTTCGATTCGTATCCGAAACAGTTCGTTTCCGGTGGCTGCATAGGCCCAGTTGGCCTGGCGGATCATCTGGGCATTGTCGTACAGCATCTTCTCGAAATGCGGCACCAGCCATTGTGCGTCCGTGGAATAGCGCGCCAAACCACCGCCAACATGATCGTAGATGCCGCCGGAAAGCATATGTTGCATGCTTTCCGTGACCGCATCGCGATGCTCCTGGTTGTCTGAGCGGAGCCAGGACAGCCACAGGGCCTGCATGAAGGGCGCGTTCGGGAATTTTGGCGCCCCGCGGAGCCCGCCGAGTTGGCGGTCGATCATGTCGTAGATGCCTGATGCAAGTGTCCGGGCAGTGTCGGTCGACAATTGGCTGGGAGCACTGCTGCCGCCGAGGCGCTTGCTGACATGCTGCGCAAGTTCGGAAGCACTTTGCAGGATGCTGGCGCGTTTGCCGCGCCATGCCGCATCGACGGCGTTGAGTACCTGGATGACGCCCGGACGCCCGTAGCGCGCCTCACGCGGAAAATAGGTCCCGCCCCAGAATGGCTTGGCGTCCGGCGTTAGAAACATCGTCAGCGGCCAGCCGCCTTGCTCGCCCATGCTGGCGAGCGCTGCCATGTATATCTGGTCGATGTCGGGCCGCTCCTCGCGGTCGACCTTGATGTTAACGAAGAGCCGGTTCATGACCTCAGCAACTTCGGCATTCTCGAAGCTTTCGTGCGCCATGACATGGCACCAATGGCAGGCGGCATAACCGACGGAGAGCAAGATGGGCCTGTCCAGCTCCACGGCTTCCGCCAGAGCCGCAGGTGACCACGGGCGCCAGTGCACCGGATTGTCGCCATGCTGGCGCAGGTAAGGGCTGCCTTCGTCACGAAGCAAATTGTCTTGCGGAAGCATGCGCGATCAGTCCGAAACAGTGGTAATACCGCCCAACCTAGGGCGCTTCCGTGAGACCGGCAAATGCTATTCACCGATTCCATCGCCGCACTTTCCAGCGGCCACTTACCATCCGGGGTGGCGATCATACGCATTTCAGGGCCGCATGTTCGATTCGCCATCGAAACGATTAGCGGTTCTCTCCCGAAACCGCGCTTGGCTCACTACGGCCCATTGCATGCGTCCGACGGCAGGCGGATAGATCAGGCGCTGACGCTGTTTTTCCCTGGTCCGAACAGCTTTACCGGCGAAGACTGCGGCGAGTTCCAGGTGCATGGTGGCCGGGCGGTCGTGGCGACGTTGCTTACCGAAATTTCCGGGTTGCCGGGCTTTCGCCAGGCCGAGGCGGGCGAATTCACGCGACGCGCTTTTCTTAACGGCAAGATCGACCTCCTGGAGGCGGAGGCGCTCGCCGACCTCGTTAACGCGGAGACAGAAGCGCAGCGCCAATTCGCCGTGTTGAACTCCGGCGGCGTGCAGAGCGAACTCTATCTCGGATGGCGCAAGCGCCTGATCCACGCGCGGGCAATGATTGAAGCGGAGATGGACTTTGCCGACGAGGCCGATGTGCCGGGATCGGTGTCGTCCCAGGTCTGGCGCGATGTCGGATTGCTGATCGAAGAGATCCAACGCCACATCGACAGCTACGGTAAGGCCGAGATGATCCGTGACGGCTTTGACGTTGTCATCCTGGGTGCGCCGAATGCCGGGAAGTCGAGCCTGCTCAATTCATTGTTGCGCCGGGAGGCGGCAATCGTGACTGACGAGGCGGGCACTACGCGCGACCTCGTCGAAGCAGTTCTGGATCTCGATGGCCTCAAGGTTCGGATCACCGATACGGCGGGTTTGCGTGAGCCGGCCGGTAAGGTCGAGGCCATTGGCATCGAACGTGCCAGGGAGCGGGCAAAAGGCGCAGATTTGGTGGTCTTGTTGGAGGACATGTCTTCGCCAGGCGAGGAGCTCGACGTGCCCTCGGGAATTCGCACCGTCAGAGTTGGCAACAAACTGGACCTGGCCACCGGGCCGGCAGCCGACCGGTACGCCGCGACAATCTCCACCAAATCTGGCGAAGGTATCGACAGTCTTCTCAAAATTGTCAGCGAAATGGCTGGCGAAGCCATAGGACAACGCGGCGACGTTCTTCCCTCGCGCTTGAGGCATGTCGAATTGCTGCAGGAAGCGTCCGTTTACCTTGGGTCCGCACTGTCGACGCAGGATTCGCTTCTGGAGTTGAAGGCCGAGAATCTGCGGCTGGCGAGCGACAGGATAGGCAAGCTGTCCGGCGCAGTCGACGTTGAAGACCTGTTGGACGTGATTTTCTCCCAATTTTGCATCGGCAAGTGATTCACGTGAAACGTTTTGACGGGGGATCGTGCTGATTCACGTGAAACATCGGCGTTGACTCCCGCTCGCGCGGCCAGGTTGTTTCACGTGAAACCACCACTCCAGCGATTCTCTTGACATGAGGCGGAGATGGGGACATCTGTCAGGCAAATGTTTCCTGGAGACTCTGATGTGTGAAAGCTACGACGTCGTCGTGGTGGGCGGAGGCCATGCCGGCTGCGAAGCGGCGTCTGTGGCCGCACGTGCCGGTGCCAAGACCGCACTTGTGACCCTTCGGCGCGATACGATCGGCACCATGTCGTGCAATCCGGCGATCGGCGGATTGGGTAAGGGCCATCTTGTCCGCGAGATCGACGCCATGGACGGGCTGATGGGCCGTGTTGCCGATGCCGCGGGCATCCAGTTTCGTCTGCTCAACCGGCGCAAGGGCCCGGCCGTGCGCGGTCCGCGCACCCAGGCCGACCGCAAGCTCTACCGGCTGGCGATGCAGGATGCCATCGCAGCGCAGCCGAACCTCGCCGTTGTCGAGGCGGAAGTCTCTGATTTCATTATAGATAATGACCGGGTCACAGCTGTCGTTCTCGGTGACGGGCGTGAGCTGGCCTGCGCGGCCGTCGTCCTGACGACCGGCACTTTCTTGCGCGGGCTTATCCATATCGGCGAACGCAAGTTCCCCGCCGGGCGCATGAATGAGCAGGCCTCGATGGGCCTGTCGGAAACGTTGAAGCGGGCCGGATTGCGGCTTGGTCGACTGAAGACGGGCACGCCGCCGCGTCTCGATGGCCGGACGATCGACTGGGCGGCGCTGGAGACGCAGGCGGCAGACTCAGATCCGGTTCCGTTCTCGTTGCTCACCGACAGGATCACTAACGCGCAGATCGAATGCGGCATCACACGTACGACCGAGGCGACGCACCAGATCATCCGGGAGAATCTCGGCCGCTCGGCGATGTATTCCGGTTCGATCGAGGGTATTGGGCCACGTTACTGCCCGTCTATCGAGGACAAGATCGTCAAGTTCGGCGACCGCGAGGGTCACCAGATCTTCCTCGAGCCGGAAGGTCTCGACGACGACACTGTCTATCCCAACGGCATCTCGACCTCGCTGCCCGAAGATGTGCAGCTCGATATCCTGAAATCGATACCAGGGCTGGAGCGTGCGGTCATGCTGCAGCCCGGCTATGCGATCGAATACGACCATATCGACCCGCGCGAACTGGAAGCTACGCTTGAAGCCAGGCGCATTCGCGGGCTTTTCCTGGCCGGCCAGATAAATGGGACGACCGGTTATGAAGAAGCGGGTGCGCAGGGCTTGCTGGCGGGCATCAATGCGGCCCGTCTCGCTGGCAATAGCTCGCAGATGATTCTGAGCCGTAGCCAGGCCTATATCGGTGTGATGGTCGATGATCTGATCAGCCGCGGTATCAGTGAGCCCTATCGCATGTTCACATCGCGGGCCGAGTTCCGGCTTTCATTGCGCGCCGACAATGCCGACGAGCGACTGACGCCTCTGGCAATTGAGCTCGGCATTGCATCCGAAGAGCGTGAAGAGCGTTTTGGCGAAATGACTGCGCGCGTCGATGCTGCCCGTGCGCTGATCAAGTCGCATATCCTGTCGCCCAACGAAGCGCGGCGCCATGGCATCGAAGTGAATCTCGACGGCGTCAAGCGCTCGCTTTATGAGCTTCTGGCTTACCCCAATATTGACCTCAACCAACTTGTTAAGATCTTGCCAGAACTGGCGTCGATTGACGCCAAGACCGCCGAAGCCATTGAAACTGAAGCGAAATACGCCGTCTATCTTGACCGACAGAAGGCCGATGCGGCACTGATGTTGAAGGAAGAGGAGAGGGTCATCCCCGAAACGCTTGATTTTGAGTCGGTTCCCGGGCTTTCGAATGAATTGCGCCAGAAGATGCGGACGCGTCGCCCGCGCTCTCTGGCGGAAGCACAACGAATCGACGGCATGACGCCGGCTGCTCTGGCGATCATTCTTTCCCACGTCCGAAATGCCGAGGCGCTGGCGCGCAGGGGTGCCGCTTGAATCAGCACGCATATGACAGGTTGCAAGACGTCGCAGGTCCCGTTTCACGTGAAACATTCGACAAGCTGATTGCCTTCGAGACTGTGTTCCGCAAGTGGGCGCAGCGCATCAATCTCGTGGCGCCGTCGACGCTCCAGGACGCTTGGGAGCGGCATATTCTCGACAGCGCCCAGGTCGTACGGCTAGGCGGCGAAGCCACCCAATGGCTCGACATCGGCTCTGGCGGCGGCTTCCCCGGCTTGATCATAGCTACGATGATTGCGGGGCGGGCGGGGGCATCCATCGATCTGGTCGAGAGCAACCGCAAGAAAGCCGGTTTCCTGCAGGCGGTGACCGGAGAACTGAGCCTGCCGGCGCGGGTTCATGCCAAGCGCATCGAGGACGTGCACGGCGTGATTCGCGCTCCCGAGGTGTTGAGTGCCCGGGCACTGGCGCCGCTGCCATTGCTGCTCGAACTGTCGTCGCCCTGGCTCGAGGCCGGTACCACGGCACTTTTCCACAAAGGCCGGGATTACCGCCAGGAGATCGAAGATAGCGCTCTCCAGTGGGGATTCGATCTGGTAGAACACCCAAGCCTGACCGACACGCAGGGGGTCATCCTCGAGATTCGGAACCTGCGTCGCATCTGATCGCGACGCCATGTGACGAGACGGAAAACAGCAGTCGAGCCATGAAGATCACACCAAGAATCATTACAGTTGCCAATCAGAAGGGCGGCGTCGGCAAGACCACGACGGCCATCAATCTGGCGACGGCACTTGCCGCCATCGGCGAGCGCGTGCTCATCATCGACCTTGATCCCCAAGGCAATGCCAGCACCGGTCTAGGCATCGATCGCAAGGATCGCAGCGTGTCGTCTTATGACGTGCTGACCGGCGAGCTGGAGATCGAGCAGGCGGCCATGGAGACGGCCGTGCCGGGCCTGTCGCTCATTCCATCGACGCTGGACCTGCTCGGCATAGAAATGGAAATCGCCTCGGCGCCCGATCGCGTGCTCAAGCTGCGCAATGCCCTGCGGGCATCCTCGGAGCGGTCGGCAGGCTACAGCTACGTGCTGATCGACTGCCCGCCGTCGCTCAATCTGTTGACGCTGAATTCGATGGCGGCAGCCGACTCCGTCCTCGTGCCGCTGCAGTGCGAATTCTTTGCGCTTGAGGGCTTGAGCCAGTTGCTTGAGACCGTGGATCAGGTGCGCCGGTCGATCAATCCCGACCTGACCATCCAGGGCATCGTGCTGACGATGTTCGACGGCCGCAACAATCTGGCGAACCAGGTGGTCGAAGACGTGCGTGCTCATATGGGCGAGAAGGTCTACGACACGGTGATCCCGCGCAACGTGCGCATCTCGGAAGCGCCTTCCTATGGCAAGCCGGCGATCCTCTACGACCTCAAGTGCTCAGGCAGCCAAGCCTATCTGCAGCTCGCCTCTGAAGTGATCAGGCGCGAACGTAAACTCCGGGCCGCGTAAATCGATTCGGACTCGAAACAAGCTGGGTTAGACATGAACGAAGACCTTTCCAGAAAGCGCCTTGGGCGAGGACTTGCCGCACTGATCGGCGAAATGGACAAGCCGGTTGTTCCCGAAAAGCCCGCAGCGCTAGCCGATGGACGGGTACCGATCGAATTCGTCAGTCCGAACCCGCGCAATCCGCGGCGCCATTTCGGCGAGGCCGAATTGGCCGACCTGGCGCAGTCGATCCGCGAGCATGGCCTGGTGCAGCCGGTCGTCGTGCGGCCCGCCGCCCAGTCAGGGCGCTATGAAATCATCGCTGGCGAGCGCCGCTGGCGCGCAGCCCAGCGCGCAGGGGTCAACGAGATCCCGGTCATTGTCCGTGACGTCAATGACCGGACGGCGCTTGAACTCGCCATCATCGAAAACGTGCAGCGCTCCGATCTCAACGCCATCGAAGAGGCGATGGGCTACCAGCAGCTGATCGACGACCACAGCTACACCCAAGCCGATCTCGGCCAGGTCATCGGCAAGAGCCGCAGTCATGTCGCCAATACGCTGCGGCTGCTCAAGCTGCCGGACGTGGTGCGCGACATGCTGATCAATGGCGAATTGTCCGCCGGCCACGCGCGCGCCCTGATCACTGCCCAGGACCCGGCCGGTCTGGCCAAGCGGATCGTCGAAGAAGGCCTGTCAGTGCGACAGGCCGAGGCTCTGGCCCAGCTTCCGGCGGACGCCGTTATGGAAAAGCAACCAGCACGTCCGGTCGAGAAGGATCCGGACACGATCGCACTGGAAAAGCTGCTCACCGACGTCGTCGGCATGAAAATTTCGATCGCTCACAAGGAAAAGGGCGGCGAGCTGCGCATCAGCTACCGCTCGCTCGAACAGCTGGACGATCTATGCCGCCGCCTAAAGAGCGAACGTATCTAATTGATTCGATTGATTCTTATTCTGCGGACGCCGGCTTCTTAGCCGGCGTTCTGCTTTCAACGCCGGCCACCGGCCAAGCGTGCACCTTCGACGGCGATGCCCAGCATCGCTTGCCTGGCCAGGGCAACGGCGAGGTCCGGCCGACGTCGCGTCTGCAAGGTTGTTGACTGCAGCCGCATAAGCGCGCGGGTCAGCGCCGCCGCAGTCCAGCCTGCCAGCGCGCGCTCGACTGCGCGGCGACGTGCGAAGAACACCGGCGGCCGCGCGGCTGCGATCACGGCTGCGGCGTTGCGGCTGCCCGATTCCATTTCGCCGCGCATCAAATGGATGTTTTGCAGGTGGCGGGTCGCGGTTGCCAGCAACTGGGCTGCCTGGCTGCCGGTCTGGCACTGCTTGGTGAAGGCCGCGTCGAACTCGGCGATGTTGCCGCCGAGGGCTGCGTCGATGGCATCGTCGAGAGAAAGCGCGGAGACATCGCCGGTCATCGCCTTGACGTCGTCGAGGCTGATTTCGCCGCGTCCCATGGCGTAGAGCGTGAGCTTCTGAACTTCGCCGCGCGTCGCCAGACGGTCGCCACCGAGGCTGCGGCGCAGCGCATTGCGGGCATCCATCGCCATCGTCAGGCCGGCGGAACGCAACTCGTCGTCGATGAGGGTCTCGATATCGCGCGCCTCGTCGCCGTAGCAGGGCAGGGCCATGCCGGCAAAAGCGCCCTCGACCACGGTGCGCAGCGGTGCGCCTTTCTTGAGGTCCTGGGCCTCGATCAATACGATCGCATCGCGCGGCGGATCGGCGACGAGGGCCTTGACGTCGTCGGCCAGGCTCTTCTGGGCGGCTGCGTTGCGCACCCAGATCAGGCGGCGCGGTGCAAACATCGGAACGGTCCGCGCCTCGTCGACGAGGCGCCCGCTGTCGCGTTCGACATCGGCGGCGTCGAGCTTCACCACCGAGAACGGATCGTCGAGAGGAAGGCCGGTCTTGGCGGCAAAGGCTGCCGCACGTTCGGACACGAGACCGCGATCAGGACCGTAGATCAGCACGATCACCGCTTCGGCTGCGGGGCGTGCGAGCCAGGAATCGACCTCGTGAGCTTTCTTCTGCGCCATTCCGTCCTGTTAGCACAGGCCCTCGGGCTGCCGCAGCATTTTTGTCCGCGCTCTAGTCGTCGTCGACCAGGATGCGTTCGGCTGCGCCATCCATGTCGTCGTACTGGCCGCTGTGCAACGACCAGAGAAAGGCCGCAAGCCCGAGTCCGCCGAGGAGAAGTGCGACAGGGAGCAGGAACAACAGACCGGTCATGATGCCATTGCCTCCTTGGTCGAAAAGGGTTGCCCCTGGCCGGCAGCAGGCCTTGGTGACGTGGTCTTGCCGGTACCGAGCCGCAATCCATTGGCGATGACAATAACCGAAGACCCCGACATTGCCAGAGCCGCAACCAGCGGGGTGACGTAGCCGAGCAGGGCAATCGGCACGGCGACGGCATTGTAGACGATCGCCAGGATGAGATTCTGCCGGATCAGGCGGCTTGCTTCGCTGGATGTCGCAAGCGCCAGCGGGATTGCCGAAAGGCTTTCGCGCAGGAAGACGAAATCGGCGGCACTGCGGCCGATATCGGCAGCACTGGCCGGAGCCATGGAGACATGCGCCGCAGCCAGCGCCGGGGCGTCGTTGAGCCCGTCACCAACCATCATCACCTTGCGGCGCTCGGCCTTGAGCGCTTCAAGCCGGGCGACCTTGCCATTGGGCAGCACGCCCGAAGAGAACTGGTCGATGCCCAAGGCTGCGGCGACTGATGCCACCGCATCCGGCCGGTCGCCGGAAACGATCTCGATCGCCAGGCCCTTGTCGCGCAGCGCGGAAACGGCGGCCATGGCGCCGGCGCGCAGCCGGTCCTCGAAGATGAATTCGGCGAGGCGGGTACCATTCTTCGAAAGCACCGTGCCGGTTGCGCCATTCGCCACTGGCAACGCCCAGGCGGCACGGCCCAGACGGTAGGTGTCGGTGCCGCTCCTGGCTTCGAGCCCGAAGCCGGGAATTTCTTCAACCGCGTCGAATGCCCATTCCTTTGCCGGCTTTTCGCCCGGGATTTCGGCCAGGGCGCGCGAGATCGGGTGACGCGAATGCAGGCCGATCGCTGCTGCCAGCGCCAGCGCTTCAGGCGACACCTCGCCGGCATTGACCAGCCGTGGCATGCCGAGCGTCAGCGTGCCGGTCTTGTCGAAGACGACGGTGTCGACTTCGGCCAGCCGCTCCATGGCCGAGCCGTCCTTGACCATGATGCCGTTCTCGAAAAGGCGCCGCGCGGCGGCCACCTGCACGATCGGCACCGCAAGGCCCAGGGCGCAGGGGCAGGTGATGATCAGCACGGCAATGGCGATGGTGATGGCTTGGTGCCAGTTGCCTGCTGCGACCATCCAGCCGATGAAGGTCAGGAACGCGGTCAAATGCAGGATAGGGGCGTACAGGGCCGCCGCCCGGTCGGCGATGCGGCGATAGCCGCCGCGGCCGCTCTCGGCCGCTTCCATCAGCCGCATCATTTCGGCGAGGAACGAATCCTGTGCCGCCGCGGTTGCTTCGATGGTCAGCGGGCCGGTGAGATTGAGCGTGCCGGCGCGCAGCGCGGCACCGGTCTCGACGGCGACGGGATGGCTTTCGCCCGAGACGATGGCGCAGTCCAGCTCGGAGCGGCCCTTGAGCACCCTGGCATCGACAGGCACGCGTTCGCCCGCTGACAGCAGGATGTGCGTGCCCGGCTTGATGTCACTGACCGGCAGATAGGCGCTGCTGCCGTCGGGGTTGAGCACGGTCGCGCCGCGGGCGGCGAGCCGGGCTAGGCCCTTGACGGCGACGCGGGCACGCTCGCGCATGACGTGGTCCAGCGTGCGGCCGATCAGCAGGAAGAACAGCAGCGAGGCCGAGGCGTCGAAATAGGCGTGCGGGCCGCTGTTGGCGGTATCATACAGGCTCATGCTGTAGGCGAGCAGGATGCCGATGGAGATCGGCACGTCCATGTTGGTGCGGCCGTTGCGTAGTGCGCCCCAGGCCGAGCGGAAGAAGATGCGGCCGGCATAGGCGAGTGCCGGCAGGGCGATCAGTGCCGAGATCCAATGGAACAGGTCACGCGTGGCATCGGTTGCACCCGACCATACCGAGACCGACAGCAGCATGATGTTGCCGGCGGCGAAACCGGCGATGCCCAGGCCGCGGATGAGTTCGGCAAGCGTCTCGTCCTTGTCGTCGGCGCCTTGCTCGAAGAGATGGCTTTCATAGCCCAGCCGCCCAAGCGCCTCGGCGATGTCGGGGGCGCCGGCATTCTCGCGCCAGCGCACCGAGACACGCTTGGTCGACAGGTTGACGCGCGCATGGTCGACGCCGTCGAGGCGGCCGAGGGCGGCTTCGATATTGGTCATGCAGGCGCCGCAATGCACGCCGGGAACGGAGAGGTCGGTCTGACGCATGCCGCCGGGCAGGGTGCGGCTGGACAGCGCCAGTTCTTCGCGCGACGGCCCCCTGGCGGCAGCCGAGGGCAGGCTGAGGGCGGCATCGGCGTCAGGACCACAGCAGTTCATTTCACCGCTCCATCGGCCACGACGATCCGGCGTGCCTCCTGGTAGGGCGCCCCGTCCGTCATTCTAGCTTCGGTATTGACGATCCAGATGCCGTCGCGGACGGCAGCCGTCGCCGAGAAGGTTCCGTCGGCCTTGCGAGCGAGCGTTACCTGCCAGTCCTCGGCCTCGTAGGCCGGGCGGCGGAAGGAGGTGGTGACGCTCTCGGCTCGAACAGGCGCGCCGGAGGCATCGTTCAGGCTGTAGCGGATCTCGCCGCCGGCGATCGTCAGCGTGCCCTTCCAGCCGAGGGCAGCCTGGGCGCGGGATTCGGCGACGCGCTCATTGAACTGCTGGCTGGCGACATAGGTGTTCTGGACGACAAGGCCAGTCCAGCTGGTGTTGGCGAAGGTCGCCATCAGCAGGTTGACCGCGATGATGACGCCGAAGAAGGCGACCATGATCGCCAGCATGTGCCAGCCGGTGAACTGCCTGGGCTGGCCGGCGCGAGAGTTCATTTGCCTGCCTCCGGGACGTTGAAGTTTGCAACATAGGAGTCGGCTTCGGAACTTGCCTTGTCCTCGACGATGAACTTGAAGCTCTGGCCCTCGGCCAGGCTTTCGCGCGGCAAGCGGACATAGACCCTGATCGTCTTGAGCCTGTCCGGCTCGGCCTCGACCGTGACCGAACGGCCCTCCGGCAGGTCCATGCCGACCACGGTCATCATCGCTTCCGGCAGGCCCTCCATGCGAAGCACGATGGTGCGCGGTTCAGGCACCATGTTGAGCAGCTTGACGGTGTAGCCGTTGCGGATCGAGCCGTCGGCCAGGCGCACGAATTGCGGATTGCGGTCCTGCAGCACATTGACCTCCAGCCGGTCGCGGCTGAGCAGGGCAACGAGCAAGGCAACACCGATCAAGCTCCAGGCGCCGGCATAGATCAGGGTGCGCAGCCGGAAGATGCGGCCCAGGCGGAAATGGGCGATTGCCGCATTGAGCCTGCCCTCGGAATTGCGCACCCGCTTGGGGTCGATCGTGGCCGTGACCGGATCGGTGGCGATCGCCATGTTCGACTGGTAGTCGGCAAGCGTGGCATACGAAATCAGGCCGCGTTCCTTGCCGATCTTGTCCATGACGCTATCGCAGGCATCGATGCAGAGCGCACAGGTGATGCATTCGAGCTGCTGGCCGTCGCGGATGTCGATGCCCATGGGGCAGACCGCCACGCAGGCGTTGCAGTCGACGCAATCGCCGACGGAAAGGCCTTCGGCGGCAGCCTTCTTGGCATGGCGCGAGCGCGGCTCGCCGCGCCAGTCGTTGTAGGTGACGGTCAGCGAGTTTTCGTCGAGCATCGCCGCCTGGATGCGCGGCCACGGGCACATGTAGGTGCAGACCTGTTCGCGCATCAGCCCGCCGAAGACATAGGTGGTGGCGGTGAGAATGGCGACCGTCATGTAGGCGACCGGCGCTGCCTGGCCGGTGACGAAGTCGCCCAGCAATCTGGGCGCGTCGGCGAAGTAGAAGATCCAGGCGCCGCCGGTGGCCACCGCGATGACGAGCCAGATGGCGTGCTTGAGAGTGCGCTTGGCCAGTTTTGCCGCCGACATCGGCGCCGCGTCGAGCTTGATGCGGGCGTTGCGGTCACCTTCGATGCCGCGCTCGACGACCAGGAACAGATCGACCCAGACGGTTTGCGGGCAGGTGTAGCCGCACCAGGCGCGGCCGACGGTCGAGGTGACGAGGAACAGGCCGATGCCGGCCATCACCAAAAGGCCCGCGACGTAGAAGAATTCCTGCGGCCAGATCTCGATGGCGAAGAAGTAGAAGCGACGGTTGGCGATGTCGAGCAGCACTGCCTGGTCGGGCGCATAGGGACCGCGGTCCCAGCGGATCCACGGCGTCAGGTAGTAGATGCCGAGCGTGATCAGCATGATCAGCCATTTGAACTGGCGGAATCGACCGGAAGCGCGCTTGGGAAAGACCTTCTTGCGCGCGCTGTACAGAGGTTGGCGGGTCTTGGCGGAGTTGACCGCCTCTACCTCGAGCCTCTCGACTTCGGTCTCGTCAAGCATCTAAGTCTCCTGCAACCCATCACCCGGGTTGGCCTGTTATGCCCGGCCGGCTGAAGTCCGGCCTTGACCCAGGTCAATCCTGGGTTCTTGCGCGTCGAGGCCCGGCATTGCTGCCGAGCCTCTCCCCCGCCCTTCGTCCATCACCCCCACGGCGATGGAGGGTTATTCGCCGCCGCCGAGCGAATGGACGAAGATGGCAAGCTCCTTGACCTTCACGTCGCCCAGTCGCTCGCCCCAGGCGGGCATGGCGCCATGCTTGGGGTGACGTACCTGCTGGGCGATGGCGGCCTGCCCCGAGGCATAGAGCGCGATGGCGTCGGTCAGGTCGGGTGCGCCCATTTCCTTGCTGCCCTTGGCGTCCTCGCCATGGCAGGCGGCACAATTGTCGGCGAATACCTGGGCACCGGCGGGCACCAGGTCGGGCGTGTCGGCCCGGCCCTCGAGGCTGGCGACATAGGCGGCGACCTCGTTGATCTGCTGCGGCTCGAGAACCTCGGCGAAAGCCGGCATCTCCGAGACATGCGTTTCCTCGTCGCCGGCAAAGCGGACGCCGTGCGCGATGGTCTGGTAGATCTGGTCGATGTTGCCGCCCCACAGCCATTCGTCGTCGTTCAGGTTGGGAAAGCCTGGCGAGCCCTGCGCACCAGAGCCGTGGCACTGGATGCAGTTGACCTTGAAGGCTGCCGAACCGGCGGCGGTGGCGAACTGCCTGAGCTCCGGGTCGGCCAGGATTTCGCTGACGCTCTTCGCGCTGACTGCCTCGACATAGGCGCTCTTGGCCTCTTCGGCGGCGGCGAGCTCGTTCTTGACGTCGACGCGGCTGGAATAGCCCAGCAGGCCGGTCGTCGCGGTGCTGATCATCGGCCAGGCCGGATAGGCGATGCTGTAGGCAACCGCCCAAACGATGGTGGCGTAGAAGGTCCACAGCCACCAGCGCGGCATCGGATTGTTGAGTTCCTGGATGCCGTCCCATTCATGTCCGGTGGTCTCGACGCCGGACAGTTCGTCGATTTGCTTTTCGCTCACAGATCAGTCCTCCTTGAGCGGAATTTGTGCGGCCCGTTCGGCCGCTTCGCGGCTGCCCGGGCGAAGCGCGAAGATCACGGCGCCGATGAAGAAGACGGTCATCGCCAGCAGCCCCCAGCTGTCGGCGAATTGTCTCAACGTGGTGTAGTCCATGACAGATCTCCTAGCGGTAGCCGGCGGCTGCGTCGTAGGTCGAGAAGTCGACCAGCGTGCCGAGCATCTGCAGATAGGCGACCAGCGCATCCATTTCGGTCAGTGCCGCCGGGTTGCCGTCGAAGTCGCCGAGCTTGGCCTTGGGATAGCGAGCCATGACGCCCGAGGTGTCGGCGTTCGGGTCGGCCTGCGCCTTGATGTCGGCCTCGGCGCTGGCGATCATCTCGTCGCTGTAGGGCACGCCGACCCGGCGGTTGGCCGTCAGGTCGTAGCTGATCGTGTTGACCGCAAGCGGCGTCTCCTTGAGGAAGGCGTAGCTCGGCATCACCGATTCCGGCACCACCGAACGCGGTTCGATCAGATGCTGGACGTGCCATTCGTTGGAATAGCGGTCGCCGACGCGGGCAAGGTCGGGGCCGGTGCGCTTCGATCCCCACTGGAAGGGATGGTCGTACATCGATTCGGCAGCCAGGCTGTAGTGGCCGTAGCGCTCCACCTCGTCGCGAAACGGCCGGATCATCTGGCTGTGGCAGGTGTAGCAGCCCTCGCGGATGTAGATGTTGCGGCCGGCCAGCTCCAGCGGCGAGTAGGGACGCATGCCCTCGACCTTCTCGATGGTGTTCTCGAGGTAGAAAAGAGGCGTGATCTGGACCAGGCCGCCGATGCTGACGACCAGCAGCGTGCCGACCAGCAGGAGCGTCGCGTTCTTCTCGATGGTCTTGTGTTTGTCGAGCAGTGCCATGTCGGGCTCCTTACTGGGCAGGCTGGAGTGCAGGGGCCGCGCCGGGCAGCGGTTCTTCCTGGCGCACGTGGCCGCGGATGGTCATGAAGACGTTCCAGGCCATGACGAGGGCGCCGGCGAGGAACATCAGGCCGCCGATGGTGCGGACGATGTAGTAGGGGACCATGGCAGCGACGCTTTCGGCGAAGGAATAGACCAGGAAGCCCTGCTCGTCGTATTCGCGCCACATCAGGCCCTGGCTGATGCCGGCAACCCACATGACGGCGGCGTAGACGACGATGCCGAGGGTAGCCAGCCAGAAGTGCCAGGTGACCAGGCGCATCGAGTAGAGTCGCTCGCGGCCCCACAGGCGCGGCACCAGGAAGTAGATGGCGCCGAAGGTGATCATGCCGTTCCAGCCGAGCGCGCCGGAGTGCACGTGGCCGATGGTCCACTCGGTGTAGTGGCTGAGCGAGTTGACCGCCTTGATCGACATCATCGGGCCTTCGAAGGTCGACATGCCGTAGAAGGCGATGGCCACCACCATCATGCGGATGATCGGATCGGTGCGGATCTTGTCCCAGGCGCCGGACAGCGTCATCAGGCCGTTGATCATGCCGCCCCAGGACGGCATCCACAGCATGATCGAGAACACCATGCCGAGCGTCTGCGCCCAGTCGGGCAGGGCGGTGTAGTGCAGGTGGTGCGGCCCGGCCCAGATGTAGAGGAAGATCAGCGACCAGAAGTGGATGATCGAGAGACGGTAGGAATAGACCGGGCGTTCGGCCTGCTTGGGCACGAAATAGTACATCATGCCGAGGAAGCCGGCCGTCAGGAAGAAGCCGACGGCGTTATGGCCGTACCACCATTGCGTCAGCGCATCCTGCACGCCCGAGAACAGCGAATAGCTCTTCGAACCGAGGAAGGACGCCGGCACCGCCAGGTTGTTGACGATGTGCAGCATGGCGATGGTGACGATGAAGGCGAGATAGAACCAGTTGGCCACATAGATATGCGGCTCCTTGCGGTTCAGGATCGTGCCGAGGAAGACGATGAGGTAGGCGACCCAGACGACGGTCAGGAAGATGTCGACATACCATTCCGGCTCGGCATATTCGCGGCTCTGGGTGATGCCCAGGAGGTAACCGGTGGCTGCCATGACGATGAACAGCTGGTAGCCCCAGAATACGTACCAGGCGAGATTGCCGCCGAAGAGGCGCGCGCGCGCCGTGCGCTGGACCACGTAGAACGAGGTGGCGATCAGCGCGTTGCCGCCGAAGGCGAAGATCACGGCCGAGGTGTGCAGCGGACGCAGGCGACCGAAATTCAGCCACGGCTCGATGTTGAGGTCGGGGAAGGCAAGCTGTGCCGCAACGATGACGCCAACGAGAAAGCCGGTCACGCCCCAGAAGACGGTGGCGATGACGCCGTAGCGGATCGGCCCGTCCATGTAGGCCGACTTGTCCTCGGCCAGGATGTCGACCGGCGCATAGCTGCTGGTGCGCATCAGGACGATGACGCTCGCGGTCAGCACGAAGAACAGCACCCACATATGGGCGCCGAACTGGCTGTCCTTGGCGAAGGCGGCGCCAAGCAAGGCGGCAAAGGCCGCCAATGCCAGCAGGATTGTTTCCATTGCGTATTTCATGAGCGATCCCCGACGGTAGCTGGGCGCCGAAAGCTCGCGTCGGCACCAGACGGCACACATCCATGACAATTGCCCACCCTGCCTTGATCTGGATCAAGGTCAAGCGCCGCCGGGCAGACCAGCCTTGGGCCAATGAGGAACTTTCAAACAAGATGAATGCGCGCCCGGAAATGAAGGCTGGATCGGAGGACGCCGCTCTACTTGACGCGATCGCGGCCATACAGCGTGCGCATGCGGACATGCTTGCGCTGTGCGACAGGCTGGAGGAAATCGCCGATTCCCTGCCCAACGAGATCGACCGACGCAGTTGCGTGCTCGCAGCAAGGGCGCTCGGGCCCGCGATGGTCAAGGTCCATCGCTTCGAGGAGCAGCGGCTCCATTCGCAGTTCGCCGCGCGCCTGGCGCACAGTGGCGAAGCACGCGAGACGGTCGAGCGGCTCAAGAACGAGCATTTCGAGGATGAAGGCTATGCCGCCGAGCTGCGCGATGCCCTGCGTGCGACGGCACGCGGCGGCCGGGCGGAAAACCCGGAGACGCTGGGCTTCATGCTGCGCGGGTTCTTCGGGGCATTGCGAAGGCACATCGCCTTCGAGCGTGACCATGTGCTCCCGGTGCTGTCGTCCGGCGACTGAGCCGAGCGATCAGACGTTGGCGCGACGTTCCAGCCTGGCGACGTCGAAGACGGTGATGTGGCGGTTGTTCTCGACCGCGATCAGGCCGTCCTTGCGCAGCTTGGTCAGCTGCCGGCTGACGGTCTCGATGGTCAGGCCCAGGAAGTCGGCGATGTCAGCACGGGTTAGCGGCAGGTCGAAGCTGATCTCTCCGCTGATTTCTGCTTCGGGATCGCTGTGGCGGGCAATGAGATGCAGGAAGGATGCGACCCGCTCGGAGGCGGTCTTGCGCCCAAGCATCAGCATCCAGTCCCGGGCTTCGTCGAGTTCGTTGAGGGCCTGAAGGTGCAGCCGGTGACTGAGTTCAGGCGCCTGTTCGATCATCCGGTCGAGTGACTTCTTGGGGAAGGCGCAGACGCGTACCGGGGTCGCCGCCTCGGCGGTGATCGAGCTCTCGTGCTTGAACGGACGGCCAAGGAAATCGGGTGCGAATTGCAGGCCGACGATCTGCTGGCGGCCGTCGGGCAGGGTCTTGGTCAGCTTGACCACGCCGGCGAGCACATTGGCATAGCTGTCGATGGTGTCGGCGTCCGACACCAGCACCGTGCCCGGATCGACCTTGCGCTTGGTCGTGTGGCGGCTGAGCTCGACCAGCTGATCGGTGGTCAGCGCTCCGCAGACGCCGCGATGCCGTGCCTCACAGGAGCGGCACAGCGCGGGTATCTCAGAATTGTGAATGTCCTGGCGGATGGTCATCGCATCGTCCGGCGTCTGATTTGCTCAATCTAGGGATCGCGGGGGGTAAAAGGAACCGTGTCATTGTGTCTCCCGCCCTGGCTTTCTTGATCCAGGTCAAGGTGTTGCCGTTGCTCACGTCCGATGTTGGGCCATTGACGGAGATGACCATGGACAGAAGCCTCGTTGAAAAATACGCAAGCCCGGTGGCGCGGCATACGAGTTATCCCACCGCCCCGCATTTCAGCGCCGACGTGTCGACCTCGACCTATAGCGACTGGCTGCGGGCGCTGCCGAGGGGCGCGCCGGCGTCGCTCTATGTCCACATCCCCTATTGCGACCGGCTGTGCTGGTTCTGCGCCTGCCATACCAAGCAGACGCGACAATATGATCCGGTCGCGCGCTACCTCAAGGCGCTCGACGCCGAGATCGACAGCATCGCCGCTCTCGCCGGCAACAGGCTGCGCGTGACGGCGCTGCATTTCGGCGGCGGCTCGCCGACCTTGCTCCAGGCCGACGACATCCTGGCGCTAGGCGGCAGGCTGCGCGACAAGTTCGCCTTTGCGTCCGACGCCGAGATCAGCGTCGAGATGGACCCCAACGACATGGACGAGGCGCGGTTCGACGCGCTGGCCGCCATCGGCATGACGCGCGCCAGCCTCGGCGTCCAGGATTTCAACCAGCGCGTGCAGCAGGCGATCAACCGCGAGCAGACCTTCGAGCAGACAAAATGGGTCGTCGATGCCGTCAGGGGCCGCGGTGTTCATTCGGTCAATCTCGACATGCTCTACGGGCTGCCGCACCAGACGCTGGCTTCGATCGAAGCGACCACCGACCTGGTGTTGTCGCTCAGGCCGGACCGCATCGCGCTGTTCGGTTATGCCCATGTGCCGTGGATGAAGAAGCACCAGACCATGATCGATGAGGCGCTGCTGCCCGACGCGAGCGCACGACTGGAGCAGGCCGAGGCGGCGAGCCGCCTCATCCTGGCGGCAGGCTACGAAGCGGTCGGCATGGACCATTTCGCGCTGCCCGAAGACAGCCTTGCGGTTGCCGCGCGCTCGGGCACGCTGCGGCGCAACTTCCAGGGCTACACCACCGACCAGGTCGACGCGCTGATCGGGCTGGGCGCCTCGTCCATCGGGCTGCTGCCTCAGGGCTATGTCCAGAACATGCCGGCGACCGGCGAATATGAGCGCCGCGTGCTGGCCGGTGGCCTGGCCACGGTGCGCGGTGTGGCGCTGTCCGATGCCGACCGCATGCGCGCCTGGGTCATAGAGCGGCTGATGTGCGACTTTTCCGTCTCCCGCTGCGAGCTGCTTTCCCGCTTCGGCGAGCTGGCCCGCGCGGTCATCGCCGAGGCCGAGCTGCTCGCCGCCAACGACCGCGACGGCATCTTTGCCCGTGCCGGCAACCGCTTTGTCGTCACCGATCGCGGCAAGCCCTTCGTCCGCTCGATCGCCGCGCATTTCGACGCCTATCTCGGCCAGGGAACGGCGCGCCATTCCGTCGCCGTCTGATCGCAACAGCGGCATTGGTGCGCCGTGCCGAATTCCTGTATCTACGCCGTTCAAAGCGGGCGGCGAACAGGAACGGACCGTATGAAGCTCACGGTATTTGGAATTGGCTATGTCGGTCTGGTGCAGGCGGCGGTGCTGGCCGAGGTCGGCCATGACGTCGTCTGCGTCGATGTCGATGCGGCCAAGGTCGAAAGGCTGAACCAGGGGTTCGTGCCGATCTTCGAGCCGGGGCTGGAGGCCCTGGTGCGCGACAACCATGCGGCGGGCCGCATCGTCTTCACCACGGATGCGGTGCTGGCGGTGCGCCACGGCGAGATCCAGATGATCGCGGTCGGCACGCCGCCGGGCGAGGACGGCTCGGCCGATCTCAAATATGTCCTGGCCGTGGCCGAGACGATCGGCCGCGAGATGGTCGAACCCAAGATCGTCGTCGGCAAGTCGACCGTGCCGGTCGGCACCGCCGACAAGGTGCGGGCGGCCATTGCTTCGGCGCTGAAGGCCAGGGGCCGCGAGGAGCTGGCCTTCGACGTCGTCTCCAATCCGGAGTTCCTCAAGGAAGGCTCGGCGGTCGCCGACTGCATGAAGCCCGACCGCATCATCGTCGGCACCGAAAGCGAGGCCGCCGAGGCGGTGATGCGCGAGCTCTATGCGCCGTTCAACCGCAACCACGAGAAGATGATCGTGATGGACGTGCGCTCGGCCGAGTTCACCAAATATGCCGCCAACTGCATGCTGGCGACCAAGATCAGCTTCATGAACGAGATGGCGAACCTGGCCGAACTGCTCGGCGCCGACATCGAGGAGGTGCGCAAGGGCATCGGCTCGGACCCGCGCATCGGCTATCACTTCATCTATCCGGGCCTGGGTTATGGCGGCTCGTGCTTTCCCAAGGACGTGCGCGCGCTGATCCGCACCGCCGACGATGTCGGCTTCGAGCCGGTGCTGCTGAAGTCGGTCGAGGAGCGCAACAACGCCCAGAAGGCGGTGCTGTTCGACAAGCTCAAGGGCCACTTCAACGGCGATCTCGCGGGCAAGACCTTTGCGCTGTGGGGACTGGCGTTCAAGCCCAACACCGACGACATGCGCGAGGCGCCGGCGCGCGTACTGATGGAGGCGCTGTGGGCCGCTGGCGCCAAGGTCCAGGCCTATGATCCCGAGGCGATGAACGAGGCGCAGCAGATCTATGGCCAGCGCGACGACCTGCTGCTCTGCGGCACCAAGGAGGCGGCACTGCGCGGCGCCGATGCGCTGTTGATCGCCACCGAGTGGAAGAACTTCCGGGCACCGTCCTTCGAGACGATCAAGCAGGCGCTTGCGACGCCGGTCATCTTCGACGGTCGCAACCTCTACGACCCCGCGGTCGTCGCCCGCCATGGCCTCCAGTACATCTCCATCGGCCGGAAGGCCGCTTAACACCGCCAACAAAAAGACCCGCTCGCCCGAGCCTTTTTTCGTCCGGAGTGGCGGCTACTGGTTGCGGCGCTTGCCTTCCATCAGGTCGAGCACGGCGCGCGCGGCATCGAGCACATTGGTGCCGGGGCCGAAGACGGCTGATACACCGTGATCGAGCAGGTACTGGTAGTCCTGGCGCGGGATGACACCGCCGACCACCACAATGATGTTGTCAGCGCCCTTGGCCTTGAGCGCGTCGACCAACTGCGGCGCGAGTGTCTTGTGGCCGGCGGCCAGCGACGACATGCCGACGACGTGGACCCTGGACGCAATCGCCGTATCGGCAGCCTCGCCAGGGGTCTGGAACAGCGGCCCGGCAATGACCTCGAAGCCGATGTCGCCAAAAGCGGACGCGATCACCTTGGCGCCGCGGTCGTGGCCGTCCTGGCCGAGCTTTGCTACCATGATGCGCGGTTTCTCACCTAGTGAGCCGGCAAACTGTTCGAGGCGCGACAGCAGGGTCTGGAATTCCGGCTCATCGTCATAGGCCTTGCCGTAGACGTTCTCGACCACTTCCGGGACGGCCGCATGATCGCCGAAGGCGCGGCGCATGGCGTCCGAGATTTCGCCCACCGTAGCGCGCGCCCGCGACGCCTCGACGGCGGCGGCGAGGATGTTGCCTTCGCCTGACCGGGCGACCTTCTCAAGCGCGGCAAGCGCTTCCTCGACACGCTTGGGGTCGCGCTGGCGCCGTGTCTGCTCAATGCGAGCGATCTGCGACACGCGGACGGCGGAGTTGTCGATCTCGAGAATGTCGAGATGGTCTTCCTGCTCGAGGCGGTATTTGTTGACGCCGACGATGACCTCGTCGCCGCGGTCGATGGCCGCCTGCTTGCGGGTCGCGGCCTCCTCGATCAGGCGCTTGGGCAGGCCTGTGGCGACCGCCTTGGTCATGCCGCCCATCGCCTCGACCTCCTCGATCAGCGCCCAGGCCTTTTCCGCGAGGTCGTTGGTCAGGGCCTCGACATAATAGGAGCCGGCGAGCGGGTCGACGACCTTGGTGACGCCGGTCTCGTGCTGGAGGATGAGCTGGGTGTTGCGGGCGATGCGGGCGGAAAACTCAGTCGGCAGGGCGATCGCCTCGTCGAAGGAGTTGGTGTGCAGCGACTGCGTCCCGCCCAATGCCGCCGACATCGCCTCGAAAGCGGTGCGGACGACGTTGTTGTAGGGGTCCTGCTCCTGCAACGACACGCCGGAGGTCTGGCAGTGGGTGCGCAGCATCAGCGACGAGGTCTTTTTCGGCTCGAACTCGGTCATGATGCGCGACCAGAGCAGGCGCGCGGCGCGCAGCTTGGCCGCCTCCATGAAGAAGTTCATGCCGATGGCGAAGAAGAACGACAGCCGGCCGGCGAAGTCGTCGACATTCAGGCCCTTGTTCAGCGCTGCGCGGACATATTCACGTCCGTCGGCCAGCGTGAAGGCGAGTTCCTGCACCAGCGTCGAGCCGGCCTCCTGCATGTGGTAGCCGGAGATCGAGATAGAGTTGAACTTCGGCATCTCCTTCGCCGTATACTCGATGATGTCGGCAACGATGCGCATCGAGGGCTCGGGCGGGTAGATGTAGGTGTTGCGGACCATGAACTCCTTCAGGATGTCGTTCTGGATGGTCCCCGACAGCTTGTCGCGCGACACGCCCTGTTCCTCGCCGGCAACGATGAAGTTGGCGAGGATCGGGATCACCGCGCCATTCATCGTCATCGACACCGAGACCTTTTCGAGCGGGATGCCGTCGAACAGGATCTTCATGTCCTCGACAGAGTCGATCGCCACGCCGGCCTTGCCGACATCGCCCTCGACGCGCGGATGGTCCGAGTCATAGCCGCGATGGGTGGCGAGATCGAAGGCGACCGACACGCCCTGCTGGCCGGCGGCGAGCGCCTTGCGGTAGAAGTTGTTGGACGCCTCCGCCGTCGAAAAGCCGGCATATTGCCGGATGGTCCAGGGGCGGCCGGCATACATGCTGGCGCGCGGGCCGCGCAGGAACGGCTCGAAGCCCGGCAGCGTTCCGAGATGGCCGATGCCTTCGAGATCGTCGGCCGTGTAGAGCGGCTTCACGTCGATGCCCTCGGGCGTGTTCCAGGTCAGCGTGTCAGGCGAAGCCTTGATCTCGCGTTCTGCGAGCTTCTTCCAGGAATCGATTGTTGGTTTGTCGGTCATTTGCTGCTTCCATTCGGCAACCCGGCGAGCGCCATCCTGTTGCGCGGGCCAGCGGCCCAGTCACGCACAACGAGAAGACCAGCCAGCATATAGATCAGGAGAATTGTGTTGGTGAGTGCTGCGAGCGAGATGGTTCCCGTCGCGGCCAGCCATCCGCCTGCTGCAATCAGCGCTTCGCCGGCGAGGTAGAGCAGAGCGATCCTCCGGAGGTTCACGAAGCCATAGGTTAGCTTCGTGACAATGGCGAATCCGGCAGCCCCCCAGACACCCCACACCATCGCATTGAAAAGGTGGATGTGATATGGCCCGCGGCTAGCAGTTGACAGACCGATGAGCAGCGAGAGGAGGCCGGGCGGCGTGTAGCCCCAGGCACCGTAGGCCATCTGAACCAGGACTACGCCGAGGAGGCCGCCCAAAAGGCAGGCGGCGATCTTCGCTTCTTCTCGGATCCTGAGCCTTGTCACTCGAACTCCATGATCAGCTCGTCGACGGCGAGGCTTTCGCCTGCGGTTGCCGCCACGTGCTTGACCGTGCCCTTGCGCTCGGCGCGCAGCACGTTCTCCATCTTCATCGCTTCGACGGTCGCCAGCGACTGGCCGGCTTCGACTTCGTCGCCCGCCTTGACCAGGATCGACGTCACCACGCCGGGCATCGGGCAGAGCAACATCTTCGAGGTGTCGGGCGGCAGCTTGACCGGCATCAGCCTAGCCAGTTCGGCGACGCGCGGGCTGCGCACATGGGTCACCACGTCCATGCCGCGCCAGCGCAGGCGCCAGCCGGTGCCCGAGCGCGAAACCTTGACGCCGATGGACATTCCGCCGACCGCGAAATTGGCGTGCAGGTGCCCAGGCATCCAGTCGCTCGACACCGCAAGGGCCGTGCCGTCATCGAACGCGACCACCGTGCCGTCGGCGCCGTCCTTGACCTGCAGCGGCAGCGTGAAGCCGCCGAGCGTCACCACCCAGTCGGTGCCGACCGGGCGCTGGTGGTTGGCGAGCGAGCCCGAAATCTGGGCGCCGCGGCGCTGGGTGAACTGGTTGATCAGCGCTGCGACCGCGGCGAGCTTGTGGGCGTCCGCCTCGGTCGGGGCCACGCCGGTAAAGCCGTCGGGAAATTCCTCGGCAATGTAGGCGGTGGTCAGCCGGCCATCGCGGAAGCGCTGATGGTCCATGACCGCCGACAGGAACGGCAGATTGTGGCCAATGCCCTCGACCTCGAAGTCGTCGAGCGCGCGGCCCATCGCCTCGACAGCCGTCAGGCGGTCGGGCGCCCAGGTGCAGAGCTTGGCGATCATCGGGTCGTAATACATCGAGATCTCGCCGCCCTCGAAGACGCCGGTGTCGTTGCGGACGACCGTACCGTCGTCGCGTTTGCCCTCGACAGGCGGGCGGTAGCGAGTCAGGCGGCCGATCGACGGCAGGAAGTTGCGGTAGGGATCTTCGGCATAAAGCCGGCTCTCGATGGCCCAGCCGTTGAGCTTCACCTCATCCTGGGCGAAGCGCAGCTTTTCGCCCGCGGCGACGCGGATCATCTCCTCGACGAGGTCGATGCCGGTGATCAGCTCGGTCACCGGATGCTCGACCTGCAGGCGGGTGTTCATCTCGAGGAAATAGAAGTTGCGGTCTCCGTCGACGATGAACTCGACCGTGCCGGCCGAGAAGTAGCCGACGGCCTTGCCCAGCGCAACGGCCTGCTCGCCCATCGCCTTGCGGGTCTCGGCGTCGAGGAAGGGCGACGGTGCCTCCTCGATGACCTTCTGGTTGCGGCGCTGGATCGAGCATTCGCGCTCGCCGAGATAGAGCAGGTTGCCGTGCTGGTCGCCCAGTACCTGGATCTCGATGTGGCGCGGCTGGGTGACGAATTTCTCGATGAAGATGCGGTCGTCGCCGAAGGAGGATTTGGCCTCGTTCTTCGACGACTGGAAGCCCTCGCGTGCCTCGGCGTCGTTCCAGGCAATGCGCATGCCCTTGCCGCCGCCGCCGGCGGAGGCCTTGATCATCACGGGATAGCCGATCTGGTTGGCGATCTTCACCGCCTCGCTGGCGTCCTCGATCAGGCCCATATGGCCCGGCACGGTCGAAACGCCGGCGGAAGCCGCGATCTTCTTCGAGGTGATCTTGTCGCCCATCGCCTCGATGGCAACGGGCGGCGGTCCGATGAAGGCGACGCCCTCGGCCTTCAGCGCTTCGGCAAAGTTCGAGTTCTCCGACAGGAAGCCGTAGCCCGGATGCACGGCATCGGCGCCGGTCTGGCGCACGGCGTCGATGATCTTCTGAATGACGATGTAGGACTGGTTCGACGGCGCTGGCCCGATATGGACGGCCTCGTCGGCCATCTTCACATGCAGCGCTTCGCGGTCGGCGTCGGAATAGACGGCGACCGTTGCGATACCGAGTTTCTGGGCCGTCTTGATGACCCGGCAGGCGATCTCGCCACGATTGGCGATGAGGATTTTCTTGAACATTCTTGTCCTGCTCACAGCGGTATCGTGTCGTGCTTCTTCCACGGCGCCTCAGCCTTCTTGCCGCGCAGGGCGGCGAAGGCGCGGGCGATGCGGCGGCGCGACGAATGCGGCATGATCACTTCGTCGATGAAACCGCGCTCGGCGGCGACGAAGGGATTGGCGAAGCGTTCTTCATATTCCCTGGTGCGGGCGGCGATCTTTTCCGCGTCGCCGAGTTCCGAGCGGTAGAGGATCTCGGTCGCGCCCTTGGCACCCATCACCGCGATCTCGGCCGTCGGCCAGGCATAGTTGATGTCGGCGCCGATATGCTTGGACGCCATGACGTCATAGGCGCCGCCATAGGCCTTGCGCGTGATCAGCGTGACCATCGGAACGGTCGCCTGCGAATAGGCGAACAGAAGCTTGGCGCCGTGCTTGATGACGCCGCCATATTCCTGGGCCGTGCCCGGCAGGAAGCCCGGCACGTCGACCAAAGTCAGGATCGGGATCGAAAACGCGTCGCAAAAGCGCACGAAGCGTGCTGCCTTGCGCGACGAGTCGATGTCGAGGCAGCCGGCCAGCACCATCGGTTGGTTGGCGACGACGCCGACAGACTGGCCCTCGATGCGCATGAAGCCGGTGATGATGTTCCTGGCGAAGGCTTCCTGGATCTCGAAGAAATCGCCCTCGTCTGCGATGGCGAGGATCAGCTCCTTCATGTCGTAGGGCTTGGCCGCGCTGTCGGGGATCAGCGTGTCGAGACGCTTCTCCAGTCGCGCCGGGTCGTCGTGGAACGGCCGGACTGGGGGCTTCTCGCGATTGTTGAGCGGCAGGAAGTCGAACAGCAGGCGAACCTGCTCGAGCGCCTCGATGTCGTTTTCATAGGCACCGTCGGCGACCGAAGACTTCGACGTGTGGGTGCGGGCGCCGCCGAGTTCTTCGGCGGTGACGATCTCGTTGGTGACGGTCTTCACCACGTCGGGACCGGTCACGAACATGTAGGAGCTGTCGCGCACCATGAAGATGAAGTCGGTCATGGCAGGCGAATAGACAGCACCACCGGCGCACGGGCCCATGATCACCGAGATCTGCGGCACCACGCCCGAGGCGTCGACATTGCGCTTGAAGACGTCGGCATAGCCGGCGAGCGAGGCAACGCCTTCCTGAATGCGGGCGCCGCCCGAGTCGTTCAAGCCAATGACAGGCGCGCCGTTGCGCATCGCCATGTCCATGATCTTGCAGATCTTCTGGGCGTGCGTCTCCGACAGCGAGCCGCCGAGCACGGTGAAGTCCTGCGAAAAGACATAGACCAGCCGGCCGTTGATCGTGCCCCAGCCGGTGACGACGCCGTCGCCCGCCACCTTCTGCTCGGCCATGCCGAACTCGGTGGTGCGGTGGGTGACATACATGTCGAACTCTTCGAAGGAGCCTTCGTCAAGCAGGACGTCGATGCGCTCGCGCGCCGTCAGCTTGCCCTTGCCATGCTGGGCGTCGATGCGCTTCTGGCCACCGCCGAGGCGGGCTTCGGCGCGGCGGGCTTCCAGTTGTTCGAGTACGGCGCGCATCAGTTCATGCCCTTTGCGGAAAGCCATTTCCAGGCGGCGGGGAAAGCGATGGCCGCAAGCAGCGCCTTGGCGATGTCGCCTGGGATGAAGGGATAGAGACCGAAAGCCAGAACCGGCTTGTCCCAGCCGATGACGCCGCCGAGCCAGAGCAGGCCCGGCACGTAGATGATGGCGCCGGCGAGCAGTGCCGCAAGCATGGCGGTAAAGACGTTACGGTCCCAGCCGCGCTCGGCCAGCCAGCCGGCGAGCAAGGCGGCAGGCAGGTAGCCAAGGAGATAGCCGCCGGTCGGGCCCATCATGTAGGCGAGGCCGATGCCCTTTTCCGGCGTGCCGGCGAAGACCGGCAGGCCAAGCGCGCCTTGCGCGAGATAAAGCGCCACGGCCGCGGCGCCACGCACCGGGCCGAGGGCCAGGCCCAGGCCGATGACGACCAGCGTCTGCATGGTCATCGGCACGGGATAGAACGGCACCTGCACCTTTGCGGACAGGGTCAAGAGCAGCGAACCCGCGACGACGGTAACAACGTCCATTGTGGTGAGCCGGCTGGTCTGCCTGTCGGCGACGGCTTGGTAGAGCGTCATGAGCTTTCTCCCGCGCTACGAGTTTGAAAACAATGGCCTCTCGCCGCGTCAGCGGCAAGCAGCGAAGTTGGCGCAATAGCCCTGTGGCGCGCGCAGGAAAACAGTTGAAAGTGTGCGAAAGCGTAATATACAAATATGAGAACTGTAAATTGCGAAATTGCAAACATGGTGTCACGCAAACTCTATATCGGCCGCAAGGTGCGCGAGCTGCGCGACGCCAACAAGGCGACGCAGGCGAGCTTCGCCGAACGCATCGGCATCTCGACCAGCTATCTCAACCAGATCGAGAACAACCAGCGCCCGGTTTCGGCCTCGGTGCTGCTGGCGCTCGCCGAAAAGTTCCAGATCGACATCACCGAGATTTCGCAAGGCGACAGCGACCGGCTGTTGTCGGCGCTGACCGAGGCGCTGAGCGATCCGCTGTTCGAGAACTATGCGCCGAACCTGCAGGAACTGAAGCTGGTGACGCAGAACGCGCCGGGTTTTGCCCGTGCGCTGATCTCGGCGCACCAGGCCTATCGCCGCACTTCGGAACAGCTGGCGAGCCTCGACGACACGCTGGGCAAGAGCGTCGGCCTGACCGAGCCGACGCCTTACGAGGAAGTGCGCGACTTCTTCCACTTCGTCGACAACTACATCCATAGCCTCGACGTGGCGGCCGAGCGGCTGGCCGGCGAGCTCGGCATCGGCGAGCGCGACAGCTATGCGGCGCTCGCAGCACATCTGGACAGCCGGCACGGCGTGCGGATTGCCCGTGCCGAGGCCAATGACGATGCGCTGCGGCGCTTCGATGCCAAGTCGGGCGTGTTGTTCCTCAACCCATACTCGCCGCTCGCCACCCGTAGTTTCCAGATCGCCTTCCAGATCGCCGAGATGGAGATGGAGGCCGAGGTGGCGCAGATCGCCCGCACCGCCGATTTCCGCACCGCCGAGGCGCTGGAAATCTGCAAGATGGGGCTGCGCAACTATTTCGCCGGCGCGCTGACCCTCCCCTACCAGGCCTTCATGCGCGCGGCCGGAGAATTGCGCCACGATCTCGAACTGATGGCGGCGCATTTCGGTGCCTCGATCGAGCAGGTGGCGCATCGGCTCAGCACGCTGCAGCGGCCGGGCCACAAGGGCGTGCCGATCTTCTTTGCCCGCATCGACCGCGCCGGCAACATCACCAAGCGCCACAGCGCCGCCAAGCTGCAGTTCGCCCGCTTCGGCGCGGCGTGTCCGCTGTGGAATGTTCACCAGGCCTTCGAGACTCCGGGCCGGATCATCCGCCAACTCGCCGAGACGCCAGACGGCGCGCGCTATCTCTGCATCGCCACGGAGATCTCCAAGGGCGGCGGCGGCTTCAACGCGCCGCACCGGCGCTATGCCATCGCGCTCGGCTGCGAGGTCACCTATGCCCAGGATTTCGTCTATGCCGACGGGCTGGAGCTGGGCAGCAAGACGGCCTTCGACCCGATCGGCATCTCATGCCGCATCTGCGAGCGCACCAACTGCCAGCAGCGCGCCGTGCCGCCGCTCAAGCGCAAGCTGGTGATCGACCGGGATGTCAGGCATCCCCTTCCCTACAGGATCGGCTAGACTTCTAGTTGTTCCTTGGGGCGAACAGAGCACCAGCGGCGAGCGTCAGCCAACCCAAAATCATGCCGGTTCCGCCCATGGGGGCGGCGAAGGGAAACAGCCGCTGGCCGAGATAATCGCGGGCCAAGAGGTCGCCTGTGAACAGCAGCACGGCCAGCAGCAGGATGGCCGTCCCGATGTGCAGGATGCGGCTCTGGGCTGCCACCAGGGACAGCGCGATCAGCGCCGGCGCATGGAAAAGCAGGAAATTGGCCGCTGTCGCGACGTTGGTGCTGCCGCCATGGCTCGCCGCTGCCGAAAGTGCCACGCCCGCTGCGCCGAAAACAGCGCCGGCGGTAAACAGGACCCGATCGAATTTCATGCTTTCCGCTCCTCGATTCACGGAGGGCGATCATACAGATGCGCGGCATGAAATGTTCCGCCGACTTTGCGCCGATTGCCGCAGGATGGCCGCTTTCCTGTGGACCTTGAACAGGCGGGCATGATTGGCCGTTTGGCGTTCGCCCCGGCAGTCACTATGTTCGCGCACCCGTTCAACAGGCACCAGGATTCCATGGCTGGCGACATCAGGAAAATCGCTGCGATCATCGCAGCCGAGATCAATGCGAAGGCCGAGCAGGTCATTGCGGCAGTCGGACTGCTGGATGAGGGTGCGACTGTTCCCTTCGTCGCGCGCTACCGCAAGGAAGTCACCGGCGGCCTCGACGATACCCAGCTGCGCGATCTGTCCGAACGGCTCGCCTATCTGCGCGAGCTGGAAGCGCGGCGCGCGGCAATCGTCGAATCCATCACCGGCCAGGGCAAGATGACCGACGAGCTGGCGATCCGTATCGCCAGCGTCGCCACCAAGGCCGAGCTCGAAGACATCTACCTGCCTTACAAGCCCAAGCGCCGCACCAAGGCTGAAATCGCGCGGGAGCGCGGGCTCGGGCCGCTCGCCGAAGCGATCCTCGCCGACCGCTCCAAGGTACCGGCCGAGTTGGCCGTGCCTTACGTCGTCGGCGACGTAGCCGACGTGAAGGCAGCCCTCGAAGGCGCGCGCGACATCGTCGCCGAAGGCATTTCGGAGAACGCCGAGCTATTGGGCCGCCTGCGTACTCACATGAAGGAGCGCGCGGTCATGCGCGCCCGCGTGGTCGACGGCAAGCAGGAGGCGGGCGCCAAGTTCTCGGACTATTTCGACCATTCCGAACGCTGGGCCTCGGTGCCGAGCCACCGCGCGCTCGCCATGCTGCGCGGCCGCAACGAGGACGTGCTGTCGCTCGACCTCGAGATCGACGCCGACGACACCTCGCCGGTCAAGCCGGTCGAGCGTATGATCGCCGCTGCCTATGCGATTGGCGCGACGCTGCCCGGCGACCAGTGGCTGATGACCGTCGCCGGCTGGACCTGGCGCGTGAAGCTGTCTCTGTCGCTGTCGCTCGACCTGATGCGCGATCTGCGCGAGGCCGCCGAGGAAGAGGCGATCCGCGTCTTCTCGCGCAACCTCAAGGACCTTCTGCTCGCCGCCCCTGCCGGCTCGCGCGCCACTATGGGTCTCGATCCGGGCATCCGCACCGGCGTCAAGGTGGCGGTCATCGATGCCACCGGCAAGGTGCTCGACACCACCACCGTCTACCCCTTCCCGCCCAGGAACGACGTGCGCGGCACTCAGGCCGAGCTTGCCCGGCTGATCATCCGCCACAAGGTCGAGCTGATCGCCATCGGCAACGGCACCGGCAGCCGCGAAACCGAGCGTCTCGTTGCCGACTTGCTGACGGACATGCCGGCGCCCAAGCCGACCAAGGTCATCGTCAGCGAGGCCGGGGCCTCTGTCTATTCGGCGTCCGCCACGGCTGCGGCCGAATTCCCCAATCTCGACGTGTCGCTGCGTGGTGCAGTGTCCATCGCGCGGCGCCTGCAGGACCCGCTCGCCGAGCTGGTCAAGATCGAACCCAAGTCGATCGGCGTCGGCCAGTACCAGCACGACGTCGACCAGTATCGGCTCGGCCGTTCGCTCGAAGCGGTGGTCGAAGACGCGGTGAACGCCGTCGGCGTCGACCTCAACACGGCCTCCGCCCCCCTTCTCGCCCGCGTCTCCGGTCTCGGGCCGTCGCTCGCCGAGTCGATCGTGGCGCATCGCGACGCCTCGGGCGCCTTTGCCACGCGCCGCGACCTGCTCGCCGTGCCACGGCTCGGCCAGCGTGCCTTCGAGCAATGCGCCGGCTTCCTGCGTATCCGCGACGGCAAGGAACCGCTCGACTCATCGTCGGTCCACCCCGAAGCCTATGGCGTGGCCAAGAAGATCGTGGCGTCCTGCGGCCGTGACCTGCGCCAGTTGATGGGCGACAGCGCCGCGCTGAAGGCGATCGATCCGCGCGCCTTCGTCGATGAGCGTTTCGGCCTGCCGACGGTGCGCGACATCATCGCCGAGCTGGAAAAGCCGGGCCGCGATCCGCGTCCGGGCTTCAAGACCGCGACCTTCGCCGACGGTGTCGACGATATCAAGGATTTGAAGCCGGGCATGTTGCTCGAAGGTACAGTCACCAACGTCGCCGCCTTCGGCGCCTTCGTCGACATCGGCGTGCATCAGGACGGGCTTGTCCATGTGTCGCAGCTCGCCGACAAGTTCGTGAAGGACCCACACGAGGTGGTGAAGGCGGGCGACGTGGTGAAGGTCCGCGTCGTCGAGGTCGACATCCCGCGCAAGCGCATCGGGCTGACCATGCGCAAGGACGGCGGCGAACCCGCACCCCGCTCGGCAGCACCCGCCAAGGGCCGCGACATGAAGTTCGCCTCGTCGCCCAAGCCGCAGCAGAACAAGCCTGAGCAGCAAGGTGCGTTCGGCGCGGCGCTGCTCGAGGCGATGAAGCGTAAGTAAGGCGGCTTCATACCCTCCCCTTGTGGGGAGGGTCGATCCACGCAGCGGATCGGGGTGGAGGTAGAGAGAGGCTGTCGCAGCGGCATGATCGCCCTTGCCCGGCTCGCCGTTCGTGCTTAGAAAGCCCGGGAAAACGCGGCCCTGGGCCGCATGCGAAAGGTGCCGTGATCCCATGTCCAAGTGGAAAGACGTCAAGAAGGTCGTGCTCGCCTATTCCGGTGGCCTCGACACATCGATCATCCTGAAGTGGCTGCAGACCGAGCTCAATGCGGAGGTTGTCACCTTCACCGCCGATCTCGGCCAGGGCGAGGAACTCGAGCCGGCGCGCAAGAAGGCCGAGATGATGGGGATCAAGGAGATCTTCATCGAGGACGTGCGCGAGGAGTTCGTCCGCGACTTCGTCTTCCCGATGTTCCGCGCCAACGCCGTCTATGAAGGCGTCTACCTGCTCGGCACCTCGATCGCGCGTCCGCTGATCTCCAAGCATCTCGTCGACATCGCCCGCAAGACCGGCGCCGACGCCATCGCCCATGGCGCCACCGGCAAGGGCAACGACCAGGTCCGCTTCGAGCTGTCGGCCTACGCGCTGAATCCCGACATCAAGATCATCGCACCATGGCGCGACTGGTCGTTCAAGTCGCGCACCGACCTGCTCGACTTCGCCGAAAAGCACCAGATCCCGGTCGCCAAGGACAAGAAGGGCGAGGCCCCCTTCTCCGTCGACGCCAACCTCCTGCACTCGTCCTCCGAGGGCAAGGTGCTGGAAGATCCGGCCGTCGAGGCGCCCGAATACGTGCACATGCGCACGATTTCGCCTGAGGCAGCACCGGACAAGGCGACGGTCATCAAGATCGGCTTCGAAAAGGGCGATGCCGTGTCGATCAACGGCAAGCGCCTGTCGCCGGCCACCCTGCTGGCCAAGCTCAACGACTATGGCCGCGACAACGGCATCGGCCGTCTCGATCTGGTCGAGAACCGCTTCGTCGGCATGAAGAGCCGCGGCGTCTACGAGACCCCTGGAGGCACGATCCTGCTGTCGGCGCACCGCGCCATCGAGTCGATCACGCTCGACCGTGGTGCCGCGCACCTCAAGGACGAGCTGATGCCGCGCTATGCCGAGCTGATTTACTACGGCTTCTGGTTCTCGCCCGAGCGCGAGATGTTGCAGGCGGCGATCGACAGGAGCCAGGAGCATGTCGAAGGCGAAGTGACGCTCAAGCTCTACAAGGGCAACGTCATGGTCATCGGCCGCGAGAGCGCGAAGTCGCTGTACTCGGACAAGCTGGTCACCTTCGAGGACGACCAGGGCGCCTACGACCAGAAGGATGCCGCCGGCTTCATCAAGCTTAATGCGCTGCGCCTGCGCACGCTGGCCGCGCGCAACCGGTGAGATCAGCCAAAATCTGGCAGTTTGGAGGCGCTTCGGCGCCTCCTTTCGTTTCAGGCCTCGCCCCGATACATGTCGGCGAGATAGGCCCGCTTGGCGGCGTCGTCGCGTGTTGAAAACAGATAGCGGACGAAGGCCTGGCGTTCGTGGTCGACCGCCGCAAGCTCCCAGACGCAGAATGTCGCCCGGTGCGGCCCGGGCAGTGCAAACAGCGAGAAATCGGGAGCGTCCGCGGTCTTGGCATAGACCGTCTCCCACATCTCGTTGGCATGGCGCCACGAACTCACCAGAAGGAAGTGAAAATCGGCGCCGCAGCGGTGCAGGATGACGAAGCCGAGCTCGCCCTTGAGGTTGAGGCGCCTGGTCACCGTTTCGGCTGCCAGGAAGCGCTGCGCCAAAGCGCAGGTTTCGCGCGTCACGGGCGTCGCATCTTCGGCAATGTCATACCATTTGAGCAGCCCGCCGCCTGCCGGCACGGCGAGACCAGGTGTGACTGACTTGGGGTAGTGGCTGTAGCCCTGAATATTGCCGTAGGCGGAAAGGTCGCCCGGCAATGCGTTGAGAGCGTTCATCGTTCGTTCCTCGGCCGCATCGAAAAAACCCGACGTCTCCGCCGGGTTCATTCAATATGCGCCGATGGTCGCCCCTTGGCCAGCAGGATGGCGAACCATCCTGACACCTGCCAAACGGCCGCCTTGGTCAGTTGCCGTCGATCTCGGCGCCGATGATGGCGATCGCCTGCTGGTAGACGCTGGCCGCGTTCCAGCCCTGCAAGGCGCCGAAATTGGCCTGGCCGGGCTGATAGCCGCCGCCGGCGCTCCAGCCGTGGCCGCGCAGGAAGTTGGCCGTCGAGGCGAGCGCGTCGGCCTTGGAGCGGACCATGTCGATCTTGCCGTTGCCGTCGCCGTCGGCGCCGAATTTCAGCACGTTGACCGGCAGGAACTGGGTCTGGCCGATCTCGCCATGCGCGGCACCAACGGCGCTGGGGCTCAGCGTGCCGTTCTGGACGAGCTTGAGCGCGGCATAGAGCTGATCGGTGAAATATTCCGACCGGCGGCAGTCGTAGGCCAGCGTCGCCACGGCCGACAGCGTGTGCTGGTTGCCGAGGAACCCGCCAAAGCCGGTTTCCATGCCCCAGATCGCGATCAGCGGGCCGGCCGGCACGCCATAACGCGCCTCGATGCTCTGGAACAGCGCCGCGTTCTGCTTCTTGATGGTCTTGCCCTTGGAGGCAATCGTCTTGCCGCCACGCTTGGCCATGAACTGGTCGAGCGAGAGCTTGAAGCTCTTCTGGTTGCGGTCGGCATAGATGGTCTTGGTTGCGTAGGTCGTCTTGGCAAGCGCGTTGAGCGCGTTGCCGCTGATGCCGTTGGCCGCCGCCTCCTGAGCGAAATCGGCCTTCCACGCCTCGAAGCCGCCCGCGTTGTTGCCGCACTGGGCGGCGTATGCGCCACCAGCTGTCACCGCCAGAACGGCGGAGGCTGCAGCAAAAGTCTTCACCTTGGCAAGTACTGCCATGCCGTTCTCCTGATGCCTGAATCATTCCCCTGGGAGGGATGTTGCCAGCCGAACGCTCTCTTGTCATCGTTAAGAAGGCGTTTACGTCCCCACCGTCTTGCAATGGCTGGTGGCAAAAAACTCGCATACGATCAAGCGGTGAATGTGGCGAGAGCGGGGAAAAACCATGAAAGATGTCGATGTTGTGATCATCGGCGCCGGTTCTGCCGGCCTTTCGGCGGCAAAAGTGCTGCGTTCAACCGGTTTGAGCTTCAAGGTGCTGGAGGCGATGGACCGCATCGGCGGCCGCGCCTGGACCAGCAACCGGCATTTCGGCGTGCCCTTCGACATCGGCTGCGCCTGGCTGCACGCCGCCGACCGCAACCCCTATTTCTCGGAGGCTCAGGCCGCCGGCTGGACGATGCATCACCACGACATGAACATCGACCATCTCTACTACCGCAACCGCAAGGCGAGCGAGGCCGAGGAAGCGGCGGTCAAGGCAGCGGACGCTGCGATGGCAGCGCTGCTGGAAAACCACAGCGACATGGATGATCGCCTTGGCGCTCTTTTGGCCAAGGGACGGTCGTCGCGGGCCGCCGCCACCTTCTGCGGCCCGATGGACTTCGGTGCCGACGAGGACGAGATCTCCATCGCCGACTTCAGGAATGCCGCCGACCTCGACCCCAACTACTTCACTAGGGAAGGCTATGGCGCACTCGTTGCGCGTTTCGGCGCCGACGTACCGGTCGAACTTGCCACGCCGGTAACCCGGATCGACTGGGACGGTGCCGGTGTCGCCTGTCTCACCGATCGTGGCACGCTGCGCGCCAGCGCGGCCATCGTCACGGCATCGCCCGGGGTACTGGCCTTCGAGGAGATCTTCTTTTCGCCGGCCCTTCCCGACAGCCACATGGCCGCGTTTTTCGACCTGCCGATGGGCATGCTGACCAAGCTGCCGGTTGAAATCAGGGGCAGCCGCCTCGGACTCAATGCCTTCGACGACCTTCTGGTCGAGCGCACGGCGCGGCATGACATCTATTTCCTCGGCTTTCCGTTCGACCTCGACCTGATGGTCGGTTTTGTCGGCGGCGACTTTGCCTGGGAGCTGTCGGCTGCCGGCGAAGCTGCCGGCATCGACTTCGCCACGGACCGGCTGTGCGAGATCTTCGGCAACGACACCCGCCGGCATGTAGGTCGCGCGATGATGACAAACTGGGGTGCCGAACGTTATGTCAGGGGCGCCTATGCCGCGGCGCGGCCAGGCCGCTCAGGGGCCCGCGCGGCATTGATGCAGCCGGTTGGCGAGCGCATCTTCTTTGCCGGCGAGCACCTTGCCGGACCGCTGATCCAGACCTGCGGCGGCGCCCGGCTGTCGGGCGAAGCAGTCGCCAGGCAGGTCGTTGCGCAACTTGCGGCGTAACGCCGGCACATATGAACATGCTACAATTCGTGAGCGGAACCGGTCCCCTGGACCGGAACTGACAGGTGCTTGGGCCGTTTTCGCCTCCTGAGGGACCAAGAAAACGGAGCGAAAAAATGAAAACCAAGCTGTTGTTTCCCGCTGTGGCGGGCGCGCTTCTCGCCTTCTCCGGCCCGTCATTTGCAGATGTCGCGGTCCAGGCGGCCACCGATCTCAATGTCCGTGCCGGTCCCGGCCCGCAATACCCGGTTGTCGGCGTCATCGGTGCCGGCCAGGCCACAACGCTGCGCGGCTGCCTCGAAAGCAGCAAATGGTGCAGTGTCGCCGATTCAGGCGGCGAGGGCTGGGTCTATTCCGACTATCTGGTCGGTGATTTCGGCGGCCAGCAGGTCGTGCTTTCGGCACGCCCGGCCGATTCAGGCATCGTGGTCGTCGATCCGCCAGCCGGCGGCGCCGATGTCGTCATAGATGGGACGACGGGCGCGATCATCGCCGGCGAAGCCATGCCGGCCATCGATCCCCCCGTCGAGGTCCGCACCTATGTGACAGACAACCGGATCGAGCCGGTCTATCTGGACGGCGAAGTCGTCGTCGGCGCCGGATTGCCCGATACAGTCGAACTGACTGAAATCCCCGACTCCGAGTACCGCTATGTCTATGTGAACGGCCAACCGGTGCTGGTCGAACCGTCGACGCGGCGCGTCGTCTATGTGATGCGCTGAGTGAAGCGGCCGCCGGGTCTGCCCGGCGGCCTCGTTTCATACATGGACCTGTGCCAAGGCGCTTTCAGCCGCGTCGTCAAGCGGCCGGAACGAAACGTAGAGCAGCCAGAAGTAGAACCCCGCGACACCTGTCAGGATCAGCCAGCCCGGTGCAAGGCCAAGGCTGGCATTCGCCGCTACCTCCCACAGCGATGAGACAAGGTCCCTGCTGCCGCCGGAGGCCTGCAGCTTGGGCGTCGAAATCTTGAGCACCCACGCGAGCAGCAGGATCAGGAACATCCAGATGTAATTGCGTCTCAGCCGTCGCGAGAAGGCATCGGCGTAGGAGATGCGAAACTGCGGCTCCCTGAGGCTGTCGCCAAGCATCTGACGCCAATTTGCGGGTTCCCCGGCCCCAGGCGAAAAAATCGGCGCGAAATAATACCGTTCGAAGGTGCGGACGCGCGACCGGTAGACGTCAAAGAAGCGGTAGCGCCGTGCTTCGATCCAAAGCAGCAGGAAAATGAGCAGCATGGCAAACAGGAGCACGCCGTGATGGGCGTTGGGCGTCGACAACGACACCGACATCATCGCGGCCACCACGGTGATCGCCCAGTTGCTCGTCTGGTCTATCCGGTCGCGCCACCCGGCCATCCTGGCCATTTCGGCGCGATGATAATGTGCCATGGTGTTGACGATTTCGGTCGAAGTCGAAGGCAGCAGCGCGACCTGCTGCGGCAAAGATGAACTGGCGCTTTCGGGCATGGCAGCCTCCCTGGACATCCCCGGAGTGCCTGCATCAGGAAGGGCACAAGCCTCCTGGCGATGCTGTTGCGGCGCGGGCCGGGCCGACGGGTTTGCGGCTGTCTCGGCGGCAGGCCACGCTGGGGGCCCGAATATCCTGCGCCGGCGCAAATCCTATACCTGTTGCGACGGGATCGCGCGGAAATCGGCGGCAAAGGTTCAGATTTTCGCCGCGGCTGCTTTCCTGGCGGCCTTGGCCGGACGCTTCATCAAGTGTTTGAAATCCGCCGCCGGCAGCGCCCTGGAGTAGAGATAGCCTTGTCCGACACGACAGCCCATGGCGTAGAGGGCGGCTTCCTGCGCGCGCGTCTCGATGCCCTCGGCGACGACGGCCAGCCCCATGTCCCTGGCCATGCCGAGCACCGCGCGGACGATCGCGGCATCTTGTGGCTGGCTCAGCATATCGCGGATGAAGCTGCGATCGATCTTGAGCAGCGTCAGCGGAAAGCGCTTGATGGTGCTGAGCGCCGCATGGCCGGTGCCGAAATCGTCGAAGGCAAGGCCGACGCCTGCCTCGCCCAGCTTGCGGAACGGTGCCAGCGTGCGCTCTTCATGGTCGAGGGCGATGGTCTCGGTCACTTCCAGTTCCAGGGCGTCGGCCGGCAGCCCGTGGCGGGCCAGCGTCGTCAGCACGGTTTCCGCCAGATTTCCGGCATTGACCTGCACCGCAAACAGGTTGACCGCCATGGAGATGGGTGCCAGCCCGCGGGCGCGCCATTCCGCCGATTGGCGACATGCCTCGTCGAGGATCCAGCCGCCGACGGTCAGCGCGCCGGAATGCGATTCAAGCACGGCAAGGAAGTCGGCAGGCGAAAGCAGCCCGCGCGAAGGATGGTTCCAGCGCAACAGCGCCTCGGCGCCCAGCACCTTGCCGCTCTCCAGGCAAACCTGCGGCTGGTAGTGCAACACGAATTCGCCGGCTCCGATTGCCCGCAACAGCTCGTCCTGCAAGGCGCGCCGGGCAGCGACCGCGTTGCGCATGTCCGGTTCGAACATGCGGTAGGAATTGCCCTGCTGCCGCGCTCGGTAGAGCGCAAGGTCGGCGCTGGCCAGCAGCTCCTCGGCGTCGCCGCCGTCGCTTGGGGCCACGGCGCCGCCGATGCTGACGCCGAGCTTGATCAAGTGGTCGCCGATCTCGAAAGGCTTTTCGAACGACTGGAGCAGGCTGTTTGCGGCTGCCTCGCCGGCTGAGGGGCTGCCGGTCCCGCGCAGCAATACGGCGAACTCGTCACTGCCGAGACGGGCCACCATGGCATTAGCCTCGAGTGCTGCGGGCAGCCGCACGGCGAGGGCCTGCAGCAGTGTGTCGCCGGTGGCGTGGCCCAACGTGTCGTTGACCTTCTTGAAGCCGTCGAGGTCGATCAGTAGCACGGCCGTCTGCTCGCCGGCGGCGAGCGCTTCCTCGAGGCGCGTGTCGAACTGGAAACGGTTCGGCAGGCCGGTCAGCGTGTCCTGATGGGCAAGGCGATGCAGGCGCATGTCGCGCTGCCGCCGGTCGGAGATATCGCGGATCATGCCGCCCATCGATACGCCGTCCGGCCCGTGCCAGACCGAAAGCGACAGCTCGATGGGGAACTCGCTGCCGTCGCGCCGAAGCGCTGCCACCTCGACCGTCTTGCCGGTCAGTTTCGACGGCGTGCCGGAGCCGACGCGCGCGATGCCGGCGTTGTGGGCACCGCGCAACCTGGGCGGAATGATCAGGTCGAGCGTGTGGCCGACCATGTCGGACCTAGCGTAGCCGAACATGCGCTCGGCGGATTTGTTGACGAAGGTGATATTTCCCGCGGCGTCGATGACGACCAGCGCGAATTCGATGTTTTCGACAAATCCGCCCAGCGACGAGTCGGAAATGCGATCGCCTCCCGGGGATACGACATGCGAGCCGGCCGCATGGTCACACATGGTGGCAAAACACCCTTATATAATGCATATAGAGCCCCCCGGCAGGCGGCACACTAGAGGGCAAGTCTTAACAGGGATTGACCGTCGCGCCGCGAATGGTTCGAAAGCTCGCGGGAAATGTGCCTTCTCTTGACTCTCTGGCCTTTTTCCTGTCTACAGCCCACAAATTCCGCGACGAGTTCCACTCCGAGCGGCCGACCGGGACGCCCTTAGCGGCACAAACGATCCCGGAGGCCAACACCCGGCAGCGCAGTGCGCCCCCGGGTGCTTTTTGGTTTGGTTCGCAGTCGCAGAGGCATTACCTCTCGGTTCGACACCGGTTGGCTGAGAGAAGGGAAGTTGAATGTTTGAATCGCTGCAAGAGCGACTTGGATCGATCCTCAACGGCCTGACCGGCCGTGGCGCGCTGTCGGAAGCCGATGTCTCGGCTGCCCTGCGCGAGGTTCGTCGTGCCTTGCTCGAGGCGGACGTCGCACTCGAAGTGGTCCGCTCCTTCACCGATCGCGTCCGCGAGAAGGCGGTCGGCGCGGCGGTCCTGAAATCGATCAAGCCCGGACAGATGGTCGTCAAGATCGTCCATGACGAGCTGATCGAGATGCTCGGCTCCGAAGGCGTCGCCATCGACCTCAATGCGCCGGCGCCGGTTGTCATCATGATGGTCGGCCTGCAGGGCTCGGGCAAGACGACGACCTCGGCCAAGATCGCCAAGCGGCTGGCCGAGCGCCAGGGCAAGAAGGTCCTGATGGCCTCGCTCGACACGCGCCGTCCGGCCGCGCAGGAGCAGCTGCGCCAGCTCGGCGAGCAGACCAAGGTCGCCACCCTCCCTGTCATCGCCGGCCAGTCGCCGGTCGACATCGCCAAGCGCGCCGTCCAGGCGGCCAAGCTCGGCGGCCATGACGTCGTCATCCTCGATACCGCCGGCCGTACCCATATCGACGAGCCGCTGATGGCCGAGATGGCCGACATCCGCAAGGTGTCGGACCCGCACGAGATCCTGCTCGTCGCCGACTCGCTGACCGGCCAGGACGCCGTCAACCTCGCCAAGAATTTCGACGACCGCGTCGGCATCACCGGCCTGGTGCTGACCCGCATGGACGGCGACGGCCGTGGCGGTGCCGCGCTTTCGATGCGTGCCGTCACCGGCAAGCCGATCAAGCTGATCGGCGTTGGCGAGAAGATGGAAGCGCTGGAGGAGTTCTATCCCAAGCGCATCGCCGACCGCATTCTCGGCATGGGCGACATCGTTTCGCTGGTCGAGAAGGCAGCCGAAAACATCGACGCGGAAAAGGCCGCGGCGATGGCCAAGAAGATGCAGTCGGGCAAGTTCGACCTGAACGACCTCGCCGACCAGCTTGGCCAGATGCAGAAGATGGGCGGCATGGGCGGCATCATGGGCATGATGCCGGGCATGGGCAAGATGAAGGACCAGATGGCTTCGGCCGGCCTGGACGACAAGATGTTCGGCCGCCAGATCGCCATCATCTCGTCGATGACCAAGGCCGAGCGCGCCAATCCCGACGTTTTGAAGCATTCGCGCAAGAAGCGCATCGCCGCCGGCTCCGGCACCGACGCTGCCGAGATCAACAAGCTGCTCAAGATGCATCGCCAGATGGCCGACATGATGAAGGCCATGGGCGGCAAGGGCAAAGGCGGCGGTCTCATGCGCGGCATGATGGGCGGCCTCGCTTCAAAGATGGGCCTCGGCGGCATGATGCCGGGCATGGGCGGCATGCCCGACCTGTCGAAGATGGATCCCAAGCAGCTCGAAGCGCTGCAGAAGCAGGCGGAAGCCGCCGGCCTCGGCCAGGGCCTCAAGGGCCTGCCCGGCGGTGGACTTCCCGGTGGCGGATTGCCGGGCCTGCCTGGCGGCATGAAGCTTCCGGGCCTCGGCGGCGGCCTGCCCGGCCTCGGCAAGAAGAAGTGAGGAGCGCGCGATGACCGATATCAATCCTCAGGCGCAGCTCCAGGAACTGCGTGCCTCGATCGACAACATCGATGCCGCCCTGATCCATATGCTCGCCGAGCGCTTCCGCTGCACCAAGGCGGTGGGCGTGCTCAAGGCGACCCATGGCCTGCCGCCGGCCGATCCGGCGCGCGAGCAGACCCAGATCGAGCGCCTGCGCCGTCTGGCCGACGATGCCCATCTCGATCCGGATTTCGCGGAGAAGTTCCTCAACTTCATCATCCGCGAGGTGATCCGGCATCATGAAATGCTGGCCGCCGAACATAACGGTGGCTCAGACAGGACTACCTCCGCCTGAGGCGGAACAAGCAGAACATACCAACCCAAGACAGAACTATTCAGGAGTAAGACAATGTCCCTTAAGATCCGCCTGGCTCGCGCCGGCTCGAAGAAGCGCCCCTACTACCACATCGTCATCGCCGACGCCCGCAGCCCGCGCGACGGCCGCTTCATCGAGGCGATCGGCGCCTGGAACCCGCTGCTGCCCAAGGACGGCGATCGCGTCAAGATCGACGGCGACCGCGTCAAGCATTGGATGGCGAACGGCGCGCTGCCGACCGACCGCGTTGCCCGCTTCCTCGACGAGGCTGGCCTTGTGAAGCGCGAAACCCGCTCGAACCCGACCAAGGGTGAGCCGGGCAAGAAGGCCCAGGAGCGTCTCGCTGCCCTGAAGAAGGCCCAGGACGATGCAGCCGCAGCGATCGCCGCTGCCGCCGCTGCCCCGGCCGAGGCTTCTGCCGAGTAATTTTCGCCCAACCGGCGAATGGAGAACGGCGGGCCGCAAGGTCCGCCGTTTTCGTTTGCATCTGCTTTGGTTCACCCAACTGGCAGCAGTCGAACCGCCATCCGATCGCTTGACCGTTTCTCGTGGCCGCGCCACCCTGTCACGGCGCGGGCCAGGAGGAGCAGGTGATGTCCAGCAGCACTTCGATCAATGCCGACGGTGTGTCCGAGCCCTTCGCGGCGGAATCCGTGCCGCTCGAGGCCTTTTCGCAGGGCGAGCGTTTCGGTACGAGCTTCAGGCACCTATCCAATTTCGCAGGCGGCGACCACGTCGGTGTGGCGCTGGAAGAACTCGCGCCGGGCAAGGAATCCAACCCGTCGCACTATCACATGCTTGAGGAGGAGCACGCCTACATCCTCGAGGGCGCGCTTACGCTTCGGCTCGGCGCACGCGCCTATGTCATGAAGGCCGGCGACTATGTCTGCTTTCCGGCAGGGCAAAAGGTCGGGCACTCGCTGTTCAACCATACGAACGAGCCCTGCCGCTATCTCATCATCGGCGAGCGCGATTCCAACGATGTCATCGTCTATCCCGACTCCGGCCGGGTCAGCGTCCGGCTGACCGGGGAGGGCTACCGCAAGGCGGCGACGATGGACTACTGGGAGGGCATCGACACGACCGCTGCCGGAACTGCGACCCCGACTGCGCGCCCTCAGGAGTAGAAGAAGTTCTCGGCGGCCAGCATCGGCGGCGGCGTTTCGCCCAAGGCCTCGAACACCGAGATCTCGCAGACGCGGCACAGACCGTCGAGGGCGAGGTCGTTGGCCTCCATGCCGAAGGGGTCCTCCAGTTCTTCCGAGAGCGCGTCGAGGCCGAAGAAGGTGTAGGCGATCAGCGCGGTGAACAGCGGCGTCGCCCAGCCAGCGGAGGCGGCAAGGCCGAACGGGAGGAGCAGGCAGAAGACATAGGCCGTGCGCTGCAACAGCAGCGTGTAGGCGAAGGGCAGGGGCGTACCCATGATGCGTTCGCAGCCGGCCTGCAGGGCGGCGATCGCCGACAGCCGCTCGTCGAGGATGCGGTAGTCCATGGCTTCCAGCACCTTGGCGCGCTTGAGCACGGCGAGCCTCGTGCCCATGCGGCGGATCGTGGCGTCCGGCTTGTTGGTGGCGGCATGGATCTCGTCGACGGCGTCGCCGATGAAGGGGCGGGCTGCTTCGCGCGTGTCGACGCGGCGCAGTTCGCCGCGCAGGAAGTGGCAGAAGGCCAGCGCATCCATCAGGAACGGCCGCAACTCGTCGCGGTCCGAAATCATCGCGTTGGCGGCGCGCGACAGGTTCCGGATCTCGAAGACCAGCTGGCCCCAAAGCTTGCGCGCCTCCCACCAGCGGTCATAGGCGGCGTTGTTGCGGAAACCGAGATAGATCGACAGCGCGACGCCAAGCAGGGCGAAGGGTGCGACGCCGGCGTCACCCAGGTTGAGATCGAGCGCCTTGATTGCCGCTACCACCACAGCGCCGTAGAGCGCGAAGCCGAAGATCTGCGGCAGGATGCGCGGCACGACGGACCCGCGCATGACGAAGAACAGTTTCAGCAGGCCGGTGCGGGGACGGACGATCATGCGGGCGGAAACCTCTGGCGGTGCCGTGAGGCCGCCATTGTGCGCCGAAGGCTATCGGGAAGTCACCTCAAAATGCGACGTCGGTGCCAGTTTCGTCGAAATGATTCAGTCACTTGGCCGCTCGACGCGGGCTACCGCCATTTGCTGGGCCGGCCAGCGTTCAGCGACGTGTGTTCTTGCCGGCCAACAGTTCCAACAGACTGCGGAACGGACCGCCGCGGCGAAGCTTGCGAACCTCGGCTGCCAGCTCCGCGGTCCTGCCCGAGAGTTCGCCCATGGCGAAATGAAACTCCTCGCTTGGTCCCACCCCTTCGCGCAGCTTGATGAAGCGGGGGTCGAAGATACGGTTCTGCTGGAGAAACGTTTCGAGGATCGCGGCCAGGGCCAAATCCTCCTCGGAGGCGACCTTCCTGGGCCAATCCCGTTCGGAAAGGACCGCGCGATAGATCGCCTCGAGTTGCCGTGCGCCTTCGTCGCTGTTGAAGTTCCGCCTGACATGCTGGGTCACGCCGGCTGCGTCGTCTGGCCGATAGGCGGCGATTTCCCTGTCCAGGATTTCAGGTGACGCTGCTTCTGACAGCGCGCCATAGGCAAAGTTGACGGCAGCGAAACCGTTGAGCCGTTGCCTGGTTACCAGGCCGCCGATGCCGAAACGGTCGGCGTTGATGACGGCGCGGCCGTTGGCCAGCGCTTCGAGCGCCATTCGTCCGCTGGCGAAGACCAGGTCGACACCCTCGAGGCGCCTGACGACATCGTCGGTGGCCTTTGCCACCAATTCGCCCCGGAAGCCGATGCCGCGCCGTTCGCACGCTTCCGCAATCAGGTTGGCGAAGGGAATGGTGCCAGGGTGGGCAAAGATCGCGGCCGTGTGCAGCTTCACCGGTGCCGGTGCGGCGGAACCGACGCGCTTGAGGTCGATGGTGTTTGGCCAGAACGTGACGCGTGACGGCGGCAGGCCGTTTTCGTCGACAAGCCGGCCGCGCAGCACACTGCGCACATAGAGATAACGCCTGATGCGGGGATGAACGGGGGGCGCATCCTGGTCGCTGGCGAAGTCATGGCAGGCAAACACCGCCGGCGTGCCGGGAAAGCGGACGAGGGCGGCGATCGTGGGACCCGTGTGGTGGCCGTGAATGATTTCGGGCACTTCACTGAGCGGCGCCAGCGAGGTCACCACCGGCGAGCCCGTCGCGCGGATTTCGGCCGCCGCCGGGCCGGTCACGGGCGCAAAGGTGACGACCGAATGGCCGCGCCGGCGCAGCGCCAGCACCATGTCGCGGACGAGCGTTTCCGTGCCGCTGCGGCCGGTCAGGACGGCATTGGTCATGAGAATGCGCAGCGGGCGATCTTGGCCGTTTGTGTCTGTCACAGGGCTGGAATGCGCGGCGTCGCCGCTGTCACGCGCCATGGCTGGTGGTCCCGATTGCTGGCGCCCGCACCGCCCATCAAGCAATGCTAATGTAGCGTAGCCGGAATCGGGGTCAAGCTTGAGACCGACACCGAGGCGCACGCCCCGGCATCAAATCGTGTCGTGCCGCGTCGCAGGCCATGCCCGACGCGGCACTTTTCCGAGGCTGGCCTCAGGCTGCCTTCTTCTTTGGCGCAATCAGGCCGCGCTCGACCAGCAGTTCGGCGATCTGCACGGCGTTGAGGGCGGCACCCTTGCGTAGATTGTCGGAGACGATCCACATCGACAGGCCGTTGTCGATGGTCTGGTCCTCGCGGATGCGCGAGATGTAGGTCGCATCCTCGCCGGCCGAGTCGAGCGGGGTGGCGTAGCCGCCGTCCTCGCGCTTGTCGATGACCAGGCACCCCGGTGCTTCGCGCAGGATGTCGCGTGCCTCGTCGGCGGTGATCGGCTTGTCGAATTCGATGTTGACGGCTTCCGAGTGGCCGATGAACACCGGCACGCGTACGCAGGTGGCGGTCAGCTTGATCTTGGGATCGAGCATCTTCTTGGTCTCGGCGACCATCTTCCACTCTTCCTTGGTCGAGCCGTCGTCCATGAAGACGTCGATGTGCGGAATGACGTTGAAGGCTATGCGCTTGGTGAACTTCTTGGCTTCGACCGGGTCGGCGACGAAGACGGCGCGCGTCTGGGTGAACAGCTCGTCCATGCCTTCCTTGCCGGCGCCCGAAACGGACTGGTAGGTGGATACGACGATGCGCTTGATGGTGGCGGCGTCGTGCAGCGGCTTGAGCGCCACGACCAGCTGGGCCGTCGAGCAGTTCGGGTTGGCGATGATGTTCTTCTTGGTGAAGCCGGCAATCGCGTCCGGGTTCACTTCCGGAACGATCAGCGGCACGTCCTGATCATAGCGGAAGGCCGACGAGTTATCGATGACGACGCAGCCCTGCTTGCCGATTTTGGGCGACCATTCCTTGGAAATGTTGCCACCGGCCGACATGATGCAGATGTCGGTGTCGGAGAAGTCATAGGTGTCGAGAACCTTGACCTTCAGCGTCTTGTCGCCGAACGACACTTCGGTGCCGAGCGAGCGGCGCGAGGCCAGTGCGACGATCTCATCGACCGGAAAGCCGCGTTCCTCGAGGATGTTGAGCATTTCCCGGCCGACATTGCCCGTGGCGCCGACGACTGCAACCTTGAAACCCATATCGAAAATCTCCTGTCCCTCTCCGCTCGCTTCTGGAGAAAACCCGCTGGCCGTTGCGGGCTTCATCCCCCGGGCCGGACCCGGGAGAGGGTGAGCAGGCCAAGGGAAATCACACCGTTTTGGTGGTGGTGGTTTTGGCCATGGTTTTGGTCGAAAGCAGGGACGCGGTTGCGCGCCCGGCACGATGGTTGGCATCGTGGCCGGGGAAGTCGAATGCGAAAAGCGCCATCAAGAGGCCGCGCATCGGAGGGTTCCCTGTTCGCCGCCGCTTTTAGCCGGTTTGCGTGGAGAGTCAATCGGGGCCGGGACTGTCGGCCTCCGGCGCTTGTGATTTGACCTTTGTCGCCTGGTACCTAGGCTTCACCGTGGATCGATTGACGGAGGAGCCCCATGGAAATCCTGTCGAAACGCGTCCCCATCGTCGCCGCTCTGGCTGCGGCTGCCATGTTCTCGCTGCCGGCACTTGCCCATCACGGCTGGTCCTGGACCCAGGACGGCTTTTTCGAGCTCAAGGGTGTCATCGCCGAGATCTACATCGGCAATCCGCATGCCACGCTCGACGTCGATGTCGAAGGCGACATCTGGCGGGTGGAACTCGCCCCGCCAGCGAGAACGATTGCGGCGGGCTTCAGCGACGAGGTCGCCAAAAAAGGCGACGAGGTCACCGCGATCGGAAACCGTTCGCGGGACGAAACCGAAAAACGCATGAAGGCAGTCCGGATCGTCGTCAACGGCAAGACCTACGACGTCTATTCGGACCGCGTGCCGCCGAGCTGAGCGGGATCGGGGGCGTGGAGCCGCTGCAGGCCATCGAACAGCTCGACGCCGTCAAGCTGTTGAAGACCTCGTACTTTGCCTACCCGGTGGTCAATGCGGTCCATATCGCCGCCATCGGCGCTTTGCTCACCTCGGTTGCGCTGATGGACCTGCGCATCCTCGGCGCCTTTCGCGCCCTGCCGGAGCGCCCCTTCGTGGCGCTGTTGAGGCGGCTTGCCTTCCTCGCCTTCGGGGTGGCCGTGCTGAGCGGGCTCCTGCTGTTTTCGGTGCGCGCGTCGCACTATGCGCAGATGCCGGTGTTTCTCGCCAAGATGAGCCTCATCGTCCTCGCCGGCGCCAATTTCGCGGCGTTTGCCACCGTCGACAAGGGGCTTGATGCGAGTGTCCGTCCACCGGCGCCACGCGTGCTTGCCGCAACCTCGATCGTGCTGTGGTGTGCCGTACTGCTGTGCGGCCGCTTCATCGGGTTTCAGTGAAGCTACTTCTCCTTCAGCTTGATGCGGGGGAAACGCAGCGGCGGCCACTCCTCGGTGGGCATGGGTTGCGCCAGCAGCTCGGTGAGCTCGGCGGGCAGGCCGACATGCGCCTGTTTGGTGGCGACGCCGTCTGCGATGCTGACGACGCTGTCGTAGAACTCCAGCCCCATCGCCGATTTCGGCGGGGTGGCCTCGTGCATAACACTGATCACGGTGACATCGGGGCAGTTGTCCTTGATCGCCTGGTGGAAGGCGATCTTGGCCTCCGGGTCGAGTGCGGCGGTGGCCTCGTCAAGGAACAGCAGGCCGGGCTGGAGCAGGAGAATGCGGGCCACCACCAGCTTCTGCTTCTGGCCGCCCGAGAGCACCTGGTCCCAGACCTTGCCCTCGCGCATCTCCTCGCCGAGATGCTCGATGAAATCGCCGAGCCCGGCCTTGTGTAACGCGACCGCAACGCGGGCCTCCGAATGCTCGTCGGCACTGCCCGGCAGGCAGACAAGCTGCTTTAGCGACACTTGCGGCAGCTTGACGTCCTGCGTGGCGTAGAAGGATTTCACCCCCTCGGGATAGATGATGGCACCGCGGCCATACGGCCACAGCCCGTTGATTGCCTTGACCAGAGATGTCTTGCCGCAGCCGGACTCGCCGCGCACGAAGATCCATTCGCCGCGCCTGAAGCGCAGGTTGGAAACGGTCAGGAACGGCGTTGCGTCGCTGCCCCGATGCATCAGTTCGAGATTGCGCACGGTCAGGCCGAAGATTGCGTTCTGACCGCCGTAGCTGAAATCGGAATGGCCGGTAAGGCCGTAGAATTCCTGCGGCCGCTGGACGTCCTCGATTGCGTTGGCAAGGCCGATGACGCGCTGGCTGTTGGCTCTGAGCGTGGCGATCGCCGGCATCACGTGGATGAACCACGAGCACTGGCTGATCAGCGAATTCACCAGCTCGGCGCCGGTGATGTAGCCCTTCAGGTTGATCTGGCCGTGCATGTAGGGCAGCAGGCCGGGACCGTAGGCGACGAAGCGGGCGGCGACGAAGTTGTAGATGAGCTCGAACGACATGTAGCCGGCATTGACCGTGTTGAGCCGCCCCCAAGTCTTGTCGATGTCGAGATAGAGCCGGTCGTGCATCGACCGCTGCACGCTCTCGCCACGCGAGGCCGCGACGTGGAAGCTGCGGCGCAGGAAGGTTGTCAGCTCGCCGCGGTAGCTGCCCTCGGCCTGCTGCATCCGGATGCTGAGCCGCTCCATCAGCCCGCCCAGCTTGATGGCGATGTAGGTGTTGAGCGGGACATAGGCCCCGACCGCGCCGATCGCCAGCACGAAGCTGCCGTAGTTGCCAAGGAACTCCAGCCCGCGCACCGAGGTCGAGGTTTCCAGAAGCTTCTGGCCGACGAAGAACAGCGAGGCGGCAACGCTCATGACGCCCATGGCCAGGCCGATCGCTCCGCCGGTCATGCCCTTGATCGAATCCTGGACGCGCTGGTCGATGTTGTCGGGGGGAGGAGTGCCGACGCCCGCGGCGTCGACGCCGCCGTGCTGGACATGGAAATGGGTGTGGTTGCCGTCGAGCAGGGCGGCGTTGAAGCGGCTGTTGAGCCAGCCTCGCCACTTTCGGTGCAATGTGGTGGAGAAGAGATGGCGGATGCCAGTAAAGCCCGCATCCTTGATCAGCACGAGAAGAAGCAGCGTGCCGGCACTGGTAAGCAGAGACGCCAGCGGCGTCAGGTTTGTCGGGTCGTGGAAGAAGGCAATCGAATTGACCAACTCACCGGAGGCTTCGGCCATCCAGACGCTGGCCTTGCTGGAAAGTGCAGTGAGGAGGGCTATCACCAGCGTCAGCCCCCAGGCTTCCTTCCAGCGATCCGACATCCAGTAGGCCCGCATCAGGCCCCAGAAGTTGAGCATCGCCGAAACCGGCGTCAGGGGAGGCGGCCTTGCGGCGCCGCGACGCCATCTGTTCACCGATGGATCTCGAGGTCTGTCGACCCGAATCACTGTTTTCCTGCCCCAGTGCCCATTTGCTATTGAAGGGTAACATGAGTTGAGCATTTCACAGTCAACATGTGGTTACCGGCTAATCAATGCATCGCGAGCGTTGCTGGAGGGCAACTGTCCGCTGTCTGCCCACTACCCCTGCCGCATTCCTCACCCGCGCTTGCGGTGCAGCAGAGTTTGGAACAATCTTCGCTCCAATCACGAGGGCGACAGATGCGTGGGGACGTACTGCATTACGACGAGACCCAGGGCTTCGGCTTCATCGTCGGAGCCGACGGAAATCGCTACACCTTCGCCCGCGAGGACCTGAGGCACATGGCTGCGGTGAGCAAGGGCGCTCAGGTCGAGTTCCAGCCGAGCGGCGGTCAGGCGCGGGAGGTTTTTGCCATCCAGGCTCCGCTTGCCGCTTCGTCGGCCTCGGCTCCGATACGGGCTGCGACACCACAGCATTTCGGCCGCTTCGCAACCGAGGCTGCATCGTCCTCGACCGGCCTGTGGGGCTATTTCCGGCGCGGATTGACCGAAAACTACTTCAATTTCCGCAGTCGCGCCCGGCGCAAGGAATATTGGGGTTTTTATCTGTTCTGGGCGATTTCGGCGGTCGCGCTCTCGACCGTCGGCTTCGGCATCGATGGGTTGATCGGCAACCTCGATGCCGGACTGGAGGAGCCGGTCGCCGGCTTCGCCTTGCCCGGCCTGTTCGTGCTGGCCACGCTGTTGCCCGGCATCGCCATGACCGTACGCCGTATCCACGACCTCGGCCTGTCGGGCTGGTTCTGTCTGCTGATGCTGCTGCCCTATGTCGGCGGGCTGATCACCTTGGTGTTTTCGCTGCTGCCGTCGCAGAAGCACGACAACAAATGGGGGCCGGTGCCGGCGGGGGTAACGGTTCCCCCGCCCCACGTTCCGGCCGCCTAGCGTTAGGCGAAGAACTTCGCGATGATGGCGTCGCCCATCTGGGTCGTGCCGACCTCGGTCTTGCCCTCGGACATGATGTCCTTGGTGCGCAGGCCGTCGTCGAGCACGGCTGCGATTGCCGCTTCCAGCTTGTCGGCCTCGGCTACCATGTTGAACGAGTAGCGCAGGCACATCGCAAAGGACGCGATCATGGCGATCGGGTTGGCGATGCCCTGGCCGGCGATATCGGGCGCCGAGCCATGCACCGGCTCGTAGAGCGCCTTGCGCTTGCCGGTGAGGGCGTCCGGTGCGCCGAGCGAGGCCGAAGGCAGCATGCCGAGCGAGCCGGTGAGCATCGCGGCAACGTCCGACAGCATGTCGCCGAACAGGTTATCGGTGACGATGACGTCGAACTGCTTGGGCCAGCGCACCAGCTGCATGCCGCCGGCATCGGCCAGCATGTGGTCGAGTTTGACGTCGGCGTACTTCGCCTTGTGGGTGGCGGTCACCACCTCGTTCCACAGCACGCCTGACTTCATGACGTTGCGCTTTTCCATCGACGTCACGCGGTTCTGGCGCGTGCGCGCCAGTTCGAAGGCGACGCCCGAGATGCGCTCGATCTCGAAGGTATCGTAGACCTGCGTGTCGATGCCGCGCTTCTGGCCGTTACCGAGGTCGATGATCTGCTTGGGCTCGCCGAAATAGACGCCGCCGGTCAGCTCGCGCACGATCAGGATGTCGAGGCCCTCGACCACTTCCTGGCGGAGCGAGGACGAAGAGGCGAGGGCGGGATAGCAGATCGCCGGACGCAGGTTGGCGAACAGCTCCATGTCCTTGCGCAGGCGCAGCAGGCCGGCTTCGGGGCGGACCTCGTAAGGCACGGCATCCCACTTCGGGCCGCCAACGGCGCCGAACAGAACGGCATCCGCGGCCATCGCCTTGACCATGTCGGCATCGGAGATCGCCTGGCCGTGGGCGTCGTAGGCCGAGCCGCCGACGAGGCCCTCGTCGGTGGTAAAGCCGCTGCCGAGCTTGTCGTTCATGGCCGCAATCAGCTTGCGGACCTCGGCCATGGCCTCGGGGCCGATGCCGTCGCCGGGGAGGAGAAGAAGATTGCGCGTCGCCATGGAAAGCCTTTCCGAAAGATGCGTGAACCGCGGTCTTGCTAGCCTTGGCGGGGCGCGCGTGCAAGCGGGAAAGGCGCGGATTTCTTGAATCTCTGGGCTGCTATGTGTATGTTTGCGGCAATCCATACACATAGGTGTGTCATGCGCACGAATATCGATATCGATGACCGCTTGATGAAGAAGGCCATGAAGGCCACTGGCCAGTCGACCAAGAAAGCCACCGTCGAGGCCGCCTTGCGCCAAGTGGTCGCGATTTCGGAGCAGGTGGCTGCTCTCGAGGCTATGCGAGGCATGGGTTGGGACGGCGATCTCGATGCCATGCGCAACGATTGGACACCCGATACCGACTGGGGCCTTGAAGACAGGAAATGATCGTCGTCGATACCTCGGTCTGGATTTTCGCCCTACGCGATGTGCAGCGCGAGAGTGTTGCCAAGCTCCACCGGGCAACGGCGCAGGGCAAAATTCTGCTCGGCGACATGGTGTTGCTCGAAGTCTTGCGCGGCGCCCGTGACGACCGGCATGCAACCTTTCTTGAAACCCATTTGCGGAAGTACCCCATCGTGCCGATGATGGACGATCGGCTGGCGGTAGCGGCCGCGGCCAACTATCGCCATCTGCGGGCGCGCGGCATCACCATCAGGGCGCTTGCCGATCTAATCATCGCCACCTTCTGCATCGAGCACGGTCATATGCTTTTGCACGACGACCGCGACTTCCTTCCGATGGCCGAGTACCTCGGCCTCCAACTCTCTTGAGCCGCACGCCTGTCGCCAGCAGCGCATTCACGCGCGCTTCAGCGCCGTCACCTCGATCTCGATCTTCATCTCGGGCTTGTTGAGCTGGCAGACGATCATCGTTGCCGCGGGACGAATGTCGCCGAAGGTCTCGCCGAGGATCGGGAACACCAGGTCCACATAGGCCTGGTTGGTGATGTAGTAGTGCGCGCGCACCACGTCGGCCATGTCGAAGCCGCCGTCTTTCAGCGCCTTGGCGATGGTCGCCAGGCAGTTGCGCGTCTGCGCCTCGACGCTCTCCGGCATGGTCATGGTGGCATAGTCGTAGCCTGTGGTGCCTGAGACGAAGCACCAGTCGCCCTGGACCACCGCGCGCGAATAGCCGGCGGTCTTCTCGAAGGGCGATCCTGTCGAAATCAGTTTTCGCATGGCTTTTCTCACTCTCCCTGTACAAGCGACTTGGTCAGCGCGTCCTTCATCTCTGCCGGCCACTCGGCCAATGCCGGCCAGGTGCTGGGCTCGGACGTATCGCCCTGCTTGGCGAAGTACAGCTTCTTGCCCGCGGTATCGACGCCGATGAAGGAATCGTTGACGCCGCAGGCATGGGGCACGCAGCCGGTGGCGAAGACCAGGCCCGAGGCTGTCCTTTCGGGTCCGCTCGACACCGAAAGGCCGAGCGCCACGCCCTCGAGCTGGTCGCCCAGCATGGCGCTTGCGGCCTGATAGAGCTCGGCGTTGTCGAAGAAGTCTACGGGGTAGGCGATGTTCTCGACCTTGAGTTCGGCCCAGGTCGTGCCGGGCTGCGGCGTGAACGCCAGCTCTCCGGCTACGGTCAGCCCATCGTCAAGCGACCACTTGCGCACGGGCGCCTTGGTGCCGGGGAGCAGGTAGGGCACGAAATAGAGCGTGTCGCCAGTGACAGCCGCAGGCGGGGTGCCGCATTCGCCGTCGCCGACGACGGTCGACTGGATGCCGGCGCCGCGTTTCCAGGCGAGCACGGTCTCCGGGCCGCAGGCATTGCCGCCGTCGCCGAGCGCGAAGATCGCCACCTTGGTGCCGCTGACCTCGACCGTGCGATCGTGGAAGGCGACGTAGTTCCTGGCGATTTCCTTGCCGTCGTAGGCGACGATCTTTTCGCCTTCGGCGTTCTCGGCGATGGTGAAGTTGCCGCCTTCGAAGGCGATCGTCTGCGGGCCGTCGTTCTGGGCCAGCGCCGCCGACGAGGCGGTCAACGCCAGCGCGAAAGCTGCAACGAGGGCGGAAGATTTCATGGTCTGCTCCTGGAGATCGACATGCGAAGTCACGGAGCGGCCGATGTCCGTGCGCGCTCCGAATCCCGAGGTGCGACCATGGCATGGCGCGGCAGGCCAGTCAGCCGGAGCCGATTGTTCCAGCAAAAAGCCCCGCCGCGATTTCAATCGGGACGGGGCTTCGAGACATTGCAGCCTTGAGGCGTCGAGGGCTCAGGCCCAGGGGCGGTTCTCGGCAGCCTTCTTCTCGTAGCTGTCGATCGACGATGCCTTCTCCATGGTCAGGCCGATGTCGTCGAGGCCGTTGAGCAGGCAATGGCGGCGGAAGTCGTCGAGGTCGAACTTGACCACGCCGCCGTCGGGGCCGCGGATTTCCTTGACTTCGAGATCGACCGACACGGTGGCGTTGGCGCCGCGCGAGGCGTCGTCCATCAGCTTGTCCAGGTCTTCCTGGCTGACGGTGATGGGCAGGATGCCGTTCTTGAAGCAGTTGTTGTAGAAGATGTCGGCGAACGACGTCGAGATGACGCAGCGGATGCCGAAGTCGAGCAGCGCCCAGGGCGCGTGCTCACGCGACGAGCCGCAGCCGAAATTGTCGCCGGCAACCAGGATCTGTGCCTTGCGGTAGGCCGGCTTGTTGAGCACGAAATCGGGGTTCTCCGAGCCGTCCTCATTGAAGCGCATTTCGGCGAAAAGCCCGGTGCCAAGGCCAGTGCGCTTGATCGTCTTGAGATAATCCTTGGGGATGATCATGTCGGTGTCGACGTTGACGATCGGCAGGGGGGCGGCGACGCCCGTGAGCTTGGTGAATTTTTCCATGGCTTTTGCCCGTCTGGCTGTTGCGGGGATTTTGGCTTGCCCCGCTTTACACAAGCTTGGCCGGGAATCAAAGCGTTTCGACGCTGGGGAAAGCCAGGACGCCTCACCGATATGGCGACGCGTCCCCACAGGCGTTGGCTACTGCGCCGGCGTCACGCCGTAGACGCGGGCGATGTCGTCGAGCAACAGGTTGGCGGCGATCGCGCCGCCGGCCGTGTTCCACACCGCATCGTCAACCGCCACGGCCTTGCCGGCCTTTACCACCGGCAGGTTCTGCCACAGCGGCTCGGCCAGCCATTCTTCCGACTGTTTGCTCGCCTTGCCGTTGCCGGTTTCGTAGACGAAGTAGAACAGGCGGTCGCCGTCGAACTCGGGAATGCGTTCCTTGGTCACGTCGTCGGCGAAGCCCGGCTTGTCCTGCACCGCAGGCCGCGAGATGCCGATCTGGTCGAAGATCATGCCGGGGAAGGTGTCCTTGTAGTAGATGCGGGTCAGGCCGGGCATGAAGCGGATCAGCGACACCTTTTCGGCCTTCTTGTCGCCGAGCGCCTCGCCGAGCTTGGTCGCCTTGTCGTCGAAGGCATTGAGCTGCACGTCGCTTTCGGCCTTCTTGCCGAGCGCATCGGCATAAAGCGCGAAGTTCACCTTCCAGTCGCCGCGCAGGCGCTCCGACATGACGGTTGGCGCAATCGCCGAGAGCTGGTCGTAGATCTTCTCCTGGCGCGTCTTGTTGCCGATGATGAGGTCGGGCTGCAGGCCGGCGATCAGCTCGAGGTTGACGGCCGATTCCTCGCCCACCACCTCGACGCCCTCCATCTTGCCGGCGATGTGCTTGTACCAGGGCGAGCCGGTCCAGGAGCGCACGGCGCCCACCGGCTTGAGGCCGAGTGCCAGCACCGCCTCGGTGCCCTCGTTGGTCAGCACTACGATGCGCTGGGGGTTCTCGGGCACGTCGGTCACGCCCATGGCGTGCTTGACCTCATGGGCGAGGGCCGGGTTGAGGCCAAAAGCGACGAGCGCCGCACCGAGAATGGCTTTGACGAAGAGCTTCATGGCAAAAGGCTCCAAACTTGACGAGGGTGGGAAGGTTTGGCAAAGGGTCAGATCAAACCCTGACTGTCAAGTTCATATTAAGGCTGCCACGTGCCCCTCGCTTCGTCGACCACGAGCATCCGAGCGCATCCGCGTATCGGGCACCGGTCGCTCTTCGCCGGGCTTGCGCTGCTCCTGCTCGGGCTGATGTATCTCAGCCTGGCGCTCGGCTACCGGCTTTATTCGCCCGAGGAGATCTGGGCGGCGCTCACCGCCTTCGACGGCAGCGAGACCGATGTGGTGATCCGTGACCTGCGGCTGCCCCGGGCGCTGATGGCGCCCATGGTCGGTGCGGCGCTCGGCATTGCCGGCGTCATCGTGCAGACGCTGTCGCGCAACCGCATCGCCTCGCCCGACACGCTTGGCCTCAACGCAGGTGCTGCCTTTGCCGTCGTCATGGCGAGCGGGCTGTTTGGCGTTGTTTCGCTGCCGGGCCTGTCGCTGACAGCAGCAGTCGGGGCCCTGCTGACCAGCTTCGTCGTCTTCGGCCTGGCCGCGGCGGCCGGCGGCATCTCGCCGCTCAGGATCGTGCTTGTCGGCGTCACCTTCGCCGGACTGTTCGACAGCTTCGTCAATGTCGTGCTCACCGTGAACGAAACGATGCTCGACCAGTTGCTGTTCTGGCTGGCCGGCTCATTCGCCGACCGCAAGCTTGGCCTCGCCCTCAACGGCCTGCCCTTCGTGGTCGTGGGTGCCGCGCTGGCGGTGTCGCTGGCCCGCCCGCTCGACATCCTCCAGACCGACGATTCGACGGCGCGCGGGCTTGGCGTGCCGCTCGGCGTCGTCAGGGGACTGGCATTCCTTGCCGTTGCGCTGCTCAGCGGTGCGGCCGTCGCCATGGCCGGTCCCGTCATGTTCGTCGGCCTTGTCGTGCCGCATGCGGCGCGCGCGCTGGTCGGGCTCGGCCACAGGCTGCAGATTGCCGCCGCGGCTATGGTCGGCGCGCTCTACACCACGCTCGCCGACATCGTCGCCCGCTTCGTCATCTATCCACGCGAGGCGCCGGTGGGCGCGGTCACGGCCATCGTCGGCGGCCTGCTGTTGCTGGTCCTGCTCAGGAGGCGCGCCGCATGAGTTCGCTCGCCCCACGCATGTCGCCGGCATTGACCCACATCAGCCGCCGCGCCTGGATTTCCGTCGCCGTCATCGCCGCCGTCGCGGCAGCCCTGGCGCTCTGTGGCATTGGCTTCGGCTCGACCTGGATCGATCCGCGCCGGATCCTGGAAATCCTGCTCGGAGAGGGCACGCGCGGCGAACGTGTCGTCGTGCTGCAGCTGCGCGCGCCGCGTGTCGCCATCGCCATCCTCGCCGGCGGCGCCATGGCGGTGTCAGGCTATCTGCTTCAGAAGGTGACGCGCAACGAGCTGGCCTCGCCCGGCGTGCTCGGCGTCATCGGCGGCGCCGGCCTCGGCGTCGTCATCTTCCTGGCGCTGCTGTCCGATGAGAGCAATGCGCTCGTCACGTCTATCGTCTGGCAGCCGGTGGCGGCGATGGTCGGCGCCAGCGTGGCGATTGCGGCGGTCTTCCTGCTTTCCGGCCAGCAGGCCTCGTCGGCGGTGCGGCTTTTGCTGTTCGGCATCGCCGTCGGTGCCGTCGCCAAGGCGGCGACGCTGATCCTGATGATCGTCGGGCCGATCTACCGCACCACCCAGGCAAGCCGCTGGCTCGCCGGTGCGGTCAATGAGATCAACTGGGGCGAGGTCCAGGTCGTCGCCATCGGCCTCGCCATCGCCATGGTCGGCGTCTTCGCCGTGGCGCGCCGCCTGCCGCCCACCGACCTCGACGAGGTCTCGGCGCGCGGCATCGGCCTCAACCTGCCGGTCTTCCGCATCCTGGTCTTCGCGCTTGCCTCGGCGCTGACCGCACTTGCCGTCGCCTTCGCCGGCGGCGTCGGTTTCATCGGGCTGATGGCGCCGCATCTCGCCCGGCTGATCGTCGGCCGGCCGGTCATCCCGGGCATCGTCGCGAGCTTCCTTTTGGGCGCGATCATGCTCGTCGGTGCCGACCTCATCGTGCGCGTGCTGTTTGCGCCGACCGAAGTGCCGGCCGGCACGGTCACCGCAGTCATCGGCACGCCCTATTTCCTCTACCTCGTGCTGCGCAGGGGGAGCACCAATGGATAAAGCGATCACCGTCGCCGCCCTTACCGTCGCCTATGGCGCGGCGACGGCACTTTCGGCCATCGACCTCGAGATTCCCAAGGGCAAGGTGACAGTGCTCGCCGGCCCCAACGGCTGCGGCAAGTCCACGCTCTTGCGCGCCATCCGCCGGCTGCACCAGCCAAAATCGGGCGAGGTGCGGCTCGGCGACCTGCCGATATCAGGGCTCAAGGAAAAGGAACTGGCCCGTCATATCGGCCTTCTGGCGCAGAACCCGTCGGCGCCCGACGACATGAGCGTCGAGGAGCTGGTCCGGCTCGGGCGCTACCCGCACCAGTCGATGCTGCAGCCGTGGAGCGCCGCCGATGGCGAGGCCATCCAGGCGGCGATGTTCGGTACCGGGGTGTCGCACCTCGCCGACCGCCGGCTCGGCTCGCTGTCGGGCGGCCAGCTGCAGCGCGTCTGGATCGCCATGGTGCTGGCTCAGGAGACCGACATCATCTGCCTCGACGAGCCGGTCAACCATCTCGACATGGCCCACCAGATCGATTGCCTCGACCTGGTCAGGCGTCTCAACCAGGAGCACGGCCGCACGGTGGTGCTGGTGCTGCACGACCTCAACCTCGCCGCCCGCTACGCCGACAGGCTGGTGTTCCTCAGGGACGGCAGCGTCGTTGCCGAGGGCGCACCGGTCGAGCTGATGAGCGAGGAATTGATCGAAGACGTGTTCGGCATCTCTTGCCGCGTCATCACCGACCCGGTGCACGAGCGTCCGCTGTGCATTCCGATCCGCAATTCGTCGCCACGCTTCCGGGCCGAAACGGCGGGCTGATCCGCCCATGTAAAAACGGCCGCGGATCGGATGATCCACGGCCGTAACTTTCAGCGTGAACGAGAAGACGTCAGGCGCGTGCGAGCGCCATCACGCCGGTCTCGGTGCCGGTCAGGCGGCGCGAGCGGCCGTCGGCGCCGACCACCATCTGGATGCGCCGGCGTTCCGACGAGAACAGCTTCGAGGTCGACACGTCCACCGGCGGATTGAAGGCGACGGTGACGCGCCAGAGGTCCGGCTTGATCGTCTCTTCGAGGCCGATGACGCGGCCCTGCGCAGGGTTGCCGTTGAAAGTGCCGGCGACGTTTTCGCCGACGGCAAAGGGCACGACAGCCTTGGGCTCGTCGGCCTTCGCCGACACCGGGGTCGCCGCCGGACGCGCAGCAAGCGTGTTCCAGTCGCGGACGCCTTCCTGGCGGGCGACGAGTTCCAGCGCCTTGGCGTGGCTGACGGCGATGCCTTCGCTGGCCAGCGCATCGCGCAGCCTGCGGGCATTGTTCTTGTAGTCGTTGGTCTGACCTGTGGTCATGGGTTCGCTCCTTCGCGATGCGCGAACGGCGTGGTTGAAGGTCGGGAGCCCGCATTGCCGCTTCGGCCGTCGCATCGACAGGGAAACGAACTTTTCGAGGGAAGCTTCACCAGGCCTTGCGGCTGCGGGCGGCAGGGGCTTCCCGCCCTTGACCGCCCTCAGATAGGGAGTAGACGGCGCGACGTCAACGGTCGCGCCGGCGCCGCCGCTCAGGCTGCCTTGTCCCAGGTTGGAGCAAGGCCTGCCGGGCTGACGATACGCCCGCCGGAAGCCGAGAGCGCATGGATTGCCGCCATCTCCTCGGCCGAAAGCTCGAAGTCGAAGATGGCGAAGTTTTCCGGCAGCCGCTTCAGCGTCGAGGTCTTCGACAGCGCGACCACGCCATCCTGCTGCACCAGCCAGCGCAGCACCACCTGCGCCGCCGTCTTGCCGTAGCGCGAACCGATGTCCTTCAACACAGGGTCGGACAGCACCTTGCCGTCGGCCATGGCGTAGTAGGCCGTCACCGACATGCCGAGCCGGCGCGCCGTCTCCAGCACCTTGGTCTGGTCGAGATAGGGGTGGTACTCGACCTGATTGGTGACGATGGGTGCGGCGCTCAGTTGGACAGCCTCGGCCATCAGCGCGGTGTTATAGTTGCTGACGCCGATGTGCCGCACCTTGCCGGCCTGCCGGACCTCGTTCAGTGCGCCGATCTGCTCGGCCAGCGGTACCGCGTCGTTCGGCCAGTGCAGGAGCAGAAGGTCGACATGGTCGGTTCGAAGCTTCTTCAGACTGTCTTCGACCGACGTCACGAAATCGGCGTGACGAAACTTGTCGACCCAGACCTTGGTGGTCAGGAAGATATCGGCGCGGGCGGCGCCAGATTTCTGGATGGCCTCACCGACCTCAGCCTCGTTGCCGTAGATCTGGGCGGTGTCGATGTGGCGGAAGCCGAGCTTGATGGCCTCGGGCACCACTTCGAGCACTTCCTTGCCAGGCATGCGGAAGGTGCCGAAGCCGAGGGCGGGGATCGTCGCGCCATTGGCGTTCACGAAGTTCATGGAATTCTCCTTGTGGGGGCTTGTTGGGGAGGCTTGGGCGGATGGGCTCCGCCTTTAGTTAGGTCTCGGGTGCAGCCGATCAATCATCCTAAGCCGGCTGGCATACCGGTTCGTCGCGACGGTCGAGTGCGCCGCTCCACACGGTCAGGACAAATGCGCCGGCCACCAGCAGGGCACCGACCCAGGGCGTGGCGCCGAGGCCGAGCGGCGAGGCGACCACCAGGCCGCCGATCCAGGCGCCTAGCGCGATGCCGAGGTTGAAGGCGGCGATGTTGAGCGCCGAGGCGACGTCGACCGCACCGGGGCGATGCTCCTTGGCCAGCTGCACGACATAGAGCTGCAGCCCGGGCACATTGGCGAAGGACAGGAAGCCGAGGCCGGCCAGCGTCACCATTGTCCAGGCAGGCGAGACGGCGGTGAAGGAAAACACCAGCAGTACCGCAGCTTGAAGCGCAAACAGCACGGTCAGCGCCTTGACCGGGTTGCGGTCGGCGATGCGGCCGCCGGCGATGTTGCCGGCTGCGATCGCCAGCCCGTAGAGCACCAGCAGCAGGCTGACGCTCGAGGCCGAGAAGCCGGTGACGGTCTCGAGGATCGAGGCGAGGTAGGTGAAGGCGACGAAGGTGCCGCCATAGCCGAGCGCGGTCATGGCAAAGACCAGCAGCAGCCGCCCGGAGCCGAGCACCCTGGCCTGGTCGAGCAGGCTCGACGGGGCGGCCTTCTTCAGCGCCGACGGCAGCAGCGCGGCGATGCCGGCGAAGGCGATGACGCCGAGCGCCGAGACGCCCCAGAAGGTGGCGCGCCAGCCGAAGGTCTGTCCGATGAAGGTGCCGAGCGGCACGCCGGTGACGATTGCCACCGTCAGGCCCATGAACATCATGGCAATCGCCGAGGCGCGGCGGTTTTCCGGCACCAGGTCGGCGGCGATCGTCGCGCCGACCGAGAAGAACACGCCATGGGCGAAGGCCGACAGCACGCGCGCCACCAGCAGCATTTCGTAGCTCGGGCTCAGCGCCGCTGCCGTGTTGCCGATGACGAACAGTGCCATCAGGCCGAGCAGCAGCGGCTTGCGCTCGATCCTGCCGGTCAGTGCTGTCAGCACCGGCGCGCCGAAGGTCACGCCGAGCGCGTAGACGCTGACGATCAGGCCGGCCAGCGGCAAGGTGATCTGGAGGTCATGCGCTACCGTCGGCAACAGCCCGACGATGACGAATTCGGTGGTTCCGATCGCGTAGGCCGCGATGGTCAGCGCGAATATGGCCAGAGGCATGGCAAAACCATTCCCGCCCGCTGAGCGCGGGCGCAGTTGAGGCGAGTTCCGCTCGCCGGTTGATCCTTGCCGGCAATATGGGGCAAAGGCACTTGCGCAATAATCCGCTATGATGGACGAATGCTTGTGAAACAAATTCACAAGAGGCGAGCCATGGACAACCGTGCCGGCGAGATGGACGTGTTCGTGCGGGCCGCGGGCCTCGGCAGCTTTTCTGCCGTAGGCCGCCAGCTCGGCTTGTCGCCCTCGGCGGTCAGCAAGCTCATCACCCGCATCGAGGACAGGCTGGGGACGAGGCTGCTGGTGCGCTCAACGCGTGCGCTGCAATTGACGCCCGAGGGCGAGGTCTATCTCGAACGCGCGCAGCGCATCCTGGGCGATATCGAGGAGGCCGAGCGGGTGGTGACGTCGGGCGGCTCGGCCGTGCCGCGCGGCCCGCTCAGGGTCAGCGCCTCCGTCGCCTTCGGCGCCAGCCACGTCGTGCCGCACATGGCCGAATTTCTGGCGCTCTATCCCGAGATCGAGCTCGACCTGTCGCTGACCGACAGTGTTATCGACCTCTACCAGGAGCGCGCCGACGTCGCGATCCGCTCGGGCAAGCTGCGCGATTCCTCGCTCATGGCGCGCAAGATCCTCGAAATCCGCCGCGTCGTCGTCGCCTCGCCCGCCTATCTCCAGCGAAACGGCGTGCCACAGGTGCCGGCCGACCTCGTCGGCCACAACTGCCTGCGCTTCAACTTCCTTTCCAGCCGCGACGAATGGATTTTCCGCGACCCCGAGACGGGCGAAAATTTCGCCCAGCGCATCAATGGCAACCTGCTCGCCAACAACGGTCCGAGCCTGCGGCGGCTCTGCCTCGACGGCGTCGGGCTGATCCGCACCGGGCGTTTCCAGGTCGAGGCCGACATCGATGCCGGTATGCTGGTGCCGGTGCTCGAGGCCTACAATCCCGAGGACATCGAGATGATCCACGCCGTCTTTGCCGGCCATGGCCATCTCGCCGCGCGCGTCCGGGCCTTCATCGATTTCCTGGCCGAAAAGGCGCGCGGCGGATGACGCCATTGTTTCGGCCGATATGCGTACTACCTTTCATCCTGTGCGGATTCTCGCACCGGAAGACCTGTCGATGCCGAGTAAAGCGAGTTCGAAACTGGCAACCCTGGTGGCGGCGGGCATATTGCTTGCCGGTGCTGTGCCGGCGCTTGCCATCGACCTGCCGGGGCAGCCGGACCGCAACCAGCTGGCGCGCGAGGGCCGCTTCAACGAGTTGCAGATCCTGCAGAGCCGCCAGAACCGCATCGAATTCCAGCGCGAACAGCAACGCTTCCGCGAACAGGACCGCCAGATCGTGGTGCCGCCAATCCAGCGACCCGAGGTGCCGATGGTCAAGCAGAGCTGCCAGATCCGGCTGTTCGGCAATATCTATCGTCGCGTCTGCCGCTGAACGTTCATCCGCCCTCATCCTGAGCCTGTCGAAGGATGGCCTGTCAAAGAACGTGCGCCCGCGCCCGCCCTACTTCGCTGCGACCTGTTCCGCCAGGACGCCGTCCAGCCGGTCGTAGCCCGCCTCGACACCCTTGGCCATGCCGATGGCGATCGCGCCGTCGCGCGCCTCGCGCGAGCTGTAGAGCACGGTGTTGACCGAGATCGTCCGGCCGTCCTTCTCCGTCAACACCAGCGTCGAGTGCGCCTCGCCGTCGGTCCAGTCCATGTCGAACAGCTCGACGCTGACGATCCTTTCCGGCCGGAAGATTTCGCGATAAGTGCCGGTCATGCCCATGTCGCGGCCGTCCTCGTGGCGCCAGACGAAGCGATACTTGCCGCCGACCTTCAGGTCGACGTCGCAGACCGCAAACGACCAGCCGTCCGGCCCCGTCATCCAGCGTTTCAGCAGCGCGGGAACGGTCCAGCAGTCGAACACCAGGTCGCGCGGCGCGTCGAAGACGCGGGTCATGGCGATCTCGCGGTCGCTCGGCGTCGTCACTTCCAGCCTGTGCTTCATCGTCGTTTCCTCCTGGCCTTGCTGCGTCAGGCCTTGCCCTGGTTGGCCTGCAATTCGGCCAGCAGGGTGTCGAGCCGCTTGAAGTTGCCTTCCCAGACCTTGCGGTAGTCCTCGAGCCAGCCGGTCACTTGAGCCAGCGCCTCGCCCTCGATGCGGCAGGGCCGCCGCTGGGCATCGCGGCCGCGCGAGATCAGCCCGGCCCGCTCCAGCATCTTCAGGTGTTTGGAAATCGCCGGTTGGCTCATCGCAAATGGCTCGGCCAGCTCCATGACGGAGGCTTCTCCCTGCATCAGCCGTGCAAGGATCGCCCGCCGCGTTGGATCGGCGAGAGCCGTGAATGTGGCGTCGAGGCGTTCGGACGGCGTCATTTCACAACCTTTGTCTATAACAATGTGGTTATGAAGGATAAAGCCGTCTGTCAAGCCTGCGCCGCGAATGACTCATGGGCAGAAGCAGCGTGCCGGCTGAAACCGGCACGCCTCCGGGGGGTCAGGCCGCCTTGCGTGCGGTCTTGGCCCGCACATTCTGGTTCATGCGGAAGAAATTGTCGGGGTCGTACTTCTGCTTCACCTCCAGCAGCCGGGCATAGTTGCTGCCATAGGCCGCTTCGACCCGGTCGGCCTCATCCGCCGGCATGAAGTTGATATAGGCGGTGCCCACCGCCTGCGGCCGCGCCGCTTCGTAAATGTCGCGGGCCCAGTCGATGCAGGCATTGTCCATGTTCGCCTCGCGCCAGCGTGCATGCACGTTCATGACGAAATGCGCGTTGCGCTGCGGGAAGGCGGTGGCATCCGTCGCCACCCGCCCGGCGGCGCCGCCGACATGGCCGATGAAGATCTCGCATTCCGGCCCGGGCAGGTTCCTGATCGCGCCTTCGAGAATGTCGATCGTCTCGTCGGCCAGTTCGATGAAGTCGTGGCTCTTCCAGTAGTTGCGCGCGCCGGGCTGGAGCAGAGGGTCGAAGGCCGCCTGCCAACCGGTGAACGGGTTCGGGCCGACCACGTCGACGATCGGCTTGCCGATGCTGCGCAGGGCAGCCGTTGCCTTCTCGCCGGCTTCGAGATCGCCGCTGTAGCACATGGCCAGCACCAGCACCTCCTTGCCATGCCAGTCTGCCGGCAGGAACGGCAGCGGCGGTGCCTGCCGCGCCACGGTCCAGCAGGTCAGTTCGTCGGGCGCATCCTCCAGCGCTGCGCGGTATTCCGCGAGCACATGCCTGGCGTCGTCGAAGGGATGCACGACCAGCCCCGCCAGCACCTGCGGCCCGAGCTTGTGCAGCTTGAACTCGAACGCCGTCACGACGCCGAAATTGCCGCCGCCGCCGCGCAGTGCCCAGAACAGGTCCGGATGCTCGGCCGTGCTCGCCCGCACCAGTTCGCCGTCGGCGGTCACGACGTCGGCCGATAGCAGGTTGTCGATGGTCAGGCCGAGCTTGCGGGTCGTCCAGCCGAAACCGCCGCCGAGCGTCAGCCCTGCGATGCCGGTGGTCGAGTTGATGCCGGTGGGTACCGCGAGGCCGAACGCCTGGGTTTCCTTGTCGAGGTCGGCCAGCGTGCAGCCGGGCTCTACCCAGACGCGCCGTGCGACACGGTCGACGCGCACCGATTTCATCTTGCTGAGGTCGATCATCAGCCCGCCGTCACAGACCGCACTGCCGGCGATGTTGTGGCCGCCGCCGCGCACGGCGACGAGCAGCTTGTTGTCGCGTGCGAAATTGATCGTGGCGATGACGTCGGCAGCACCGGCGCAGCGCACGATGAGCCCGGGCCGGCGGTCGATCATGGCATTCCAGATGGTACGGGCCTCGTCATAACCGGCGTCGCCGGCATTGAGGACTTCCCCGCGCAGGCTGGCAGCAAAGGCGTCAAGCGTCGTGGCACTGACCATCGCCATGCCGCCATCCAGCGTCGTTAGGCTCAAGTCGTTCATGGTGCATTCCTCCCATGGAGTGACACCTCCTCTTCCGTCGCGGCCGTGGATTGTGCGCCTCCGGGAACGGTTCAACAAGCGACGTCGCTTAAAAGTGACGGATGCGACACGTCGCCGGGCGGATGTCGCCGCCTCGCCTTGCCGTTTCCGCCTCGCTCGCCGTAAAGTCGAGAATCACAGACTGGCTGCTTCGGCTCGCGGCGCACATTCGGAGGCCATGCAACGATGGGGGCTAGGGGCAGCGACATCGACCCAGGGGCCGCGCAAGGGCAGGTCCGCCCGCAGAGGCTCAAGACCAGGCAGCGGAAATGGCGGATTCTCGGCTGGGCGGGCGCAGCACTGGTCTCCGCAAGCCTCCTCGCCTCCGAACGCGCGCTTGCCGCCGACGACCGCATGCTGCTGCTCGACCATGACGGGCTGATGATCCGGATGCATCTTCAGGCCGGCCTGAACGTGGTGACCGAACACAATGTGTTCTGGAACTATTCAGATACATTCGCACCGTCGGCCGGGTTCAATTCCAATCCGACCTGGCTCGAAGGCTACATTTTGCCCGGCCTCAGCTTCACCCAGGACCTGGGCGGGTTGGTGGCCTATGGCAAGGTCTCGGCCGTTGCCTCGGGCACGCTCGGCATCGATGCCTACGCAACCGGAAACACTGGCCGCGTCACGCTGGAAGAGGGCTATCTCGGCTTGCGCTCGGACGAAAACAGCGATCCGTCCTTCGATCTCTCGGTCGGTCCCCGCACATTCAAGGCCGGCACCGGCATGCTGCTCGCCAATGGCGGGTCGAGCGGCTTCGACCGCGGCGCGCTCAAGCTCGGCCCGCGCAAGGCCTGGGAAATGGCTTCGATCGGCAGTTTTGGCTTCGACGATTTCACCGCCACGGCATTCTATCTCGATGCCAACGAGCTGAACGAAAGCGACACCCAGACCAGGATCGTCGGCGGCGATTTCCGCTACGATGGCGAGTCCGACACCTTTGCCGGCATGACCTTCGGCCATGTGCTGCAATCCGACTCGCCTTACCCGCAGGCCGCGCCCGGCGGCATCGGGGTGCCGACGCTGGTTGCCAATGGCCGCGACGGGCTGAACTTCGTCAATGTCTACGGCCGCGCCATGCCGTTCGGCGACAGTTTCGAGAATTTGTTCGTCGCCGGCGATTTCGCCTACCAATGGAACGACCGCATCGACATGCGGGCATGGGGCGGCCGCGTCCAGGTCGGCTACACCTTCGCCGAATACTCGTGGGCACCGACGATCGCTTATTCCTACCAGACATTCTCCGGCGACGATCCGTCGACGTCGCGTCTGGAGCGCTTCGACCCGCTTTACTACGAGGGCAGCCCGAGTTCCTGGTCGACAGGCTCGAAGTCGTCGATGGTGTTCATCAATTCCAACGTCAACGCCCACCAGCTCAGCCTGCGCGTTACGCCGACCGAGATCGACACGCTGACCCTGCGCTACGCCTATATCAGCGCCAACGAACTGCGCAGCCCGATCCAGTTCGGCCAGGGCACGCATCTCGAGATCATCAACGGCGTGCCCAATCCGGTCGCCGGCGTCTCCGCCAAGCATCTGTCGGACGACTTTTTCATCGAATACAACCGCGTGCTGAATCCCAACACCTATTTCACCGCCGGGTTCAGCGTTTCATTTCCCGGTCCCGGAGCCGACTCCGTCGTCAGTTTCGATGCACCGGTGTGGACAGGAGCCTTCGCCAATGTCGTCGTCAATTTCTGAAGCTGGGTTGGATGCAGTCAGGGGCGGTTTCGCGGGCGCTGCGCTGGTCGCGGCAATGTTTGCCGTGGCAACCCCGTCGATCTCTTGGGCACAGGAGGCAAAAGTGCTGTCAGCCGCAGAGTCCGATCCCGTCAAGCTCGGCTGGATGGTCGGTTCGCCGCCGCCGGCGGACAAGATCATCCGCTTCACCGATCCCGACTATTTCAGCTTTCCCAAGATGCGCTGGACGGTGTGCCATTTCCGCCAGTTGATGCCGACGGTCAATGTCAGCCGCGGCCTCGGCGCGCCGGCGCCGCTCGAACGCGAGCTGGACGAGACCATCGACGCGGTGAAGTTCACCCCGCTCGGCGGCGACGCCGAAATGACGTGGGAGCAGTCGCTGGCCGCCAACTACACCGACGGCATCGTCGTCATGCATGACGGCAAGATCGTCTACGAGCGCTATTTCGGCTGCCTCGACGATGCCGGCCAGCACGGCGCCATGTCGGTCACCAAGTCGCTCACCGGCCTGATGGGCGAGATGCTGGTGGCCGAAGGCAAGCTCGACGAAAACGCCAAGGTGGCATCAGTCGTGCCCGAACTCGCCAAGAGCGCCTTTGGCGACGCAACCGTCAGGCAGGTGCTCGAGATGACCACCGGCCTGCGCTACAGCGAGGATTATGCCGATCCCAACGCCGACGTCTGGGTCTATTCGGCTGCCGGCAGCCCGCTGCCCAAGCCGGAAGGCTACACTGGCCCGCGCAGCTATTTCGAATACCTGCAGACGGTGCGCAAGGAAGGCGAGCACGGCACGGCCTTCGGCTACAAGACCATCAACACCGACGCGCTCGGCTGGATCATTGCGCGCATCACCGGCCAGTCGGTCGCCCAGTTCATGTCGGAGCGGATCTGGAGCAAAATGGGCGCCGAGCAGGACGCCTACTACACCGTCGATTCCACCGGCACGTCCTTTGCCGGCGGCGGCTTCAACGCCGGCCTGCGCGACATGGCGCGGCTCGGCAAGATCCTGCTCGACAACGGCGCTTTCAACGGCCAGCAACTGGTGCCGTCAGCGGCGATCGCCCGCATCCGTGCCGGCGGCGACAAGGCGGCGTTCGAAAAAGCCGGCTATGCACTGCTCAAGGGCTGGAGCTATCGCGGCATGTGGTGGATCACCAACAACGACCACGGCGCCTATATGGCGCGTGGCGTGCACGGCCAGGCGCTCTACATCGATCCCAAGGCGCGCGTCGTCATCGCCCGTTTCTCGTCGCACCCCACCGCCGGCAATGCCGCCAACGACCCGACCTCGCTGCCGGCCTATGAAGCGGTGGCCAAGCATCTGATGAAGTGAGTCCCGTGGGAGGTCGGCGCTCTGTCGCCGACCTCCCACGATCGACTAAGCCAGCAGCGCCACGTCCAGCTGCGCCAGCCGATCCGGATCGGCGATGGCGTCGATGCCAACGATCCTGTCGCCGTCGAGCTTGAGGGCCAGCACGACGCGCAGCTTGCCCATCGGCGCGATCAGCAGGCCGATCGAGCCGTCGACCAGTGCCGGGCGGGCGACCTGGGCGCGGCCCTTGAAGTTCTGCGCCACCGCCTGCGCCCCGCGCAGCTCGGCGGCCGAGCCCAGCCGGGCCGCTGCCGCGTCGGCGCGGAACACCACGTCGGGGTCGAGCACGGCCAGCAGGCCGGCGAAGTCGCCGCCGCGCGATGCCGCAAGGAACGCGTCCACCACCTCTCGCTGCCGCGTCCGGTCGGGTGCGCCGGCCTCGTCGCTGCCCTGCACGCGCCGCCGGGCGCGGCTGGCCAGCTGCCGCGCGGCAACCGGCGTGCGCTCGACGATGGGCGCAATGTCGTCGAAAGACAGGTCGAACATGTCGTGCAGCACGAAGGCGATGCGCTCGGCCGGCGCCAGCCTCTCCAGCACCACCAGCAGCGCCAGCCCGACGGCGTCGGCCATCGCCAGCTCGCGCTCGGGGTCGATGCCGGCAGCATCGTCGGCGACCTCGTCCGGCCCTTCGACGTCCAGCGGATCCTCGCGCCGCGATTTGCGCTGGCGCAGCATGTCCAGGCAGACGCGGGCCACGACAGTGGTCAGCCAGCCGCCGAGATTGTCGATGTCGCCGGCGCCGGTCCGCACCAGCCTCAGCCAGGTCTCCTGCACGGCGTCCTCGGCCTCGCTGGCCGAGCCCAGCATGCGGTAGGCCACGGCGCGCAAATGCCCACGATTGGCGGCAAATCGCTCGCTCAGAAAATTTTCGTCGTTCATCTGTCACGTCTCCTCTTCGGCATACGTCATGGCGATGACGAACGAAACCTGGCCGATGTGACAGAGACCCGTCACGTGGCCGGCGGCGTCACCATCGACCGCACCCGACCGCGAAAGGAAGCGAAAAATGCGAGCCCGCATGAACAACCCGGCCCTCGTCCTGCCCGAAGCCCTGAAGGCGCTGCAGGCGCTCAACAAGGCGACCGAAATCGACAGCCTGCCCGAGGTGACGCGCATGCTGATCCACCTGCGCGCCAGTCAGATCAACGGCTGCAGCGTCTGCGTCCACATGCACTCGCTCGAACTGAGGAAGGCCGGCCAGAAGGACGAGCGCATCTTCGCCGTCGCCGCCTGGCGCGACACGCCGTGGTTCAGCGAGGCCGAGCGCGCCGCGCTGGCGCTTACCGAGGCGGTCACCCGCGTGAGCGACAAGGCCGACCCGGTGCCCGACGACGTCTGGACCGATGCCGCGCGCCACTATGACGAGAAGACGCTGTCGGCGCTGATCCTCTCGATCGGCCTGATCAATGTCTGGAACCGGCTTAACGCCGCCGTCCGCCAGGTCGCCGGTGCCGCCTGGAACTGAGCTTCGCCGCGCTCTCCCCTCATCCTGAGCCTGTCGAAGGATGGGGGGCCTCGCCGCCCCCTACACCACCGCGCGGCGATAGAGATGCCACGTCGCGTGGCCGAGCACCGGCAGCACCACCAGCAGGCCGAGGAAGAACGGCACGCAGGCGGCCAGCACCGCAAGCGTCACCACCAGGCCCCAGCCCAGCATGACGACGGGGCTCGCCAGTACCGTGCGCACCGAGGTGATCATGGCGGTGACGAAATCGACCTCGCGGTCGAGCAGCATCGGGATCGAGATCACGGTGATGGAAAACAGCACCAGCGCGAGTGCTGCGCCGACGACATGGCCGATGCCGAGGAAGATCCAGCCCTCGCTGGTGGTCGTCACCACGTCGACGAAGCGGTCGAGCGTGGCGAACGACATGCGGCCGAGGATCAGCGCGATCAGCAGACGGATCTGGTACATCCAGATCCAGAACACGAACAGCATGACGAAGGCCATCCACGACACCTCGCGGCGGCGCTGGGCCCAGATCACCCTGAGCACCTCGCCGAGGGTGGGCGCCTGGCCGGCCTCCAGCCGGCGGCTGACCTCGTAGAGGCCGACGGCGGCAAACGGCCCGACCAGCGGGAAGCCAATGGCGAAGGGATAGATCAGCCAGGGTTCGTGCAGCACCAGCAGCGACACCGTGATCGCCATGCCGATGACCATGAACACGGCCCCGATCATCAGCCCGACCGCCGGGCAGCGGGCAAAGTCGGCCGCTCCTTCCGCCAGGCTCTGCCTGATGTCGGCGACCGTCAACGCCCGCACCTCCGGCAGCGCGCCCGGGCGCTTGCCCTGCGGCTGCGCCGTTCCCTTCACGTCTGCCATAGCTTCCTCCCTCGCTGGCGCCGTCTGCCTACCCCTATACGTCACGGTGCGCAGGACATTGATCAGGATCAAGGGAAGTTGCCGTAGTGGCAAGGCAAACGCCGGACAAGAAAAAAGCGGGCAATGCCCGCTTCCCTCTGGCTCCTGAGACCTGTCATGCTGCCGGTACATCCGTGGTCGGCATGCCGTCAATCAGGGCAAATGCAGCGGCTCGCGGCAAAACCCGGTCATCGTATCCCGATGCGCGTTTCGCTCCCGGCAAGCTCGCCGATGAAGCCTATGTGGGGTGCCGGGTTCGCGATTGCAAGGCCGTCGTGCCGCCCTTTTTCGGGCCAGCCTTGCTATTGTCGTATTGAGCACTATATTGGACCAATCGATCTTGCTGTAGAACTTTGTTCCGCGCGCCTGGCGCCTCTACGATCTTCCCCCTCAAAATCGATCGGAAAACATCGCCCTGCATTCTGCTCGGCGAATACTTCACTATGTCGATTGAAAGGTTTCGTCATGGCTACTGGTACCGTTAAATTCTTCAATGCCACCAAAGGTTTCGGCTTCATTGCACCCGACACCGGCGAGCAGGACGTGTTCGTCCACATCTCGGCCGTCGAGCGTGCCGGCATGCGCACCATCGTCGAGGGTCAGAAGCTGAACTTCGACGTCGTGCGCGACAACCGCAGCGGCAAGAACGCAGCCGAGAATCTTCAGGCTGCCTAACGCATTGCTTCCGGCCGCTGACCACGGATGAACTGGCATCGGCCGTCGAGGCAATCAGGAGAAGGTCGGGAGTTCCCGGCCTTTTTCGTTTCAGGAGAAACCGCATGGCGAGTTCCATCACCAAGGACAATTTGTTTGTCCCCTCGCAGAACAAGGCCGAAGCAAAGGGCGACATGACCACCCGGGTGGCGCATTCGATCCTCCATGCCGAGGTCATCGCACGCGAGGCCAAGACCGCGCGGCTTCGGGCGGCACGGCTTGCCATCGAGGCAACCCAGGAGCCAGCCCCGGCCAAGCCGGCGCGCCGCAAGAAGCCAGCGGCGTAGCCACCCGCTTCACCCGGGACCATCTTCCGGGCGGGACAGGTGATCATCCGGCGGACAACGAGTCCTGCCGGCGCAGCGCCTTTCGCCTGCATTGTTGACGGAAACCACCCGCCGGCCTAGCGTGGCGGTGCTGCTGTAGGGCGCGTCGGCTGACCAGCCGGAGGGGTATTGCCCGCCTATTCGGGACTTGCGCGCGAGCCGACCCATCCTCCACCAAGAACCTGGCGGACAAAACGTACCTTTTGCGGGCCCTCCATGCGCCCTCCAGGGAAGCGAGTCGACAGTGCAAAGCTGTCCATCGGAGGCTCGCCCGTGCGGAAGTAGACGAGCTGCGAATACTGATCGAAATCGCAGACATATTGTTGGCCTGGCTTCTCTGCCCGGCAGCCAGACTTGACAATTTTTTTCAGTCTGGCTTCCAATTCTCCCAACTGACATCTGGGCAGGTCGGTCACATCATGCTGCCCCGGAGCGCATCGCATTGCTGCTAACGGTGCATTGAAGCGTTCTACGAGGGTGAACATATAGGCTGCCATGTCACTGGCACTCGGTTCGGAGCGATCCTCTTCACTTGCGATGCTCTCGACCACAACCTCAGCCAATGCGGCCAGTTTCCGCCCTTCCGCCGCGATCGCGGCAAGCGGATATGACGAACTTGCCTGACCAAGGACATTGTAAATGACGTTCTCGGTCGCTGTGCGGGGGTCAGATTGTTGTCGCGCTACCGCCAGCGCTTCGCGAAATGCAATTGCTATGGCCGGATTCAATTCAAGTTCTGCAATCCGTTTCAACATGGGAGACAGCAGGTTTTCTTGGTCTAGAGTTCCAAACGCCTGTTCGAGAGAATGTCGATAGTCTTCCATCGGAGCAATTGCCGCGCGGGCCTCTGCCAGACCTTCCAAGGTGGTGGGCAGGTTTGCTGCCAAAGCCGCAATCTCCGTCAACTTGGGCCGGAGTACTTCAGCTACCTGTTTTTGGCAGGCTTTGTAGACCCGAAGCTTGGTCTTGTCGGGCCATTCTGACGTCTGTGCCTGTCGGAAAATAAAGAGAGCCCTTCCTATGCCCTGAGGAAACTCCTTCGGGCCAGATGCAAGTTCTTGCAGGAGAGCATCGGCTCGGACATCGGCCCGCGCTTCCCTAACCTCCGCCAGCAGCGTCTCCCTGGTCGCTTGATCGACTTTGCTGAATCCAACTTCGCGTTCGAGTTGGTTCCACCAGCGCGGCTTGTCCACACGCTTCCTGACGTATTCTTGGACTCGATCGCGGACAGCCTTTATCCACTGGGGACCTTTTCGGTCGAACATTTCTGCTAGAGGGGGCGGCGGTGGCTCTTCGGGCGGTGGCTGCAAAAAAGCAGTAAAGGATCCGCCTTTGCAATCGAGGAGCGTCCCCTGGATCATGGGACGGCTACCGAAACGAGCGACCTGTCCCTGCAGTCCGACGGCTCGGAAGCCGGTGGGTTGCATGATCCATGGTCCGGGATCCAACTGAAACGCGCCTGTCGACGTGGTCGTGCCGACGACATGGTATTTTGCCTTGTGCCACCCGGACCGGAACTCGAAAACGCCCTTCAGCTTCCCATTCCTGGCCTCGGTGATGGATAGCGTCAACGGGAGGTTCTTATCTGGACCGCAGGTAAGGCCTCCAGTCCAGCGACCCAGCAGTTCTTCGTTTGCCAGGACCGCACTACTCGAACAGACCAAGAGTAATAAAACGCCGAGCCACCGGTTCATTGGGCCCCCCAACTACCTAGCGGCACGTTACGCTGACACGACTTCGGCGAACAGATAGCCTTTTTGACCTATTGCGGGGTGCCCTCTGACGTTGTGCTACATTGATCTTGATGGATTTCGGCACGGGCTGGCGGGCTGACAAAGCCTGTGCGCACCGGGGATCCGGTGAGGGTGGACGGTGTCTTGGCTGGCGGCACTGACGGTGGCGTTGCCGGGTGTTGAGCTCCCAAGCCGAGGCCTTGCCAGCCGTGGCGCGAAAATGCGACCGACGGCACGAGGGTGGGGCAAGAGCACGGGCGGACGCATGGTGGCGGGCCGCAATCAGACTACTGAAGAAGGCGCGCCTCATGCGTCGGCTTCCCTTGGAAAATCCGGCTGGTGCGCCAGGCCGGCGGAATTTTCGTGCGCGCTCCCCACCTTGAGCCAGTCGAAGGGTGGGCTTGTCCAAGGGCGAGGGCGAAGAAGGGCAGTGCTTGCACTGACATGGGCTTCATTCCCGTCGCGGCATGGGTCCCCGGGATCTCCGCACTCGCTGCGCTCGCACGACCCGAGGATGACGAATGCCTTGGATGCCTTGGAATTCTCGCCAATTGCCAGCGTTGGCGATTGGCGACGACGCCCCCTTTCCTCGTCATCCTCGTGCCCGAAGCGGCGAAGCCGCGCAGGGTTACGGGGATCCATGCCGGGACAGGGGCGAAGCCCATTTCGGTGCAGGATATCCAGAGAGGCAATGCGGGTCCCTTGCCCAGGGGCGAGGGCGAATGGAGCGCCCTCATCCTTCGACAGGCTCAGGATGAGGGCGAAAAGACTCGGGATGAGGGCAGGTGCCGGAAACCCTAGATCACGTTCAGCTCGCGGAACGGCCGGCCCTCGGCGATGCGCTGGTAGCCGAAGGCCGAGCAGTCGATCGAGCGGTAGCCGCCATGGACGATGAGCTCGGCCAGCGCCTTGCCGACTGCGGGCGCCTGTTGCAGGCCGTGGCCGGAAAAGCCGTTGGCGAAGATGAAGTTTGCGACTTCCGGGTGCGGGCCGATGACGGCGTTCTGGTCGAGCGCGTTGTAGTCGTAGTGCCCGACCCAGGCCTGCGTCGCCTTGATCGCCTCGAAGGCCGGCACGCGCGTCGCCAGCACAGGCCAGATCACGTCTTCGAACAGGCCCCAGTCGGGGTTGAAGTCTTGCGGGTCGGCGGCCTGTTCGCCGTCCTCGCTCTCGGCCCCGCCGGTGATGTAGACCGAACCCTCGGGGCGAACATAGACGCCGCTGGGGTCGACCATCAGTGGCATGTCGGCGAACCTGTCGCGCGCCTCGAAGACGAAGACGTTGCGCTTGCGCGGCTCGACCGGCAGCGCGATGCCGGCCATGGCGGAGACGTTGCCGGCGTTGGGGCCTGCGGCATTGACGATGGTGCCGGCCTCCAGGCGCTCGCCATTGGCAAGGGTGACGGCTGTGACGCGGTTGCGCTCCCGCTCGATGCCGGTCACCTCGGCGGTGATCAGGTCGATGTCTCTGGTCTTCAGCGCCTTGCGGAACAGGCCGAGCATGGCATGCGCGTCGAACCAGCCTTCGCCGGTGCGGCCATAGGCGCCGGCGGAAATGCCCTCGGTCGAGATCCAGGCAAAACGCTTGGCCAGCTGTTCGGCGTCCTCGAGCACGATGTCGGCGCCCTCGGCCATCTGCGCCTGGTGGTTCGCCTTGAGGATCGGCAGGCCGTTCTCGCCGGCGAGGATCAGGTAGCCGCCCTCGCGGAAGCCGATGTCGGCGTCGGCGCCGAACTCGTCCTTCAGCCGCCGGAACAGGCCGAGCGTGAATTGCGACAGGCGGATGTTCTCGGGGATCGAGAATTGCTGGCGGATCGAGGCGCAGGACAGCGTCGTTGCCGAATGGGCGAATTGCGGGTCGCGCTCGATCAGCGCGATCGAGCCGGTAAAACCCTCGTCGCGCAGATAATAGGCGACCGAGCTGCCGACGATCGCGCCGCCGATGATGACCACGTCGTAGCGTGCCATGAAGTGTTCCCGTCCTGTTATGATGGAGGACAAAAGCAGTTACCGCATTGCCCGGCAAGCCCTTGCAAGGGCCAGCATTGCCGGGCAAGAAGACCAGATGTCACATTCTGTCTCCCGCCCGCGCCGTTCGGCGCTTTTCGTGCCCGCCACCAACGAGAAGGCCATCGCCAAGCTGCCGCAGCTTGCCTGCGATACCGTCATCTTCGACCTGGAGGATGCCGTGCTGCCCGAGCAAAAGGCCGCGGCGCGCGACAGGCTGGCCAAATTCTTCGCCGAAAGGCCGGCCGGCGCGCGCGAATATGTCGTGCGCATCAATTCGCTGAAAAGTGCGTGGGGTGCTGACGATCTTGCGGCGGCGAGCGGCTGGGCCACCGACGGGGTGGTGCTGCCCAAGATCGAGACGCCGCGCGACCTGCTGGAAGCCAATGACGTGCTCGACGAGGCCGACGCCCCCGACACGCTGAAACTCTGGGCGATGATCGAGACGCCGCGGGCGCTGGTCAACCTGGCGGCCATCGCCGAGCTCGGCCGCGATCCTTCGGCCCGGCTGTCGTGCCTGATCGCCGGGCTCAACGACCTCGCCAAGGATACCGGGGTGATGATCACGCCCGACCGCCGCTACCTCCAGCCGTGGCTGTTGCAGATGGTGCTTTACGCCCGCGCCGGCGGCGTCGACATGCTCGACAGCGTCTCCAACGATTTCCGCGATCTGGACGCCTTTGCCGATGAGTGCGGCGAGGCCGCGGCCATGGGCTTTTCCGGCAAGACCGTCATCCACCCGGCACAGATCGGCCCGGCCAATGCGGCATTCTCGCCATCGGCCGCAGCACTTGCCGAAGCACGCGCTGTCGTCGGCGCCTTCGCGCTTCCCGAAAATGCCTCGCGCGGTGTAATCTCGCTCGGTGGCAGGATGGTCGAGCGGCTGCACCTGGTGCAGGCCGAGAAGATGCTGGCGAGGGCTGCGATGATCGCCGAGATGACGGGAGACGAAAAATGAAACTCTACCGCTTCCTGACCGGTCCCGACGATGCCACCTTCTGCCACAAGGTCACGGCAGCGGTGAACAAGGGCTGGCACCTGTTCGGCTCGCCGACCTATTCCTTCGACGCCGACAGCAAGACCATGCGCTGCGGCCAGGCCGTGGTGAAGGACGTCGAAGGCGTCGAATACGACCCCGGTATCAAGCTCAGCGATTTCTGATTTTCGGCGCTGGTTCGCCGCCTATTCGGCGGCTTCCTCCAGCCGTTCCATGTCGTCGTCCGACAGGCCGAAATGGTGGCCGATCTCGTGGATCAGCACGTGGGTGACGATGTCGCCCAGCGTCTCCTCGTTCTCGGCCCAGTAGTCGAGGATGGCGCGGCGGTAGAGCGTCACGCGGTTGGGGCCTTCGCCGGTCTGCGGGTTCCAGCGCTCGGCGATGCCGCGCCCCTCGAAAAGCCCGAGCAGGTCGAACGGCGTTTCCAGCGACAGGTCGTCCATGATCTCGTCGGTGGGGAATTCCGCCAGCTGGATGACGACCTCGCCGGTCAGCTGGCGAAACTCCTCCGGCAGGTGGGCATAGGATTCGAGCGCCAGGAGCTCCATCTCCTCGATCGAGGGCGAAAGCTGGTCGTGCCAGGCGCGGGTCTTGTAGATGCGGGCCATTATTCTTCCTTTTGAGGGCATATAGCCTTTCACCGCTTCGCTTACGAGGCCTTTGCCGCCCGGGCGATAAATAAGCGGTGAGCGGGTTGCCTCCGGGAGAGGAATAAATTCCCCATGAATCGGCTTGACTCTGATCAGAGCCTCTGGAATCTATAAGAACATAACGGGAACAATTAGCCGGAGGCAGATCGACATGGCGACCAGCGCCGTGGCGCGGGACGTCGTTTTTGCCCTGCGCCAGAAGATAGCGAAGATCGAGGGTACGCTGCCCGAGCTGCTGGTGTCGCCTTCCGACAACCGGCCGCCCGCCGGCGTCCTGGTTCGACGCAACGGCGTTGCCTCGGCGCGCGACTTCTTCCTGCCGACCGGTGTCGAGCGCCTCGACGAGGCCCTGGGCGGCGGGCTGCCCAAAGCCGCGCTGACCGAGATCCATGGCACGGAAACCCGCAATGCGGGGGCGGCTGCGGGCCTGGCGCTATGCCTCGTCAGCCTGATGCTCAAAGCCAGCCAGAAGCCGGGGGCACTGGTGCTGTGGATCGGCACCGCCGAAATCTTCCGCGAGGCCGGGCTTCCTTATGCGGCGGGACTGGATTGGCTTTTTGGCCTCGCGCCGGAACGCCTGCTTTTTGCCGAAGCGCCCAAGCCCGCCGACGCACTGTGGATCGCCGAGGAAGCCGCCCGCATCGGCGAGCTTGCCGCCGTCATCGTCGAACTGCGCGGCAACCCGCGCAGCCTGGATCTCACGGCGACGCGCCGGCTGCACCGCCGGGCGCAGGATGCGGGCCGGCCGGTGCTCCTGCTGCGACAGTCGGCTGAACCGGAGGCCACGGCAGCGCCCGTCAGGCTCATCGCTTCGCCGGCCCCGGCATCGCTTCGCCATACCGTCGCCGGTCCGCTTGCCGGTTCCATCGGCCCGCCCGCCATCTCGGTCGAAATCGGCAAGAGCCGCACGGCGCTTCCCGGCAAATTCATTCTGGAATGGAACCCCGATGCACACACCCTCGAAGAAAGAAGACACAGCCCAGAGGATCGTGTCGCTGTGGTTTCCCCATCTCGCAGCCGAGCGGATCCTCAGGCGGCGGTTGGGACGGTCGTGGCGTTCAGGCCAGCGGCCGAACCAGCCTCTGGTGGTCAGCCATCGGGAGAACAACACCCAGCGCATCGCCGCCCTCGACGAGCAGGCTGAAGCACTGCGGCTGAGGCCGGGAATGGGGATTGCCGAAGCGCGCGCCATGCACCCCTCGATCGACGTCGTCGAGGCCGATCCCGAAGCCGACCGTCGGCTGCTCGAAAGCCTCGCCGACTGGTGCGACCGCTACACGCCACTGGTCGCGCTCGACGGCGAAAACGGCCTGTTCCTCGACATCACCGGCTGCGCCCATCTCTTCGGTGGCGAAAAGGCCCTGCTTGCCGATCTCATGGCCCGTTTCTTCCATCAGGGTTTCGATGTCCGCGCCGGCCTTGCCTCGACGCCAGGCGCTGCCTGGGCGGCAGCGCGTTTCGCCGCCGGCCAGATCATTGCGCCGGGCGGCGAGCGCAATTTTCTTTCCCGCCTGCCGCTGTCGGCGCTCAGGGTCGATGCCAGGACGAAGGCGAGCCTCGAAAGCGTCGGACTGCGCACCGTCGGCGCGATCATGGACGGACCGCGCGCGCCGCTCGTCCGCCGCTTCGGGGCTGAACTCGTCGAGCGTCTCGACCAGACGCTCGGCCGGCTCGAGGAGGCGATCTCGCCGCGCCTGCCGGTAGCCCCGCTTTCGGTCGAGCGGCATCTTGCCGACCCGCTGTCGCTCATCGAGGATGTCGAGCGGCTGGTCGGCCTGCTTGCCGCCACACTCAAGGTCGATCTCGAACGCCGGGAGGAAGGGGCTCGGGCGCTCGAACTCCTGCTGTTCAGGGTCGACGGCATGGTCAGCCGCATCACGGTCGGGGCGTCGCGCCCGATCCGCGAACCCAGCCTGGTCCGCAAGCTGTTCCATGAACGGCTGACCGCGCTTGGCGAGACCATCGATGCCGGCTGCGGCTTTGACCTCGTTCGCCTCTCGGCGCTTTCGACGGCCTGCTTCGATGCGCGGCAAGGCGACCTTGCCGGCGAAATCGAAGACACTGGCGAAGAGCTGGCCATCTTCGCCGATCGCGTGACGGCCAGGCTTGGCGAGGCCGCCATCCTCGAACCTGTTCCTGCCGCAAGCCATCTGCCGGAGCGGGCCGCGGCGGTCGCTTCTTACGCGCAGGAAGAAGACAGGAAGACATTGGCAAAGGTGGGCAAGGCAAAAAGCGGGTCCGCCAGCAGGCCGGCCCGCCTGGAGCGCCCGATCCGCCTGTTTCGCTCGCCAGAGCCGATCGATGTTCCCTTGACCGAGGTGCCGGATGGTCCGCCGCAAAATTTCCGCTGGCGCCGTGCCTTGCACCGCGTCGCGCGTGCCGAGGGACCGGAACGGATCGCGCCCGAATGGTGGCGCGAAGAAACCGATGCGCCGACGCGGGATTATTACCGGGTCGAGGATGCCGATGGCCGCCGCTACTGGCTCTACCGGCAGGGCCTGTACGGTGCGCAGGCTCCAGCCCCACGCTGGTTCCTGCATGGGGTTTTCGCATGAACACGGTCGCCGCCGCCAGCTATGCTGAATTCGGCATCCAGTCGAATTTTTCCTTCCTGCGCGGGGCTTCCGCGCCGGAAGAGCTGGTGATGGCGGCGAAATTCCTGGGGCTTTCGGCCATCGGCCTTGCCGACTGCAACACGGTGGCCGGTGTCGTCCGCGCCTGGAAGATGGCCGAGACGGAAGGGCTTGCCTACCACCCAGGCTGTCGCCTGGTCTTTGCTGATGGCACGCCCGACATGCTTGCTTACCCGCAAGACCGCAAGGGCTGGGGGCATCTGTGCCGCATGCTCACCCAGGCCAATACCCGGGATGAGAGCGAAAAGGGTGCGCCGCTTCTCTATCGGGAGGATCTTTTCGAGTGGGGCGACCTGCTGTCGCTTGCCGTCCTGCCCGACGTCGCGGCCGCCACGGAAGATGACGTCACGTTCCTGCGCAGCCTCAGGGAGCGGTTCGGCAGCTCCTTGTGGCTGGCGGTCGCGCCGAATTTCGGTGGCAACGACCGTTTCAGGATCGAACAGGCCGCGACCATGGCCGCGATGGCAGGCGTGGCGCTGATGGCGACCAATGATGCGCTCTACCATGCACCGGGCCAACGCCCGCTTCAGGACGTGCTGACGGCGATCCGCCTCAGCGTGCCTGTTGCCGAGGCCGGCTTCGAGCTCAAGGCGAACGCCGAACGCCACCTCAAGCCGCCAGCCGATATGGCGAGGCTTTTCCGCAACCATCCGGAGGCCCTGGCCGAGACGCTGCGCTTCGCCGAAAGCCTGCATTTCTCGCTGAAGGAGCTCCAATACAATTATCCCGACGAACCGACGGAATCGGGTCTCGAACCGCAGGCGGAATTGGAAAGACTGACCTGGGAAGGAGCGAAAAAGCGCTATCCGGATGGTATTCCGGAAAAGGTGCAGGGGATCATCCGGCATGAGCTCGGCATTGTCGAGGAACTCAACTACGCCCGCTATTTCCTCACCGTGCACGACATCGTCCAGTTCGCCCGTTCCAGGGATATCCTCTGCCAGGGGCGCGGGTCGGCGGCCAATTCCGTCATCTGCTTCTGCATCGGCATCACCGATGTCGGGCCCGATATCGTCGACGTGCTTTTCGAACGCTTCATCTCCGTGGAACGCGGCGAGCCGCCGGATATCGACGTCGACTTCGAACATGAGCGACGCGACGAGGTCATCGCCTTCATTTATGAGAAATACAGCTCAAAGCGCACCGCGCTCGCGGCTTCCGTCGTCACTTATCGCGGCCGCTCGGCTTTGCGCGAGGTCGCCAAGGCGATGGGCCTGTCGGACGACGTCAGGGGCGCTTTGTCGGGCTCGATCTGGGGTTGGTATTCGTCCGAGCTTGGCGAGAAGGAAACGGCGGCCGGGGGGCTCGACAAGGCCGATCCGGTGACTCGGCATGTGATCGAACATGCCAACGGCATCATGGGTTTTCCGCGCCATCTGTCCCAGCATGTCGGCGGCTTCGTCATCACCCGCGACCGGCTCGACGAGATCGTGCCGATCATCAAGACGGCGATGGACGAGCGCAAGATGGTCGAGTGGGACAAGGACGATCTCGATGCCGTCGGCATATTGAAGGTCGATATCCTGGCGCTCGGCATGCTGACCTGCCTGCGCAAAGCCTTCAATCTGCTTGAGGCGAATTACGACGAACGCGATCCCCATGGCCGTCCGCTTGAGCTGGCGACGCTGCCGGCTGAAGACCAAAGGGTCTACGACATGATCTGCCGGGCCGACACGCTAGGCGTGTTCCAGATCGAGAGCCGGGCGCAGATGTCGATGCTGCCGCGGCTCCAGCCGCGCGAGTTCTATGACTTGGTCATCGAGGTGGCGATCGTGAGGCCCGGTCCGATCCAGGGCGACATGGTGCATCCCTATCTCAGGCGCCGGCAAGGCAAGGAAAAGGTCGAATTCCCAAAGAAGGAACTTGAGGCGATCCTGGGCAAGACCTTGGGCGTGCCGTTGTTCCAGGAGCAGGCAATGAAGATCGCCATCGTCGCCGGCGGCTTCAGCCCCGGCGAGGCCGACAAGCTCAGGCGCGCCATGGCCACTTTCAAACGCACCGGCACTATCGGCAATCATCGCGACAAGATGATCGAGGGCATGGTTACGCGTGGGTATGAGCGCGACTTCGCCGAACGCTGCTTCAAGCAGATCGAGGGCTTTGGCGAATACGGCTTTCCCGAAAGCCATGCCGCGTCTTTCGCGTTGCTCGTCTATGCCTCCTGCTGGTTCAAGGCCTTTTATCCCGACGTCTTCTGTGCGGCGATCCTCAACTCGCAGCCGATGGGCTTTTACCGTCCGGCGCAATTGGTGCGCGATGCGCAGGACCATGGCGTCGAAATCAGGCAGGTCGACATCAATCATTCCGTTTGGGATTGCAGGCTCGAGCGCTCGGGCTTCGACCCGAAACGCATCCAGCGGCGCCACGCCGAGATGCGCGACGTCATCAGGACCAGCCACGCCGTCCGGCTCGGCTTTCGCCAGATCAAGGGGCTTGGCGACAAGAAGATGAACGCCTTCGTCGAACGGCGCGGCAAGGGCTATGCCTCGGTGCGCGATGTCTGGCTGCGTTCGGGGCTCGATGTCGGCGAGGTCGAGTTGCTCGCCCAGGCCGATGCCTTCCGCTCCATCGGTCTCGACCGGCGCGAGGCGCTATGGGCGGTGCGGGCGCTCGATGGCAAGAGCGCCGCCGAAATGCTGCCTTTGTTCGACCAGCCGGAAGTTCATTTGCCCGATAACGAGCCGCAGATGTATCTGCCCGCCATGCCGCTCGGCGAGCATGTCATCCACGACTACCGCTCGCTCGGTCTTTCGCTGAAGGCGCATCCGGTCGCCTTTCTCAGGCATCACCTCGACCGTGCCGGCATCACGCCGAATGCCCGGCTCGGCGACGTGCCCGACGGGCGGCGCGTGTCCGTTGCCGGACTGATTCTGGTCCGCCAGCGACCGGGCAAGGGCAATGCCATCTTCCTCACGCTGGAGGACGAGCATTCGATCGCCAATGTCATTGTCTGGGCGCGGGTCTTCAACCGTTTCCGGCCCGTCATCATGGGATCGAAATTCATCCGCGTCAGCGGCAAGCTGCAGACGGAGTCGGGCGTCATCCATATCGTTGCCGACAAGATGGAGGACCTGACGCACTGGCTGGCGGCGATGTCGGAGGAACTCCAGGCATCGGCCGACGACAAGGCTGCGCTCCCCTCTGTGACGGGGCCCAGGCAAAGCGCTGCCGAGAAGGCGGCAAAGGACCCGCGTGTCGTGCAAAGCTACGACCGGCTTGTCCGCACGGCTAGCAGCGTGATGCCCAAGGGGCGTAATTTTCAATGAAGGAGGCCTGGAAGGAAGCTTAAATTCAGTCCAAGGACGGAGCGCCTTTCGGCGCTGCCTCGTCCGGAATCTGCCGCGCCTCTGAGGGCAGCATCACGGGGATGCCGTCACGAACAGGGTAGGCGAGGCGGGCGAGCCTGGACACCAGTTCGCCGCGCTCGGCATCCCACTTCAGCGGTCCCTTGGTCAGCGGACAAGCCAGCAGTTCGAGCAGCTTCACGTCGATGTCGCGCTTGTTGGCCTCGACCATTCCAGCCTCCTGGTTGCCCCGCCTATTGCAGGCTCGACCCGAAATCTTCGTTTTCGCGCGCCAGCGCCATTTCGGTGATCGCGATCAGCGTCTCGGCGCGGGTCTTGAGGTCGGGCGCTTCGAGCAGCGCCTGCTTTTCGGCGGCCCCGTATGGCGCCATCATCGACAGCGCGTTGACCAGGATGGCATTGTCGGCGCGGCTGACGCTCTCCCAGTCGGCCTCGAGTTCGTTGGCCTGGAGATAGGTGCGGAATGCCTTGAGCAGCGCCGGCCGGTCGACATCCGCTCCGGCCTTGTCCTCGCCGAGGTCGGCGCCAAAGCAGGTGATCTTGCATTGCCTGAATGGCGTCTTCACCGCCAGTTCCTGGCTGACCCGGAACCGGCAGACGCCCTGCAGCGAAATCAGGTAACGGCCGTCGCCGGTCTCGGCGAGAGAGGTGATGCGGCCGATGCAGCCGACCGGGCACAGGGCCGGTTCGCCGTCGGGACGCAGCGTGCCGTCGAGCGACGGCTGGATCATGCCGATCAGCCGCGATCCGGCAATCGCGTCGTCGATCATCTGCAGATAGCGCGGCTCGAAGATGTTGAGCGGCATGCGACCGCCCGGCAGGAGCAGCGCCGCCGTCAGCGGGAACACCGCCAGCGTCGTTGGCAGATCGGTGTCGAGCCTGTAATGCGCGTTTCCTGCCTGCATCTGGTCCTCAGCTGGCTACCCCTTCATCTGGGGCCGTAACGGTCGAGCGCAAGGGCGCCTGCGACAAACCGTTACGAAAACAGCAGCGACGACAGCTTGCGCCGCGTCGCCAGCGTCACCTCGTCGGTGAAGCCCCAGGCCTCGAACAGCTTGAGCAGCTGGGCCCTTGCGCCGTCGTCGTTCCAGGTCCGGTCGGCCTTGACGATGGCGAGCAGGCTGTCGGCCGCCTCGGTGCGCTGCCCGTTTGCATTCTGGATCATGGCGAGATCGAAGCGCGCCTGGTGATCCCCGGGGTTCTGCGCCAGCCGCCGCTCCAGCTCGGCGGAATCGCCGAGGGCGGCGGCCTCCTCCGCAAGCGCGATTCGGGCACGCACGGAGGCCAGTGCCGGCGCATCCTGCTTGCCTTCGGGCGCACGCGCCAGCACCTCGTTTGCACCGGCAACGTCGCCGGCCTCGAAGAGGATATCGGCAAGCGCCGCGATGGCATCGAGGTTGTCGGGGGCCTGCTCGAGCACGGCGTCATAGATCTGCACCGCGGTCTGCAGGTCGCCTGCGTCGCGCGCCTCGGTGGCGGCGGCAAGCGCTTCGGCGATCTGCGGCTGGCCGCCATTCTTGCCGGCGACCTTGTCGATGAAGTCGCGGATCTGGCTCTCGGGCACGGCGCCCATGAAGCCGTCCACCGGCTGGCCGTCCTTAAAAGCGATGACCGCCGGGATCGACTGGATGCCGAGCTGACCGGCAATCGCGGGATGATCGTCGATGTTCATCTTGACGAGCTTGACGCGGCCGCCCGCAGCCTGGACGACGCGCTCGATCACCGGCGTCAGCTGCTTGCACGGGCCGCACCATGGCGCCCAGAAGTCGACCAGCACCGGCTGGTTGCGCGATTCCTGGATGACGTCGGCGCTGAAGGCAGCGGTCGTGGTGTCCTTGATCAGATCGGCCGCCGGTGCAGCACCGCCGGCGGGGGCGCCGCCAAACTGTACGTTCGTCGCATACTGGCTGCTCATGCCGCCGAAGGGGTTGTTCTCGTTGCTCATACTGGTTCTTCCGCTGTGTATTCTGTGCCCATCGGCCACCCGACCGCGCCGCTGTCAGGCCACCATGTGGCGATCAGCCGGTGACTTTCAAGATAACAGGATCGTGGCCGGTTGCCTTGACGAAATGCAACAGGTCGGCGGCCGCGATCGAGGTTGTCGCCTCATTGGTCAGCGGGTGGGCGTTGATCAGGGCGTTTTCCATCAGGGCGCTGTCGAGCACCAGCCTGACCCTGCCCGACGTGTCGTTAATCAGCCCGAAGACGGTCACTGCGCCCGGGGCGACGCCGAGGAGCTCCATCAGCGCCTCCGGCTTGCCGAAGGAGACACGGCTCGACGCGCCGATCAGGTGATGGATCTGCTTGAGGTCGACGCTGGCTTCTTCATCGACGGTAACGAGGAAGAAGCTGTCCTTCTTGTCCTTGAGGAACAGGTTCTTGGTGTGGCCGCCGGGAATCGTCCCCCGCAGCGCCTGCGAATCGGCGACGGTGTAGAGCGGCGGGTGCTCGTGTGTCCGGACGGCGATGCCGAGCGTGTCGAGGAAGGCGAGCAGGTCGGCCTTGGTCCTAGGATTCGTCGCGCCGGTCATGGCCGCCTTCGTCAAAATTGTTCGATTGCAGGGTTTATGGGCAAAGCCCGGCGCCAAGACAAGCCCGGCCACCGCTTCCCCAGGCGTTCATTCGCGGAAATCCGGGCTTTGCCGGGGTGCGGAGGAAGAGCTGAAAAAAGATCGCGATTTGCCTGTTGCATTCGCCGCGAGCATCGGCCATATAGGCGCCGTTGCGGTGACGAGCCGCGGCGAGCGGGTGTAGCTCAGGGGTAGAGCACAACCTTGCCAAGGTTGGGGTCGAGGGTTCGAATCCCTTCGCCCGCTCCAGTTTTCCTAGGAAAAGCAGTGGATTAGAGAGCCTCCTTCGGGAGGCTCTTTGCTTACACGCCCAAGCACGCCCCACCATGTAAGCACTATGTAAGCAGCTCAACGCGCAATTTCGGATAGCGTAGCGGCGGTTTGGCGCTTTCAAATGATCCCACATGCCAGATCGAAGCTATTGGGCTGGCTGATCACATTATGATTCGAATGTGAGGAGGGGAAAAGCCTTCCCCTGCGGTCGAGCCCAAGGTCTCGCCCGACCCCTTCTGCGGGGAGATCCCCCGCAACGCCCCATTAGAGTGAGAGTGCGGACGGGTTTCCCGTGACGGGTTGAGGGCTGGAGAAGAGGTTTCCGGCGCCCGTCGCGGAGAACCTCGATGTTCAGGAAAAGTCACAACGCACGCGCCGGCTCCTGCCGGGCGAGCCTCTACGACGACATCACCGGCAAGATCATCGTCGAGCTGCAAGCTGGCCGTGCGCCCTGGGTCCAGCCATGGGGTTCGGCCGCGGCCAAGGCGCCGCTCGCTATGCCGCGCAATGCCGCGACCGGGCGGCACTATTCCGGCATCAACGTGCTGATCCTCTGGGGCGCTGTGATCCAGCACGGTTTTCCCGGCCAGAGCTGGCTTACCTTCCGCCAGGCGCTGTCACTGGGCGGCAATGTCCGCAAGGGCGAACACGGCACGACCGTCGTCTATGCCGACCGCTTCACGTCGGAGGACGAGAAGCGCCGCGCGAGAGAGACCGGCGAGGACGCCGCCGCGATCCCGTTCCTCAAGCGCTTCACCGTCTTCAACGCCGCGCAATGCGACGGTCTGCCGGAGGACATCACTGCCGTCGCTCCACCCACACCACCCGGTCTCATCGAGCCGCGCGTCGAGGCTCTGATCGAAGCGACGGGCATCGACTTCCGCATCGGCGGCGATCGTGCCTACTACGTGCCGGCACACGACTATGTGCAGGTGCCGCCGCCGCAGGCCTATTTCGAGCCGATCAACTGGCACCGCACGGCCCTGCACGAACTGGGGCACGCCACCGGCCATGCCTCCCGGCTTGGCCGCGACCTGGCCGGCGGTTTCGGCACCAGGAAATACGCCTTCGAGGAGCTGGTGGCCGAGATCAACGCGGCCTTCTGCTGCGCATCGCTCGGCATCACGCCCACCGTCCGCCACGCTGACTATATCGGCTCCTGGCTGGAGGTGCTGCGCGAAGACAATCGCGCCATCGTCCGCGCTGCCTCCCAGGCGAGCAAGGCGGCCGATTGGCTGCTCGGCTTCCTGCCGGACGCAGATCTCGGCCCTGATCTCGGTTCGGCCGACGACGAACGACAGGCGGCATGATCGACCTGAAAACCGGAAAGGCGGGAAAGCGGGTTTCCAGCTTCACGTCTTTCCGCTTCTGTGGCGCTGCCCTCCTTAGAGTGAGAGGGCGGCGCTTCGCTTCGTGACGGGTTGGAGGTCGAGAGAGAGGCTCTCGACGCCCGTCGCGGAGTAAAGTCCATGGCAACTGCCGTTCAGAAGATCATCCTGTCGTCGGCGCGCGACATCCCCTTCAACAAGCTGGTGCTGAGCCAGTCCAACGTCCGCCGCGTCAAGGCCGGCGTCTCGATTGAGGAAATGGCCGAGTCCATCACCCGGCACGGCCTCATCCAGAGCCTGCATGTCCGCCCGGTCCTCGACGGTGAGGGCAATGAGACCGGCATGTTCGAGGTGCCCGCCGGCGGCCGCCGCTATCGCGCGCTCGAATTGCTGGTGAAGCAGAAGCGCCTGGTCAGGAACGCTCCGGTCCCTTGCGTCATCGGCGACGCCAACAGCGACATCCTGATCGACGAGGTGTCGCTGGTCGAGAACATGGAACGCGCGCCGCTCCATCCGCTCGACCAGTTCCGCGCCTTTCAGGCCATGCGCGACAAGGGCATGACCGAGGAGGCCATCGCCGCCGCCTTCTTCGTCAGCGGCACCGTGGTGAAGCAGCGCTTGCGCCTCACCTCCGTCTCGCCGACCCTGCTCGAGATCTATGCCGAAGACGGTATGACGCTCGAACAGCTCATGGCCTTCACCGTCAGCCCCGACCATGCCCGTCAGGAACAGGTCTGGGACGCGATCAAGGATAGCTGGCAGAAGGAGCCCTACCAGATCCGGCGGATGCTGACCGAGACCGCGGTTCGCGCCTCGGATAAACGGGCCGTCTTCGTCGGTGTCGACGCCTACGAGGTCGCCGGCGGCATCATGCTGCGTGATCTGTTCCAGTCCGACGATGGCGGCTGGCTGCAAGACCCGGTCCTGCTCGACCGCATGGTGGCCGAGAAGCTGAAGACAGCCGCCGATCAGGTCGCCGAGGAAGGCTGGAAGTGGATCGAGGTCGCGGTGAGCTTCCCCTATGGCCACGACCATGGTCTGCGTGAACTCTCCGGCAACACGGTCGACCTGACCGACGAGGAACGCGCGACCCGCGAGGCGTTACGCGAGGAATATGACCGGATCGAAGCGGAATATTCCGAAGCCGACGAACTGCCCGACGAGATTGATCAGCGCCTCGGTGAAATCGAACAGGCCCTGGAAGCCTTCGAGAACCGCCCGGTCAGCTACGATCCAGCCGTCATCGCGATCGCCGGCGCCTTCGTCAGCATCGACGCCGACGGCTCACTGTCGATCGACCGCGGCTATGTCCGTGCCGAGGACGAGAGCCAGGCCGAGCCCGATGCCGAGCCGTCCCGCGGCGACCAGCCCGATACGCCGACCGTCCAGCGTGCAGTCATCACCATCGGCGGCAAGCCTGCCGAGCCCGAGGACGATGAGGAAGACGGCATCAAGCCGTTGCCTGAACGGCTCGTCATCGAGCTGACGGCCCATCGCACCCTGGCGCTGCGCAACGCGCTGGCGGAAAATCCGCACGTCGCGATGACCCTGTTGCTGCACAAGCTTCTCAGCGACACCTTCATCCACACCAACCCGACCGGCTGCCTCGAGGCCAATGTCCGCCACATCTTCTTCTCGGCCCAGTCCGAGGAATTGAAGGACAGCCCATCGGCGCAGGCGGTCAACGATCGTCACGAACGCTGGGGAGATCACGTCCCCGCTGACGATCGGGCGCTCTGGGAATGGCTGACCCATATCGATGACGGCACGCGCATGGAGCTGCTGGCGCTTTGCGTCAGCTACGGCGTCAACGCGCTGTTCGAGCGTCCGAACCCCTATTCAGGCTCGGGCGTCAGCCAGCACGGTCTCGACGTGCGTCTGGCACAGGCAGATCGGCTCGCGCGGGCGACCGGGATGGACATGGTGGCCGCAGGCTGGAAGCCCACGGTCGGCAACTATCTCGGCCGCGTGACCAAACTCCGCATTCTCGAAGCCGTCCGTGAGGCCGCCGGCGAGCGGGCCGCCCAACTCATCGACCACATGAAGAAAGGCGACATGGCCAAGGAAGCCGAGCGCCTTCTGGCGGAAACCAACTGGCTACCCGAACCACTGCGCTTGGCGTCCCTCGATGGCGATCAGCTTGAGCCCGACGATCAGGCAGATACCGGCGAAGACACCGCCCTGCCGGACTTCCTCACCGAGGACGGCGAGGACGAAGACACCGCTGACGACGAGGATGAGTTCCAGCACGCCGTCGCCGCCGAATAGCGCGGGGCGGCTCCGTTCGCCCCGCGCATCCCACCCCAATCTTTCATCCGCCCGGTCCCGAGGTCGACAGCCTGAACGGCTGTGCCGAACGGGCCGGGCATTTTCGTTTCAGGAGCCTCTCATGGCCGACTATTTCACCCACTTCTCGTGCCTGCTCGACGTCGGCACGCCCGAGAACGCCGCCCGCGCGCTCAACCTCTACAACCGCCTGTCCGACGTTGGCGCGTCGAAGGAACCGCCCTCCGAGGGCTTTCTCCTCTCGATCCAGCCCGAACATGGCGGCACCCAGCTCTGGATGCGCGATGACGTCACCGGCGATCCCGAGTGTCTGATCCAGTTCGTGAAGCACTGCGCCACGGAGTTCGACCTGACCGGCCGCTGGGGTTTCCAATATGCCAGCACCTGCTCGAAGCCCCGGCTCGACGGCTTCGGCGGCGGCGCGCATGTCCTCGATCTCGCCACCGGCGAGACCGTAGGCTGGATCTACACCGATGGTTGGCTCGCCGAGACCATCACCGACGCGGGAGACCGGATATGAGCATCCCCTCCTTCGCCCAGACCAATTTTCAGACCCTGCTGCGCGCCGCCGGCGACGGCAACCTCGCGCTCATGGAATGCCTCGACGCTGCGACCGGCACTCCGCGTTACGTCATCTGCGCGGTGGGACGAGACGATGGCGATTTCGTCTTCACCCCCTTCGGCCATCTCGCCGACGGCAATCCCTATGACGCCTATCTGCCGCCCGATCCCGATGATCCCGGCGGCTTCGTGCATCCCGACCCATCGGGAGAAGCGCCATGATGGACATCAAGGCCATCTTCGCAGCCGATCACGAGCGGCCACCTTCCGAGCGGTCGCTCCCCTGGCCAGAGACCAGAGACGGCATCACCGTCGTCATCGAGCCCAAGCCCCATTGGGCTAGCGACATGCGGGCATTCCGGGCCGAGACCCGTGAATACTGCACCTATGCCGATTGGACCGCCAACGGCGCGCGCGCCAGGTTCTTCGGGCACATCGACACCTGCGGCAATGACCTGATCCGCAAGGCGCGGATGCTCATCGCCAGCGAGATCACGGACGGACACTGGACCTGACGTTTCAAAGCGCCCCGACGATCGGCCGGGGCGCTTTTTTCGTGCCGGCAGCGAAGAGCGTTTCGAGAGTGAGAGGGCTGCCGGGACGAGTTGAGTCCGAGTGGTCGAGAGAGAGCGCCGTTCGGGCTTTCCGTTCCCGCTCTCCCGAGGTTCCGATCCATGAACATCATGTCACCCGTGGCCGTTCCGGCTGCGCCCATCGTACGTGCGTCCGCCATCATCGCCGTCGCCCATCGACTTCTCGCCTTGCTCGAACGCGGGCAAAGGATCGGCAGCGCCGATCTCCGCGCCGCCATGGAGACCGCTTTCGACGCTTCCGACGCGACCGGAGCCTGGGACTGGAAGACGGCGTATGAAGCCTGCGAATGCGCGACCGTCCTGTTTCTGCACAAATTCGGATGTGCGCTTTTCAATAAAGCCGACACTACGGTTGCACGGCTTTCCGCCCTGTCGAAAATCACCGGCCTCCTGCCGACGCACACCCGTCGCTCCGAGGAGAGCCAGGCGCTTCAGCAATTCTCGACGCCGGTCCCGCTCGGCCTCGCCGCCATCGCCGCCGCCGCGATCACCCCGCGCGATGTCGTGCTGGAGCCCTCGGCCGGCACAGGCCTGCTCGCCATCCTCGCCAAGATCAGCGGCGGTTCGTTGCTCCTCAACGAGCTGGCGGAAACTCGTGCCGATCTGCTCTCCGCGCTCTTTCCCGCTTGTCCCGTCACGCGCGTCGATGCTGCCCAGATCGACGATCACCTCCCGTCCAGCGCCATTCCTTCCGTTATACTGATGAACCCGCCATTCTCGGTGATGGCGAACGTCTCCGGCCGCGTGCCCGACGCCGCCTCTCGCCATGTCGCCTCGGCGCTGGCGCGGCTCGCCGACGGCGGGCGTCTTGTCGCGATCACCGGCGCGAACTTCGGTCCCGAGCAGCCCGCATGGCGCGACTCCTTCGTGCGGCTGCAGGAGCGCGGCCGCGTCGTCTTCACCGCGGCGATCGACGGCTCGCTCTATGCCAGGCACGGCACGACCATCGAGACGCGGCTCACCGTCATCGACAAGCTGCCCGCCGAAGAGCCGGCCACGTTCCCGGCTTCCACTGGTATCGCGCCCGACGTCGCCACGCTGCTCGCCTGGATCGAGGCGGAGGTTCCACCGCGCCTGCCGGTCGCTCTGCCCGAATCCGCGCCACCCATGTTGGGCTCAGCGCCGCGCACCGTGCGCGGCTATCTCGCGCGCGCTACCACAGCGCGTCCGGCTGCACCGCCGTCCATCGACCCTGAAGGCGTCGAACTCGCCTATGACACCGTGGACTGGACGCCGACCGAGGGCGTGCACCTCACGGACGCGATCTATGAAGAATACGGATTGCAGTCGATCCGCATTCTCGGCTCTCAGGCGCACCCGACCAAGCTGGTGCAATCGGCGGCCATGGCGAGCATCGCGCCGCCCAAGCCTGCCTATCGGCCGATGCTACCGATGGGCATCACCGATTTGCTGTCGGACGCCCAGCTCGAAACCGTCATCTATGCCGGCGAAGCCCATTCGGACTTTCTCGCCGGAACGTGGATGGTCGATGCGACCTTCGATCTTGTCCAGGCCGTGCCGACCGACGCCGAGAATGCCGTGCGTTTCCGCCGCGGCTTCATGCTCGGCGACGGCACCGGAACGGGCAAAGGCCGTCAATCTGCCGGCATCATCCTCGACAACTGGCTGCGCGATCGCCGTAAGGCTGTCTGGATCTCCAAATCCGACAAGCTGATCGAGGACGCGCAACGCGACTGGTCCGCGCTCGGCATGGAGCGCCTGCTGGTCACGCCGCTGTCGCGCTTTGCCCAGGGCAAGCCGATCACGCTGTCGGAAGGCGTCCTATTTGCAACCTACGCCACGCTGCGCTCCGACGACCGTGGTGAGAAGGTTTCGCGCGTCCGGCAGATCGTCGAATGGTTGGGCTCCGATTTCGACGGAGTGATCATTTTCGACGAGAGCCATGCCATGGCCAATGCCGCAGGCGGCAAGGGAGAACGCGGGGACGTTGCCGCTTCGCAGCAGGGACGCGCCGGCCTCCGGCTCCAGCACGCCCTGCCGAACGCGCGCATCGTCTATGTCTCCGCCACCGGCGCAACCACCGTTCACAATCTCGCTTATGCCCAGCGGCTCGGCCTGTGGGGCGGCGAGGATTTTCCCTTCGCCACCCGCGCCGAATTCGTCGAAGCGATCGAGGACGGCGGTGTTGCTGCCATGGAGGTTCTCGCCCGCGACCTTCGCTCGCTCGGCCTCTATACCGCGCGTTCGCTCTCCTATGATGGCGTCGAATACGAGCTGGTCGAGCACGCGCTGACCGACGAGCAACGCGGCATCTATGATGCCTATGCCGGCGCGTTCGCAGTCATCCATAACCATCTTGATGCCGCGATGCAGGCCGCCAACATCACCGGCGACGACGGCACGCTGAACCGGCAGGCCAAATCCGCCGCGCGCTCGGCCTTCGAATCCGCCAAGCAGCGCTTCTTCGGCCATCTGCTCACGTCGATGAAGACCCCGACGCTTATCCGCTCCATCAAGCGCGATCTCGAGGATGGACACGTCGCCGTCGTGCAGATCGTCTCGACCGGCGAAGCGCTGATGGAACGCCGACTGGCCGAGATCCCGACCGAGGAATGGAACGACGTTCGCGTCGACATCACCCCGCGCGAATATGTGCTGGACTATCTGGCCCATTCCTTCCCGGTCCAGCTCTACGAGCCGTTCACCGATGGCGAAGGCAATCTGTCCTCGCGCCCGGTCTATCGCGACGGCCAACCCGTCGACAGCCGCGAAGCTGTCGCGCGCCGCGACGAGCTGATCGAACGCCTAGCATCGCTCCCACCAGTCCCCGGCGCGCTCGACCAGATCGTCCAGCGCTTCGGCACCGACATAGTGGCCGAGGTGACGGGCCGCTCCCGGCGCATCGTCCGCAAGGGTGAACGCCTCGCCGTAGAGAACCGGGCACCATCGGCGAACCTCGCCGAAACCGCCGCCTTCATGGACGACCTGAAACGCATCCTCGTGTTCAGCGAAGCGGGTGGCACAGGCCGCAGTTATCACGCCGAGCTGTCGGCGAAGAACCAGCGCCTGCGGGTGCATTATCTGCTCGAGCCGGGGTGGAAGGCCGATGCCGCCATTCAGGGCCTCGGTCGCACCAACCGCACCAACCAGGCACAGCCGCCGCTCTTCCGTCCTATCGCCACGAACGTAAAAGCCGAAAAGCGCTTCCTGTCCACGATCGCGCGCCGGCTCGATACGCTTGGCGCCATCACGCGCGGCCAGCGCCAGACCGGCGGCCAGGGGTTATTTCGTCCCGAGGACAATCTGGAATCGAGCTACGCCCGCGCTGCGCTGCGCCAGCTCTATCTCCTGATCGTGCGCGGCAAGGTCGATGGCTGCTCGCTGGGGCGCTTCGAGTCCACGACCGGCCTCAAGCTGACGGACGAAAGTGGCATCAAGGATGAGCTGCCGGCGATCACCACCTTCTTGAACCGCCTTCTGGCGCTCACCATCGAGCTTCAGGGCATCCTCTTCACCGCCTTCGAGCAATTGCTCGACGCCAAGGTGACCGGGGCCATCGCCAGCGGCGTCTATGATGTCGGGCTGGAAACGCTGACGGCGGAGAGCCTCGTCGTCACCGAGCGCACGACCATCTACACCCACCCGGCAACGGACGCGCAGACGCGGCTGCTCGCCATAACCGAGCGTCGTCGAAATCGGCCGACCACACTCGATACGGCGCTCGGTTGGCTCGACGATCCGCATGCTCGGCTGCTCGTCAACGCGCGTTCGGGACGAGCTGCTGTCCAGGTGCCAGCGCCATCCATCATGCTCGACGATGGCGAGATCGAACGCCGCGTCCGGCTGATCCGCCCTATGGAACAACATCACGCGACCAGCGCCATGATGGACGACAGCCATTGGCAGGAGGCGGATCGCGGCACGTTCGCGGCCATCTGGCAGCGCGAAGTCGCCGAGGTGCCAGCTTACACCGAGGGCATGATCCACATGGTCAGCGGTTTGCTCCTGCCCGTGTGGAAGCGTCTGCCGAACGAGTCGACGCGCGTCTATCGGCTCCAGACCGACGATGGCGAGCGCATCATCGGGCGGCGGGTTTCGCCCGCCTGGGCCGCGAACGCCGCCTCTACCGGCACGACCAATCTCACCAGCGACGAGGCTTACGCCGCTCTGGTGGACGGCCGCACCATCCTCGACCTGGCCGATGGGCTCCAGCTTCACCGCGCGCGCGTCATGGGCGCGAACCGGGTCGAATTGTCGGGCTTCACCGAGGCCATGCGGGATCGCCTGCGCGCCTACGGCCTCTTCAGCGAGATCATCTCATGGAAGCTGCGCTTCTTCGTTCCGGTCGACACCTCCGGTCCCGCCATCCTCGGCAAGCTGCTCGACACCTATCCGGTCGAGCGGATCGGCGAGCGCGAGGCAGCGTGATGGCACGGCAGGACGCTTCCGATTTGGCTCATCGTCTCGGCCGTCAGGCCGAGGCGGTCTGCCGTCATTATCTCTCCAACGGCCAGCGCCAGGGCAACTATTGGCAGGTTGGCGACGTCCGCAACGCCAAGGGTCGCTCGATGTTCGTGCGGCTCAAGGACAGCCCGAAGGGCCGCGCAGGAAAATGGACCGACGCCGCGACCGGAGAACATGGCGATCTTCTCGACGTGATCCGTGAATCGCTCGGCCTCATCGACTTCACCGGCGTAGCCGACGCGGCCCGCACCTTCCTCAGTCTGCCACATCCAGAACCGGAGCCCGCACCACGTCGCGGCCTGGCGCCAGCGCCATCAGGATCTGCCGAAGCGGCACGTCGGCTCATCGCCATGACGCAGCCGATCACCGGGACCATCGTAGAAACGTATCTGCGCGGACGCGGCATTACGTTTCTGCACGGAACCGGAAACCTGCGTTTCCATCCCCGCTGCTACTACAAACCCGATGATGGCCCGACGGAAGTCTGGCCAGCCATGATCGCTGCCGTCACGGACCTCACCGGCAAGATCACCGGCGCGCACCGCACCTGGCTCGCGCCAGACGGCTCGGACAAAGCGCCGATCGACACGCCGCGCAAGGCGATGGGCGATCTGCTTGGGGCTGCCGTCCGCATCGGTGTGCCGGGCACCGTGATGGCGGCAGGCGAAGGTATCGAGACCATGCTGTCGCTCCGGCAAGTCCTGCCCGACATGGCGATGGCGCCGGCGCTCTCGGCAGCACATCTGGCCGCCATCCTGTTCCCGCCGAATTTGCGGCGGCTCTATATCGTCCGCGATGACGATCCGGCTGGTGACGGCGCGCGGGACACGCTGATTGAACGGGCGAACGCCGAGGGCATCGAGGCCATTCCATTGTCGCCGGCATTCGGGGACTTCAACGAGGATCTCCAACGGCTCGGCATCGATGCGCTCCGGGCGGGCGTTCGCGTGCAACTCGAACCAGAGGACGTCGTGCGCTTCATGAGTCTGGCAGCCTAGCCGGAAAGGACTGAAGGGCTGCGCGCAGTCGCCATGCCCGCAAGGATGCGCACACCATCGAAAGAGGACCGCGCCTCGGCCTTCGAGAGGGCGATCGGCCGTCAGCCGGGCCGGATCGGCAATGGCTACGGCCGACGATTTTCCGGCGGCGCGTGCCGCGCCTTTCCATCGCGAAACAAAATCGCCGGCCTTCGCCATCCTCCGCTGGCGCTTCGGCCATCTCGCTACGCTCGGGGTGCAGGTCCGTCCCGTCCGACAGCTTCGTCGCCATGAAGGCCGCGACGGTCGCGGTCCAACCGATGGAGCATCCCATGAGCGAGCATGACGACTACGAGCCGCACCATGAATCATCCCCAACCGACCACCTGATCCAGGAATTGCAGCTTCACGGCTACCGCCCCTCCGAAGACGAACTCGATCAGCGCCCGCCACCGGAAGACCGCATCATCGAAGGCTCCGTCGCCGACATCTTCGACGCCCTGGTCGGCACGATCACCGACACCAGCCTTGATTATGACCTCCCCGATCTCCTCTGGTCGACCGTCAATATGTTCCACCGCGCCGTGGACCGGATCGAACGGAATCTCGACGACAACGAACAGGCACAGAAGCAGCTTCAGCGCGAACAGGATGGCTCGGAGGTGAAGTCCCTCCAGCTCGAGCGCCTGCTCGACATCGGCATGAACCTGATCGACCGGCGCGACGGCATGGAAACCTTCCGCGAAGCCGCCGCCGAACGCTACCGCATCGCCACCGGCTCACCCTGGTCACAGCGAGTCGGATCACGGGTCAACCATCGCCACCTCACCGCGGCGCTCATCGACAGTCGGGATTTCCTCGCAGCCAAGCGGCGCGCGGATACCGAGGTGCTCGTGCCCGCCGGGCCGAAGATCGCCTTTTCGGGCGGAGACACCGCCGACCACAAGCATATCTGGGCCAAGCTCGATCAGATTCACGCCAAGCATCCGGACATGGTGCTGCTGCACGGCGGCTCGCCGAAAGGCTCCGAAATGATCGCGTCCCGTTGGGCCGACAGTCGCAAGGTGCCCCAGGTCGCCTTCAAGCCCGACTGGACGAAGCACGCCAAGGCCGCGCCTTTCAAGCGCAACGACTTGATGCTGAACGTCGTGCCGATCGGCGTCGTGATCTTTCCCGGCACGGGCATTCAGGACAATCTGGCCGACAAAGCCCGCAAGATGGGTATCCCGGTCTATCGGTTCGGCTCAGGCGGCGCATAAGCGCCGCCTAAACCCGCCAACTTGAAAAATGATGGCAATTTCTCTATGTTGCTATCACCGCTATCAATTCCGATGGAGACGCTATCATGCCCGCAGTCACGATCCGGAACCTGCCTGACGCGACGCACCGCGCCCTCAAGGTGCGGGCAGCGCAGCACGGCCGCAGCGCAGAGGCCGAAATGCGCGACATCCTCGAGACGGCTGTCCGCCCCGATACGCGCCTCCGGCTCGGCAGCGCTCTCGCGGAACGCAGTCGCCGCCTCGGCCTGACCAATGAGGACGTCGATGCGCTCGATCATGCGCGCGACAGGACGCCCGCCAAGCCGATGAGCTTCGAATGATCCTCCTCGACACCAATGTCGTGTCGGAGGCGATGAAGCCCGCGCCCGACGATACCGTGCGCGTTTGGCTCGACGAGCAGGCGGCGGAAACGCTCTTTCTCTCCAGCGTCACGATCGCGGAGTTGATGTTCGGGATCGGCGCGCTTCCTGACGGCAAGCGCAAGGAAAAGCTCGCCGACGCTCTGGACGGCGTAATGGAGCTGTTCGCGGATCGCGTCCTGCCGTTCGACGTCGGTGCTGCACGACAGTATGCCGAGCTTGCCGTCAAAGCTCGCGCGGCTGGGAAGGGATTTCCGACACCCGACGGCTACATCGCAGCGATCGCGGCCTCCAAGGGCTTTGCCGTCGCCACGCGCGACACCAGCGCATTCGATGCCGCCGGCGTTGAGGTCATCGACCCATGGAGAGCCGAGCGCTGACGACCTGCCACAGGCAACGCGGGTTGGGCCGGGCAAACCGGCAGAAACGGACCTCGCGGCAAACAGACAACACGGTCTCCTGACCGGACGACCACCCCCGCTTCAAGACGCTGATCCTTGGGTCCAGCCGATGGCCTGACGCCATCAACCCGTAAAGGGTCGGACTACGCATGCGCGTGCCGCCGCTGCGGCTTCGCCTCACGCGGTGATTGCGGCCGTCGGCCGGACTCTTCGGGCGCCTGTCAGCGGGGGATGGACCTCCGCTCAAGCAGGAGCCAGGTCGATGTCCTTCCAAACCGCTCACGCCTTCGCCTTCAGCCTCGCCACCACCCTGATGGCCGCCATCGTCATCTTCCGCGCCGGCGACGGCACGCTCTCAGTCACACCAGCGGCCGAATACGATGGCGACGAAGCCGCCATCGTCAGCGAAATCGACCCATTCGCCTCGTGAGGCGAACAGGGTCGCACACACGGCGGACGCTGCGCGCTTCGCTCCCACGGCGACACGATTTCTGTTAATCTCGCTGTCGCGCCATGGTGGTGGTGGAGGCGCATCCGTCTGACATTGTTCGGAGACACCACCATGATCTTCATCAGCATTCTGCTCAGCATCGCCGCCATCGGCTTCCTCTGCTGGCTCCTCTTCACGCTTGCGGTGTTCGCGCTCCCATTCTTCGCGGGCGTGACCGTTGGCATGTGGGCCTATGGCACCGGCGCGGGATGGCTCGGCGCTATCCTGGTCGGTTTGGTCGCCGCCGGTTTGACTTTCGGCCTCGGCCAGATCCTGCTCGCCACGGTGCGCCCGACCTGGGCGCGTCTGCTCGTCGCTGCCGCGTTCGTAGCCCCGGCCGTGGTCGCAGGTTTCCATGCCACCCACGGCATCGTGAAACACACCATGCCGTCGGAGACATGGCAGCTCGCATTTTCGGTCATCGGAGCCGTCGCAGTCGGCATCGCCGCTTTCGCGCGCCTCACCAGAATGGCGGCACCCGGCCCATCGGCCGGGCAAATGTCCCAGGCCTAACCCCGCATCATCCGTTCAGCGGACGAGAGAGCAAATTGCATCGCCGTCCGCATCATCGGATTGCCCCGGTAGGGAGCGGAGATATGGAGTACCGGTTGTGCCCTCTGGTCTCGGCAAGTTGGAGCGCGTGGGGGACGGCAACTGAGTTGCGGCCGAGAGATTCCCGGTGCCGAGGCATCCCGTCAAGGCTGGCGGGACAGGGAAATGAGCACCTTGGCCTGGTTAAGGGCGTCGTCCGCCTGTGATTGCCGGTCAGGTCTCTGTGCCAGGTATGATGGTCGCCACTGCCTCCGTCATCCATCCTCCCAGTGCCCGCTCCAAAACGGCCTCTTCAATGGCCTGATCTGACCGAAGGACGGCTTCGCCTCGAGCGCCTATGCCACAACGGCTGGTCTCGACTTTCTTCCCCTGACGGCAGAGCCGCAATTCCTCGCGAGACAACAAAGCCGCGCCTGCGCCATCCTCCGCTGCGCTGCGGTCGCAAGCGATGTGTCGGCGCTCGCCTCCGGCCGGTCGATCGCCATCGAGGCCGCAATGGTGCGGACTCGGAACGGAAAACGGAGACTTATCATGGCGACCATCGGCACCTTCAAGAAGACCGGCTCGAACGAGTTCACCGGCGAAATCGTCACCCTCAACCTCCAGTCCAAGGGCGTCCGCATCGTCCCCGAACTGCGTGCCAGCGGCGAGAACGCCCCCAGCCATCGGATCCTGGTTGGCCGCGCCGAAATCGGCGCCGCCTGGTCCAAGCGCTCCAACGAGGGCCGCGACTATCTGGGCCTCAAGCTCGACGATCCGAGCTTCACCGCTCCGATCTACGCCAACCTCTTCGATGACGAAGACGGCGAGGGTTACTCGCTGATCTGGTCTCGCCCCAACGGTCGCCGCGGCGACTGAGGCGGCGAAACAAGGCCCCGGCCGGACGGCCGGGGCCGCCTTCCCAGGTATTGGTGCCTGCCCCCATAGTCCCGACACGACCGAAGGCGCACTACCCGGTTTTACTACGAAATCGACCAGCCGAATCTTGGGCTCACCAACAACTTCAGATCGATCCGGCGAATCAGCTTGTTCGAACTGGCGTGACACAGACCTCCAGCAAGGTCTTTAGGCTGGCGGAAAGGGGCAAGGACGACTAAAATAGCCGTAGTTCTGGAACTCGCGTCGGTTGCGGTGGGAGGTGATCATGCATGATCACCGCCCGACAATCCCGGGCCGCACGCGCGCTACTGGGTTGGACGCAGGAGACGCTCGCTGACAAGGCCCGCCTATCGCTGACAGCACTCAAACGCCTCGAATCCGAAAGCGGGCTCGATGTGTACGAGACGACACGCGATCAAGCACGCAGGGCGTTGGAAGCCGCTGGCATCGTTTTCCTGTCGACCGACCGAGGGCAAGGAGTGCTGCTGGTCGATGATCGCGGAAACAGGCCAAACAGATCTACTGGTTAACGCTGACCTGTGGACAGCAAAGCCTGCTGACGCTCAAAGTGCCTCCGCTTCGGACCAAACATGGTTAAGTGACAGACGTCGTGTATCCACCGAGTCTTCACCATGATCGAACCGTTCGAGGAAATCGCGCCGTCCGGGCAGGAACTCACCGACTACGACAAATCGCATGCCAAACTCTACATGCGTTTGCTGGATGCGGCCGCTGACGGCGCCCATTGGGAGGAAGCTGTACAAGTGCTGTTCGGCCTCGATCCCGCTCGCGAGCCGGAACGCTGCCGACGCCTCCATGACAGCCATCTGACACGCGCCCACTGGATGACGCACACCGGTTATCGACACCTTCTTCGTCAGGCCGACGGCGGATAGGTTCGCAAACCGCGTGATGCCCTTTCGACATCACGCGATGCCATCCCTCAAGCTTCCAATACCCCTCGGTGCAGCAAAAAATATGCGCCCGACTTACGCGGACCATGCGGGGAGTTGATGCGATGAGGCCCTATACATCAGACTGGCGAAACGACCGCTGCTACGATTTCTTCGATACACTGCCGATCGAAGGCCTCGCGTGGGAATGCCTTCGCAGACACATTCCCTATCAGAAACAATACGCCAGCCTGGTCGATGCCAGCGCCGAAACCTTGCCGCTGCCTCGCGAAGTGCAGCAGCATTGGGGGTTACGATTTCGCGGCAAGGCCAGGTCTTTCCGCAGCGGAGCAGCAGGTGGTGTGGTCGCCGTCAGTCGACCCAGCCATCGTCCTCCTGACGCGCCGGCCAGGCTTTCTGCCCGCCGCCCCGACCGCGCTCGCGGACAGGTACGCCGCGGAGCGTGACAGTCCAGAAGGATCGTACGCCAATCTTCCCGATTGCGGCATCCATGTCCTTTTTCTTCCCGGCACATCCGCCAACGATCAAATCGCAGCAGTCATTCCAATTGATGACGATCTCCTTGATCGCATCGACGCGATCGCACGGTTTTCGCGTGCCTGGCTCAAACGTCCGTCGTTGCGTGACACGCGTATGAGCGTCGATCAGCGTCGCCGCTTTCGTTTGAGGCTGCGCGCCGCCGATGGTCGTTTGAACGGCGCCACCTATCGCGAGATCGCCATTGCGATCTACGGCGCGTCGCGCGTCGATAGCGAACCTTGGAAGACATCGTCGCTGCGTGATTCTGTTATCGCCTTCGTCGAAACCGGATTGGCTCTGATCGACGGCGGCTATCTGCGGCTGCTCCGGCATCGCCGCCGCATCTGACTGTCGGTACATGCATGTTGCAAATCCTCAGCGGCAGGATGACTGGTTTCGGCATCTCTGGAAGGGCGTCAAAAGGCGAATTGTGAGTGGATATCCGTCAGGCGCCTTCTGGAGCGGGGGCGCGAAAGCCGGTCGTTGAGATCAGCCAGCGAGGACGTCCGCTTCTGGCAGAACCTGCCAATACGCCTATCTAAGCGGACTGTCAGCAAGACGCCCTAGAAGTGGTCGTTGGGAAGGCGAGAGATATCGCCTCTGGCGGCGAAGGGATCAGCCGATAGTATGAAGCGGTCAAATGCAAGCTGTCCATGGGCCGTCGGGAGCGATTCGGGAGTGTCGACTGATAATAAGGTGGAGAAGGACTACTTGTTGACCCCCGCATTCTGGGAGAACGGTCAGGCACTTGGCTTCCCGATCCAATTCGACCTGGTTCTCAGGCATCTTCGCCAGGACATGCGCGACGACTGGTATTTCGACTGCCTGCAATACAACGATCTGTTCAATGACCCCGAGGAGGCGAAGGGGATCATCATAGCAATGCTCCAAGAGTGGAACGGCGTATACGCTGGAACCCGTAGTGTCGTTCGCAACATCCCCAAGAAGGGCTTCGGCGAACGCTATGGACTGGAGACCGACTTCTTCGACCGGTTCGTCTACCAGTCGATCTGCAGCTTCCTGATACCCTACTACGACAAGCTGCTCGGTCATCGCGTCCTCAGCTACCGACACGAGCCCGATCCCCAGAATAAAAAGTATCTCTTCAAGAACAAGATCAACCGCTGGTTCACGTTCGAAGGCGTCACACTGACGTTCGTCCGCTCCGGCAAGTTCCTGTTAGTCACCGACCTCAGCAACTTTTTTGAGAATATCGCCCGCGAGCAGATCGTCGCAGGGCTCGAGAAAGTCATTCCGGAAATCGAGGCGACCGGACCGGAGAAGCTGCAGATCAGGAATGCGATCGCCACCCTCGACCGGCTTCTCGCACGGTGGACGTTCAGCGGAAGCCATGGTCTGCCGCAGAATCGGGACGCGTCATCGTTCCTCTCCAACATGCTCCTGTCTCGCGTCGATAAAGCGATGGCGGGTAAGGGGTATGACTATTACCGCTACGTCGACGACATCCGGGTCATCGCCGACAGCGAAGTCCACGCCCGACGCGCCCTGCAGGACCTCATCCGCCTCCTCCGGACGGTGGGGCTGAACATCAACGCCAACAAGACGGCGATCCTTTCCCCCGAGACGCCGCAGAAGGATCTGGCCGAATTCTTCCCGTCGCAGGACAGCACGACGACCGCGATCAATCAGATGTGGCAGTCGCGGAGCCGGAGGATCGTCACGCGGTCCGTAACCTACATCTTCGAGATCCTGACCAAGTGCATCGAAGCCGGGGAGACGCAGACGCGCTCTTTCAGGTTCGCGGTCAACCGTGTCGCCCAGATCGTGGAATCTGGCCTGTTCGACGTGAGCGACGCCCTCTCAACCTCGCTCCTCGATACCCTCTCGGCGTCACTCTCGGAGCATGCCGTGACGACGGATCAATACTGCCGGCTTATATCCATCCTGGATCGCGACGGGAGGTGCCTGTCCGCACTGGAGGCGTTCCTGCTGGCCGAAGACGGTGCCATCCACGAGTGGCAGAACTACAACATCTGGCTGCTCCTCGCCATGCGTAAGCACCGGTCCGACGGCCTCGTCGCTCTTGCCGACCGCAAACTCCAGGAGGACATGAAGTCAGGACAGGCGGCAGCCATCCTCATCTGGCTGCGATGTGTCGGCGAGAAGGGCCTGATCGAGAGAAGCATAGGCAGCTTTGAAGGCCTTCCCTATCAGAATGCCCGGTATCTGCTCATTTCGTCCGCGGTGCTAGACGACGACAAGCTGCGTCCGCTCTATGGAAAGGTGCCGACCGGACTGAAGGCGACCAAGGACCGGGCGGGCCGTTACGACAACGAGGAGGGCTTGCCCTTCGCTGTTCGCGAGCGGCCGGACATCCTGAACCTCGTGGACGAGATCAGCGAATATGATTGATCTCGGATCCAAGCTGCTCATCTTCATCAAGGACTTCACCGGCAGAGGTGCCGACTGCTTCTACTGGTTCGTCCATGATCGGCTCGAGGAGACGAACCCGGCCGAGATCGTCGCCTACCCCGGTCCGGTCGTCTGCCACGACTTCTGGATGATCCGCGACCTGCTTTACGACAAGACTGGCGACCTTCCAGCAGTCGTGCTGGACATCGACGAATTGCGGATCTCGATCGGGGGCAATCCCGACGACCGGCGCAATCGCGAGAAGATCGACATAAGCGCCCATCTCGGCCCCTACGGAGCATCCGAGGAGGTCTGCTCGGCATACAAACGCATGTTCAATCGGGGTATCCCGTTCGACGCCGAGATCGCGACGAAGGCGGCGGGAGCGATCGCGAAACTCTACCTGGCACTCTGCGCGCAGGCCGCCGCGAAGGGCGAGATGGAGCGTTTCTTCAGCGTTGAAATGCCCGTCTACCGTCTGCTCCAGAAGGCGATGTCTGCGGGGATAATGATCGAAGCGGCGGATCTGTCGGCCAAGCGCCGCGAGGCGGAGCACGACTACTTCTACTGCCTGAAGAACTATTCAGCCAAGCACGACATGCCGCTCGAGACTCCGTCGCGGGCATCGATCGAGCGGAAACTTCACGCCTCGGGGTTCGCGTTCGAGGGCGTTTCAACGAGATACGTCCTAGAGTTCGTGCCGCACCCTGACGATTTCGGAGGCGACACCCTCGCCCTCGAGGAGTTCGACGCCGCCAGGCGCGTGCTCTCCTCCTTAACCCTTGCTGGCGGGTGCACGCGCCCCATCGTGGACGTATTCGGTTCCCGGACGTCGCGCATACTCCTGCGCAACCCGCCACTCCAGAGCATCTCCAAGAAATACCGCTCCATCATCGGCGCTCGCGAAGGGGCGGAGCTGGGCTACGTGGACTTCGATCAGTTCGAAGTGGGCATTATGGCGGCCCTCTCGGGCGATCAGCAGCTCGCCGCACTCTACGCAGCCGGCGACATGTACGAGCTGTTCGCGGGAACCCATCTCGGACTCACCGGCAATCGGAAGGCCGCCAAACAGCTCTTCCTGTCATACGCTTACGGGATGAGCCGCAAGGCCCTGGTGGACGCCGCCGTCGAGCTAGGAGCGGAGCGCGACAAGGCGAAGGACGCCTTCCGGGTCTTCGCCCGATACGAGGAGTGGAAGAAGGAGGTTTGCGCGGAATTCCAGCGCACGGGACGAATCGCCACCGAAATGGGCAATCATTACGCGCGGAGCAACTCGGGAGCGCTCACGGCTAAGGAGCGGCGTTCCGCGGTCAGCCAGGTCGTGCAGGGCACGGGATCGCTCATCTTCAAGAAGGCGCTCTTGGAAGCGGAGAGTCTGGACGACGTCACCATTATGCTTCCGATGCACGACGCGCTGCTTTTCGAGCACCGTCTCCCCGATACGCCATCGAAGGTGATTGCCGCATTCGAGCGCGTGATGACGGAAACCTTGGGAGGCCGGATCGCCGGAAAGGCCTCGGCCGGGGACTTCGCACCGGCCTGAGCAAGTGCTTCGATCGACGCCGATGCACGCGGGCCCTTCCGGAATACCGCGCCCGAGCCTTAATAAACTCGACCACCATTCACGCTGGATACCGATGTCATATTCAGAGGAGCTAACATGCTGACCGATCCGACGATGGAGGCGCTCGCCGCGCAGCTCGAGGCGAGCGGCGACTACCGTGTCCTTCGCCGGCTGCAGGTGCCCGCCGGCGGCTTCGTGCCGATGCCGCACATGAAGCGGGCCGTGTTCCTGGATGTCGAGACCACGGGATTGGATCCGAAGGTGGACGAGATCATCGAACTCGCGATGGTGCCCTTCTGGTATGAGGACTCGGGCCGCATAGCCGGGGTCGAGATCGGACGATCCGCCCTCCGCCAGCCACAGAAGCCGATCCCCGCCGAGGTGACGCAGCTGACCGGCATTACGCCCGATATGGTTGCGGGCAAGACGATCGACTTCGCTGCGGCCGCCCAGTTCGCCGGGGACAGCCTCATCGTCGCGCACAACGCAGGGTTCGATCGGCGCTTCGTCGAGCGGTTCTGTCCACAGCTGGCGAACAACCGGTGGGCCTGCTCCTTCTCCGAGATCCCTTGGGCGACGCATGGTTTTGAGAGCGCTAGGCTCAGCCTGATCGGTCAGGCACACGGCTTCTACTACGATAGTCATCGCGCCGTGAACGACTGCTACGCAGGCATCGAGATATTGAGCCGCGGCGTCCCGGTGGGAGGGACGGAAAGCGCGATGAAGGTGCTGCTATCATCGACCAACTCGCGCAGCTGGCGGTGCTGGGCCGAAGGCGCGCCATTCGAGAAGAAGGATTTGCTCAAGGGCCGCGGCTATCGTTGGGCCGATGGCAGTGATGGTGGGCCCAAGGCTTGGTGGATCGATCTCGACGAAGCGGGTTTCCACCCGGAGATGGCCTTTCTGCGGAGCGACGTCTACGGCTGGTCCGCCCAGATTCGCATCTGCGAGCTGAACGCGCTGAACCGCTACAGCGATCGCCTGAATATAATGCCCTACGCTATACCGGCAAGTTGAGTCCCCCCGCTGGGCCAGCCCTAGACGGCTGCGCAGCGCCTCGGGGTCGATGGGAAAGTTCTTTGCTCTCGAACGGTTCAGATACCGGCCCCTCTCTGTCGTTCTGCTGCACCAGATAGACACACGTCTTGCGTCGGCTTCTTGACAAGAACCTGCCGTATTAGGCGTAGCCAGGGAACGGCAGGAATGCCCCAGCCCCGGTCAGGGGCATCAAATTGTGGTCGCCCGGGGAATGCCCGCTTCCAAGCACACGAAAAATTCAATTAAACGGCGAGAAGTGGCGCTCTGCCGCCGAGAGAGTTGCACGGCAAACGACCGGTTTCAGGATTAGCAGAGCTGCTCCTGAAGGGCGTACATTGGCCGTTCCGGCGACCACTGACAATGCCGGAGTCTCCAACGCCCGGCCTTCGCTGGCCGTGGCAGCTATCCCGGCGACCAACATGCATGCCGCTGACACCTGACCGTCGGGACCGCAGGGGGTGGGAAATTTAGCCACCCCAAGTTCCCCATCCCTCCCGCCGACAGTTCTCCGCCACCGTGGTCGTTGTCAGCCGCTGATCGCCAGCGGCCCCCAGCAACCCCACGGAGGCCCGCCCCATGCGACCCGATATCGCCGCGATCCCGCCACGCTACCTGCGGACAAAGGAAGCCGCCGAGTTTCTCAGCCTGTCCGCACGCACGCTCGAAAAGCACCGCACCTATGGCACCGGCCCGGCCTATCGCAAACTCGGCGGGCGTGTCGTCTATTCGGTCGACGATCTCGAAACCTGGGCAGCGCGCGGCGCTGTCACCTCGACCTCAGATCCGCGCGGCTCCGTCCTGCCGGCCAAGCGCCACACGCTACCGACCGGCCAGAGCGCCGGCCGGTACGCACGCTGATCGCAGCCGGTCCCTTTCATGGTGCTGCAGCGTCGCGACCCTTCTGAGCGTGGGCAGCTCGATCTGTTTCGCGCGCTGCCTGGCGACTTCGCGCCACGAGATGCGCAGGATCTCATGGCCTATCCCTTCTTCTCCCTCTCCAAATCGCACCGCATCGCGCCGATCGACTTCGCTGCGGGTGGCATCTCGATCCGCGTCGAGGCAGTTCCCGATCATGGCATGGCCACGATCTGGGATGCCGACATCCTGATCTGGGCCGCCAGCCAGATCGTCGAAGCCCGCGATACAGGTCTGCGCACGTCGCGCCTGATGGCGGCGACGCCATACGAGATCCTCACCTATGTCGGACGCGGCACGTCCATGCGCGATTATCAGCGTCTCAAAGCCGCCTTGGACCGCCTGCAATCGACAACAATCTCGACCTCGATCCGTCAGCCTGCCGAGGGCCGGCGACACCGCTTCTCGTGGATCAACGAATGGCAGGAACGCACCGACCGATATGGGCGGCCAGACGGCATTGAGCTGATCGTCCCCGACTGGTTCTACAAGGCCGTTCTCGACGACGCGCTCATCCTCACCATCGATCCGACCTATTTCCATCTCACCGGCGGTCTCGACCGCTGGCTCTACCGCATCGTGCGCAAGCATGGTGGCCGCCAGCGCGACGGCTGGCGTTTCGAGCTGCGCCATCTCCACCTCAAATCCGGCAGCCTGTCCCCGTTCAAACGCTTCGCGTTCGAGCTGCGCGACATCGTGCGGCGTCAGCCGCTGCCCGGCTATGTCCTGTCACTCGAGGTGGAGATCGGCGGTCGCACGCTTCTCGCCTTCGAGCCGCTGGCGGCCTGTGGAAAACCTGTGGATGGCCTCGTGCTATCGGGAACCCGGACTATCGTGCCATCGGGAACCCGAGGCTCGTGCTATCAGGAACCCAAATCGGGCCTAAGCTATAGAAATAACGGTCAAAATCGCGCCCTTAACTTAGAGTCTAACCAAGAATCTAACTCTGAAGAACGCGCGCGCGATGTGGAAAACCTCATTCGCACTGCCGCGAAGAACCTCCGCGCCACCGGCAAGACACCCGTTCTCGGCGCTCCCTCGGCCAAGGCAGGCCGGAAGGGAAGCGAGCCGCTCGCCACCGATCGGCTTCCGCTCTGTGACCGGCCTGGAGGCGCGCGATGATCGTGGCGTTCCTCAATCAGAAAGGCGGCGTCGGCAAGACGACGCTGGCGCTCAACCTCGCCGGCGAACTCGCCGGACGCGGGTTGCGTGTCACCCTGATCGATGCGGACCCGCAGGCTTCCGCGCTCGACTGGTCTGAGCAACGCAACCATGAAGGCCTGCCGCGCCTCTTCGGCGTCATCGGCTTGGCGCGCGACACGCTCCATCGTGAAGCGCCCCAACTGGCCCGAGATGTCGATCATGTCGTCATAGACGGACCACCGCGCGTCGCCGGGCTCATGCGCTCCGCACTACTCGCCGCCGATCTCGCGCTGATCCCCGTGCAGCCGTCGCCGCTCGATGGCTGGGCATCGGCCGAGATGCTGGCCCTGCTTTCGGAAGCGCGCATCTACCGCCCCGAGCTTGTCGCCCGCTTCGTCCTCAATCGCTGCGGCGCGCGCACCATCCTTGCGCGGGAGACGGCCGAGACCCTGGCCGATCACGACCCGCCGCTTCTTGCCGCCACCATCGGCCAGCGCATCGTCTTCGCCGCTGCGGCGCAGACCGGTCGCTTGGCCTTCGAACTCGACGACGCGACATCGGCCGCCCGCGAAATCGCGGCACTCGCCGACGAACTCCTCCGTCTTCGTCTCGACGGGAGCGCACCATGAACGATCGATCCCCCCGTCGCGGTTTCGCCTCGCGGCCGGCCGATGCCGATCAATGGATCAAGGCTGCTGACAGCACGCCGCGCGCACCCGACGCCACAGGGTTCACCGCCAGACTCACCATCGACGTCACGCCCGAGCTGCGCGGCCGGATCAAGATCACCGCCTTCGGCCGCGGCGTCACCGTCGCCGACATGCTGCGCGAACTCCTCGCGCGCGAATTCTCACCGACCCAAGGAGACCCATCGTGACCAGCGTCGCGCCCCTCCGCGAGCGCAGCGGCACGATGCCGTCAGCGCTCTCCCACGACGACATGACCGATGTCGAACTGTCGTGGATCGAAAAGAAGATCGAATACTGGATCAGGTTCGGCCACGAGGCGCACGAGCAGGTCCTCGACCGCCGCCGGCGTGTCGTTTCCTTCCGGCCCAACACCGTCTTTGCCTTCGTGCGATGGGCAGGCAACGACTTCGGCACCATCATCTCGCGCATCGACATAGTGCGCGCAGTCGAACCGGGTGAGCCGCACCAGACGCTGCCCTTCGTGCGGCCGGGCGGCGAAATTCTGCTCAAGATCGAGGGCTGGCCAAAGATCGAAGACGTGCTGCGCCATGTCGACGCCATTGAAGCCATCGGCATTGATGCGGACACCGTTTCGCCGGACCACTGGCGGCACGTCCATAACCAGATGGCGGTCGGACAGCAGCCCCGCGCCTATACACCAGAACAGCACCGCGCCTTCCTTCTACGCCGGAGGGCGGGGTCGTGACACGCACCGGACTCTTCTTCGCGGCGGCGCTCGCCACGATGGGCGTCAGCTACCCGGCACTCACGCCGATGCCAATCAAGCTCATGTGGAACGCATCAGCCAGCGCGCCGATCGGCTTCTACACGATCGACTTCGACGGGCCGTTCGAAGCCACCGATCTCGTCGCCGTCGATGCGCCGGAGCCGCTTGCGACCTTCCTCGCGACACGCGGCTATCTGCCCAAAGGCGTGCCGCTCCTCAAGCGCGTCCTCGGCGTCTCCGGGCAAACCGTTTGCCGCTCGAACCTCACTATCACCGTCGATGGCGTCGAGATCGGTGCGGCGTTGGAGAGGGATCGCATCGGACGCGATCTGCCCGTCTGGCAGGGCTGCCGCCGCATCCACACCGGCGAAGTCTTCCTCATGAACTGGCAGGTCCGCGACAGTCTCGACGGTCGCTATTTCGGCCTGACCTCCACCGACCGGATCATCGGCCATGCGGTCCCGCTGTGGACCGACGAGGAAGGAAACGGCCGCTTCGAATGGCGCGCGCCGACGCGGTGAGCGCGCGACTAGCGGCGCTTGAACCGCCGCCGATCTCATCACCGCAGTACAAACGACAGGAGTCCCACATGACACAGATTGGAGAATTCACGAAGCTGAAGACCGGCTATTCCGGGCGCATACGCACGCTCAGCCTCAACATCGACGTCGCCATCGTGACGGCGGAGACAAGCGAAACCGAGAACGCACCGGACTACCGCGTTCACGCCGAGAGCGAGGAAGGCCCGGAGATCGGCGCGGGCTGGAAACGCTCCAGCGACAAGGCCGGCGACTTCGTCTCGATCCAGCTCGACGATCCCACATTCCCGCAGCCGATCCGCGCCAATCTCTTCCAGAACGGCGACGACAAGACCTCCTGGTCGCTGCACTGGTCGCGTCCGCGCGACCGCGCCGAGAAGGACTGACCGATGCCCGCTCGCCGTCCATCGACGAGCCATCGGAGTGCGCATGGGCGGCATCACGCCGCCCGGCGCATGGCTCTCCTTCTCCTTTCCGGCTTGGCCCTCGCGACCGGCGCGACCAGCACGGCTATCGCGCAGTCAGCACCGGCGACACACACCGTCTCCGTCGATCCGCACACCGCCTTCGTGGTCGAAGCCTCGCAGCGCTTCGGCATTCCCGAGCACTGGATCATCGCCGTCAAGCGCGCCGAAAGCGCCGGCGATGTGCAAGCGATATCGTCGGCCGGCGCACAGGGGCTGATGCAAGTCATGCCCACCACATGGACCGAACTTCGTGCGCACTATGGCTTCGGCCGAGATCCCTATGACCCGCGCGATAACATTCACGCGGGCACGGCCTACCTGCGCGAAATGTACGACCGCTACGGCAATATCCCGGCGATGCTGGCCGCCTATAATGCAGGCCCGGCGCGTTACGACGACTACCTGCAAAGGGGCCGCGCGCTTCCGGCCGAAACGCGCGCTTACGTCGCGCTGCTCGCTCCGCAGCTTGGCACAACGTCACCATCCACCGCACCGTCCGTTGCGCCGCCACCGCCACCCGATTGGCGCGAGGCCCCGCTTTTCGTCGTGCGTTCTGCCGACGCCCGTTCGGTCGCTTCACCGCCGGGCAACACGCATTCGGACGACAGCCACGCCTCCGTCGCGGCACGTTCGCCAGATACCATCGACGGGACGAATACACCCATCGTCGTCGCCCGCTCCGACCAGGGAACACGGCGATGAGCCCGGCGAGAGGCTTTCGCACCGTATCGTGGCCCCGCGTAACATGGAGAGCGCAAAGGAGGGAGGCAGGCAGAACAACCGTACGATGGCAGGATAAAAGGCCGCACATTGTGCGTCGGTCGGGCGGTTGTTTTTGTTCAGGTTTCCGGCGCGTTCCGCACGTTGCCACGCGCTGGCGCAATGTGCGCTTAACGCCCAAGCACCTGTATCAGCGCGGATTTTCGCACATTGCGGGCTCGCATCATGCCCGATGACCACGAGTTTCGCGTTCGGCCTGGGCGCATCCGCTCGACACGCGCTCAATCGGCCCGCCCATTCATAGCGCAGGCGCTCGCCGCAGCGAAGAAGGCCGGCGGCGTCTCACGCTCCGGGCGCATCGTCTCCGCCAATCGCTCGCGCTTTGGTCGAGGCCAGCGCGCCAGCATCCAGGCGAACCGCTTCATCACCGCGCGCACACGCGGTGCGGTCATCAAGGCCCGCGTCGTTCGGCACTCTGGCCGTAGCGCGCCGCTCGGCACACACCTCGATTATCTGCGCCGCGATGGCGTGACCCGGGATGGAGAGAAGGCGCTGCTGTTCGGACCGGGCACGGAGGAAGCGGACGGGCGCGGCTTCGCCGAGCGTTGCGAGGACGACCGCCATCATTTCCGCTTCATCGTCTCGCCGGACGACGCGGTGGAGATGTCGGACCTGAAGTCCTTCACCCGCGATCTGGTCGGCCAGATGGAAAAGGATCTGGATACGCGGCTCGATTGGGTCGCGGCCGATCATTGGAACACCGAGCATCCGCACGTTCACCTGATCGTCCGCGGTGTCCGCGATGACAGCCAGGACCTCGTGATTTCCCGCGATTACATCAAGGAAGGCATGCGTGACCGGGCACGCGATCTCATCACCCAGGAACTGGGGCCACGCACCGATCTCAATATCCGCAGCGCCCTCGAACGCCAGATCGAGGCGGAGCGCTGGACACAGCTCGACCGGCAGCTCGTCCGCGACGCCGGCAAACCCGGCATCATTGATCTTGCTCCGCAGCCCGACCGCCAGCCCGACGAATTCCATACCCTGAAAGTCGCTCGGCTGCGCAGACTGGAAGTCTTCGGCGTCGCCGGACAGGTCGGTCCCGGACAATGGTTCATCAAACCCGAAGCCGAAACGGTCCTGCGCGAACTTGGCGAGCGCGGCGACATCATCAAGCGGATGCACCGCGCGCTCACGGAACGCGGCATCGAACGCGGCTCGGCAAACTACGTCCTGGCCGGCGAAAGCCTCGATACTCCCGTCATCGGTCGCCTGGTCGAACGCGGCCTTGACGACGAGCTGAAGGGGACGGCCTATGCCGTGGTCGATGGCGTCGATGGCCGGACCCATCATATTCGCCTGCCGCATCTCGACGCGGCGGGCGACAGCGCGCCGGGTTCGATCGTCGAGCTGCGTACCTTCGAGGATGCGCGCGGCGAACGCCGCGCCGCGCTCGCCGTCCGCTCCGATCTCGATCTCCAGCATCAGGTGAACGCCTCCGGCGCCACCTGGCTCGATCGACAATCCATCGCCCGTGAGCCCATCGCCATGGCGGATGGCGGCTTCGGCGCCGAGGTGCGGCAGGCGATGCAGCAACGCGCGGACCATCTGGTCGGCGAAGGTCTCGCCGAGCGACAGGGCCGGCGCGTCATCTTCACCCGCAACCTGATCGATACGCTTCGCCGCCGCGAGGTCGATGCCGTGGCCGATAAGCTTGCGAAGGAAACGGGCCAACCGTTCAAGCCGGCCTGCAATGGCGAATACGTCGCCGGCGCCTATCGCCAGCGCCTAACCCTCGCATCCGGCCGCTTCGCCATGATCGATAACGGTCTTGGGTTCCAACTCGTGCCCTGGTCGCCGTCCCTCGAAAGCCAGCTTGGCAAGCACGTCTCCGGCGTCGCTCGCGGCGACGGCGGCGTCGACTGGAGTTTCGGCCGCAAGCGGGGGCTCGGCCTCTAATCACCTGACAAAAAAGGACTGCCGCAATGTCCGCGACCAAAATCCTCTGGGGGCAGATCACCGTCGTCTTCCTGATCGTGTTGCTCACCACCTGGGCGGCAACGCAATATGTGGCATGGAGCCTCGGCTTCCAGGCTCAGCTCGGTTCTCCCTGGTTCGTCCTCCTGGGCGTGCCGATCTACTATCCGCCGGCCTTCTTCTGGTGGTGGTATTTCTATGACGCCTACGCGCCGGAAGTTTTCACCAAGGGCGGGATGATCGCGGCGTCGGGCGGCTTCATCGCTGTCGCCGTCGCCATCGGCATGTCAGTCTGGCGCGCACGCGAAGCGAAGAACGCCGCGACCTACGGCTCCGCGCGATGGGCTGAAAAGGGGGAAGTGAAGTCGGCGGGTTTACTCAATCCCGATGGCGTCGTGCTCGGCCGCTATGACCGCGACTATCTGCGCCATGACGGACCCGAGCATGTCTTGTGTTTCGCGCCGACGCGGTCGGGCAAGGGCGTCGGCCTGGTCGTACCGTCACTGCTAACCTGGCCGGGCTCGGCCATCGTCCACGACATCAAAGGAGAAAACTGGCAGCTCACCGCAGGCTTTCGCGCCCGACATGGCCGCGTACTGCTGTTCGATCCGACCAACCCGAAATCATCAGCCTATAATCCGCTGCTCGAGGTGCGGCGCGGCGAGTGGGAAGTCCGCGACGTTCAGAACATCGCCGACATCCTCGTCGATCCTGAAGGGTCGCTCGAAAAGCGAAACCACTGGGAAAAGACCAGTCACGCACTGCTGGTCGGCGCGATTCTGCACGTCCTCTATGCCGAGGACGACAAGACGCTCGCCGGTGTCGCCGCCTTCCTCTCCGATCCGAAGCGCCCGATCGAGTCGACCCTCGACGCGATGATGAAGACCAGCCACATGGGCGAAGCTGGACCGCACCCCGTCATTGCCAGCGCCGCGCGTGAGCTACTAAACAAATCCGACAACGAACGGTCCGGCGTGCTTAGCACCGCCATGTCGTTTCTCGGCCTCTACCGCGATCCTGTCGTTGCCGAGGTGACACGGCGCTGCGACTGGCGGATCAACGACATGGTGGGCGGCAAGCTTCCGACCACCCTCTACCTCGTCGTGCCGCCCTCCGACATCAACCGCACCAAGCCGCTCATCCGCCTGATCCTTAATCAGGTCGGTCGCCGCCTCACCGAGGACCTGCAAGCCAAAGCCGGGCGTCATCGGATGCTGCTCATGCTCGACGAATTTCCCGCGCTCGGCCGTCTCGATTTCTTCGAGAGCGCGCTGGCGTTCATGGCAGGCTACGGCCTCAAAAGCTTCCTGATCGCGCAGTCGCTGAACCAGATCGAGAAGGCCTATGGCCCCAACAACTCGATCCTCGACAACTGCCATGTCCGCGTTTCGTTCGCCACCAACGACGAACGTACCGCCAAGCGTGTCTCCGATGCCCTCGGCACCGCGACCGAGATGAAGGCGATGAAGAACTATGCCGGCCATCGGCTTTCGCCCTGGCTCGGCCACCTGATGGTGTCGCGCTCGGAGACCGCGCGCCAGCTCCTGACACCCGGCGAAATCATGCAACTGCCGCCGACCGACGAGATCGTCATGGTAGCCGGAACTCCGCCGATCCAAGCGAAGAAGGCGCGCTACTACGAGGATGTCCGCTTCAAGGAACGCATCCTGCCACCACCTGAACTGGCGCGGCCCGCCGAAGGTCGGCCGGACGACTGGAGCAGGCTGCCGATCCCGGCTCGCCCGGACACGAGCGACAGCGCCGACCCAGCGGTCAACTCCGACGAGGAAGAAGATCCGACCGGGTCCGAGCGTCGCCATCAGCCTGAACTCAGCCGGGTGAAGCCCGTCGAAAAGATGGCGCCAATCGACAACGAATTCGAGTTCGGTCTGCCCGATGACACTGAGGAAGACGCTGCACGCAATCAGCGCCTGACTCGCGTGATGGGCGGCGTTGCCCGCCAGGTCTCGCTCGATCCCAATGACGGCATGGAGCTGTAGCGCGATGACCAGCCGCAAGAAAAAGGCGCAAATCTCCGTCTATCTCGACCCCGACATCATGGCGATGCTCACCGACTATGCCGCGCGGCGCGAACAATCGCTCTCTCTGATCGCCGAGGCCGCCATCGCGTCCTTCCTGTCGCCGGACGATGCGCAGCGGCGCGAAGCCGTTGTCGCCAAACGCCTCGACCAGATCGACCGCCGCCTTACGCGCATGGAGCGCGATGTCGGAATCTCCGTCGAGACCATGGCCGTGTTCATCCGGTTCTGGCTCACTACGACGCCGGCACTGCCCGAGGCCGCCGCCCAGGCCGCGCGGGCCATGGTCGGGAAGCGCTACGAGGCTTTTATCACGGCGCTCGGACGTCGATTGGCGCAAGGACCGAAGCTCCGGCAGGAGATCGTCGAAGATGTCGGCGAACCGCAGACGGGAGAGACGGCGAGCGGTTGATAGAATCCGCTGGCGCTGGATCAAGAGCAGCGCCCCACCGCCGTTCTCCTGTATTTGCACGCCACACTACTACGACGACCGATACTTGTTGAACCGGTCCTATTCCGGGCTCTTTTAATCACCCCGATCCGGGGATCGTCCTTTTTCGGCCCCGTCAGGAAGCGGGGCAGAAATGACCACAACCAGCCAGAAGCCGGAGGCGTTCGCGCGTGGCGCGCGGATGCTGCGCACGGCGCTCGGTTCGACCATCACCCATCTGCTCGAAGACCCTTCCGTCGTCGAGGTGATGTTGAACCCGGACGGTCGCCTGTGGGTGGATCGACTGTCGGAGGGCCTCGCCGATACGGGAGAGCGGCTGTCCGCCGCCGATGGCGAACGCATCGTCCGCCTCGTCGCGCATCATGTCGGCGCCGAAGTTCACCCGCGCAGCCCCCGCGTCTCGGCCGAGCTGCCCGAGACCGGCGAGCGGTTCGAGGGCCTGTTGCCGCCCGTCGTCGCCGCACCGGCCTTCGCCATCCGCAAGCCCGCCGTCGCGGTCTTCACGCTTGATGACTATGTGGCGGCCGGCATCATGAATGCCGATCAGGCCGCGACGCTACGCGCCGCAGTCGTCTCGCGCGCCAACATTCTCGTCGCGGGCGGCACCTCGACCGGCAAGACCACGCTCACCAATGCGCTCCTCGCCGAGGTCGCGAAATCATCCGATCGCGTCGTCATCATTGAGGACACGCGCGAGCTGCAATGCGCCGCGCCCAACCTCGTCGCTATGCGAACCAAGGATGGCGTCGCGACGCTTTCCGAGCTGGTCCGATCCTCCCTGCGCCTGCGCCCCGACCGCATTCCCATCGGCGAAGTGCGCGGGGCGGAAGCGCTCGACCTCCTTAAAGCCTGGGGCACCGGCCATCCTGGCGGGATCGGGACGATCCATGCCGGCACCGGCATCGGCGCACTGCGCCGCCTCGAACAACTCATTCAAGAGGCCGTCGTCACCGTCCCGCGCGCGCTGATCGCCGAGACCATCGACATCGTGGCCGTCCTGTCGGGCCGCGGTTCTGCGCGCCGACTGACCGAACTCGCCCGCGTCGAAGGGCTCGACCCCGACGGGGACTACCGCGTCATCCCCGCAACTCCCGCCAGCACAGGAGACCCTACATGATCCGCACCACCATGCGCGCTCGCCGCACCATCACGGCGGCCGTCGCCTTTACCTATATCAATCTCGTCCTTGTCCCTGCCGCCCATGCTTCCGGCTCGTCCATGCCGTGGGAAGCGCCACTTCAGAAAATCCTGGAGTCGATCGAGGGGCCGGTCGCCAAGATCGTCGCCGTCATCATCATCATCGCCACCGGTCTGGCGTTGGCGTTCGGCGACACCTCGGGCGGCTTTCGCAAGCTGATCCAGATCGTCTTCGGCCTGTCGATCGCGTTTGCGGCCAGCTCGTTCTTCCTGTCGTTCTTCTCGTTTGGCGGCGGGGCGCTTGTCTGATGGCAACGAGCTTTGAGCAGCTCGACGTCGTGCCGGGTTTCACGATCCAGGTTCACCGGGCGCTGACCGAGCACATCCTGCTCGGCGGTGCACCGAGGAGCATTGCCATCCTGAATGGCACGCTGGCCGGGGCTGTCGGTCTCGGCCTGCGCCTTTGGCTCGTCGGCCTCGCCATCTGGGCCATAGGCCACTTCGCGGCAGTCTGGGCGGCGAAGCGCGATCCGCTCTTCGTCGAGGTCGGTCGCCGTCATCTGCGCATCCCCGCTCACCTGTCCGTCTGAGGAGGCGCATCGCAATGATGAACCTTGCCGAATATCGCCGCACCGCAACCCGTCTTTCGGACTATCTGCCCTGGGCCGCGCTCGTCGCTGAAGGCGTCGTCCTCAACAAGGACGGGAGTTTCCAGCGCACGGCGCGCTTCCGTGGCCCCGACCTGGATTCCGCCGTCGCCGCCGAGCTGGTCGCCGTCGCCGGGCGGCTCAACAACGCATTCCGTCGGCTCGGTTCGGGCTGGGCGATCTTCGTCGAGGCGCAGCGCCACGAAGCATCGACTTATCCGTCCAGCCTGTTTCCCGACGCCGCCGCGGCCCTCCTCGATGCCGAGCGCAAGGCCGATTTCGAGGAAGCCGGCGCGCACTACATCTCCGGCTACTACCTCACGCTCACCTATCTGCCGCCGGCCGAAGACGCCGCACGCACCGAGGCCTGGCTCTATGAGGGACGCGAACGCGGCGGCATCGATCCGGGGGAGATCCTCAACACCTTCATCGATCGTACCGATCGCCTGCTCGCGCTGCTCGACGGCTTCATGCCCGAATGCGCTTTGCTCGATAGCAGCGAGACGCTGACCTATCTCCATTCGACAGTCTCGACCAAGCGGCACCGCGTCCGCGTGCCGGAAACTCCGATCTATCTCGATGCACTACTCGCCGATCAGCCGCTGACCGGCGGCCTCGAGCCGCGTCTCGGAACAGCGCATCTACGCATTCTCACCATCGTCGGCTTTCCGACCGCGACCACGCCCGGCATCCTCGACGATCTCAATCGTCTCGCCTTTCCCTATCGCTGGTCGACCCGCGCGATCCTGCTCGACAAGACCGACGCGACCAAGCTGGTGACCAAGATCAGGCGGCAATGGTTCGCCAAGCGCAAATCGATCGCGGCGATCCTCAAAGAGGTAATGACCAACGAGGCATCCGCGCTGGTCGATACCGACGCTTCCAACAAGGCGGCCGATGCAGACCTCGCTCTTCAGGAACTCGGCGCCGACTTTGCCGGCCAGGCTTATGTGACCGCCACGGTCGCGGTCTGGGATGACGATCCACGCATCGCTGACGAGAAACTGCGGCTCGTCGAGAAGGTCGTTCAAGGCCGTGATTTCACGGCCATGACCGAAACCATCAATGCCGTCGATGCCTGGTTGGGGTCATTGCCAGGGCACGTTTACGCCAACGTGCGCCAGCCCCCCATCTCGACGCTGAACCTCGCCCACATGATCCCGCTTTCTGCGGTGTGGGCGGGGCCGGAACGGGACGAGCATTTCGGGTCGCCCCCCTTGCTGTTCGGCAAGACCGAGGGCTCTACCCCGTTCCGGTTTTCCCTCCATGTCGGCGACGTCGGCCATACCCTCGTCGTCGGCCCCACCGGCGCGGGCAAATCCGTGCTGCTCGCGGTCATGGCCTTGCAGTTCCGCCGCTACGCCAATTCGCAAGTCTTTGCCTTCGACTTCGGCGGCTCGATCCGCGCCGCCGCGCTCGCCATGGGCGGCGATTGGCATGATCTCGGCGGCGATCTGACCGACGGCGTGGACGCCTCGGTCGCACTGCAGCCGCTCGCGCGCCTCCACAACACACCGGAACGCGCTTGGGCGACTGACTGGATCGCCGCGATCCTGATCCGCGAAGGCATCGTCATCACGCCTGAGGTGAAAGAGCATCTCTGGGCGGCGCTCACCTCACTGGCTTCAGCTCCGGTCGAGGAGCGCACCATCACCGGCCTCACGGTATTGCTGCAATCGAACGACCTGAAGCAGGCGCTGCGGCCCTATTGCGTCGGCGGCGCCTATGGCCGGCTGCTTGATGCGGAAGCCGAACATCTCGGCGCGGCATCGGTGCAGGCGTTCGAGATCGAGGGACTGGTCGGAACGGGCGCCGCGTCCGCCGTGCTCTCCTATCTCTTCCATCGCATCGGCGATCGCCTCGACGGGCGGCCGACCCTGCTCATCATCGACGAGGGCTGGCTCGCGCTCGATGACGACGCCTTCTCCGGGCAATTGCGCGAGTGGCTGAAGACCCTGCGCAAGAAGAACGCCAGCGTCATCTTCGCCACGCAGTCGCTGTCGGACATCGACAACAGCGGCATCGCCCCCGCCATCATCGAGAGCTGCCCGACGCGATTGCTCCTGCCCAACGAACGCGCGGTCGAGCCGCAGATTACCGCGATCTATCGGCGCTTCGGGCTCAACGACCGCCAGATCGAGATCCTCGCCCGCGCCACGCCTAAGCGGGATTATTACTGCCAATCGCGGCGCGGCAATCGCCTGTTCGAGCTGGGCCTGTCCGAAGTCGGCCTCGCCCTCGCGGCCGCCTCCTCCAAAACCGACCAGTCCGAGATCGCGCGCACCTTCGCCGAGCATGGCCGCGAAGGCTTCCTCGCCGCTTGGCTGCGTCTGCGCGGCGCCGCGTGGGCTGCGGATCTCCTCCCCGACCTCACAAACCTCATCCCCCAGCCTGAGAAGGAGTAACGACCATGACGACCCAACGCTCACGTCCGCGCGCACTTTCGCTCGCGGCAGTCATCCTGGCGATGCCGCTCGCCGCGTCGCCCATGCTGACCGCGCCAGCGCACGCGCAATTCGGCTTCGGCGGTATCGTCTATGACCCTACCAACTACGCCCAGAACGTCCTGACGGCGGCGCGGTCCCTTGAGCAGATCAACAACCAGATCCGCTCGCTTCAGAACGAGGCGCAGAGCCTCATCAACCAGGCCAAAGATTTGGCGAGCCTGCCCTATTCGGCGCTCCAGCAGATTCAGCAGAGCGTCCAACGAACCCAGCAACTCCTCAGCCAAGCACAGAACATCGCCTTCGACGTCCAGAGCGTCGATCGCATGTTCCAGCAACAATATGGCAGCGTCTCGCTCTCCACGACCGATGCCAAGCTCGTCACCGACGCCCGCTCTCGCTGGCAGAACACCGTGGGCGGCTTGCAGGACGCCATGCGTGTGCAGGCCGGTGTCGTCGGCAATATCGACAGCAACCGCACGCAGATGTCCAACCTCGTCAGCCAGAGCCAGGGCGCGCAAGGCGCATTGCAGGCGACGCAAGCCGGCAACCAACTTCTCGCGCTTCAATCTCAGCAGCTTTCCGATCTGGTTGCGCTGATCTCCGCCAATGGCCGCTCCGAGGCGCTCACCGAAGCCGAACGTGCCGCTGCCGCCGACCAAGGCCGGGAGCAGCGCCGCCGCTTCCTGACGCCTGGTTCGGGCTACCAGCCCGGCAACGCGCAGATGTTCGGCAACGGCAACTGAGGGCACAGCCATGGACGGCAAGATGCTGGCCCGGTTGGGCGCCGTCGTCTTCGTCGCCGTCGCCATCACGGCGACGGCGATCGAGATGACCCGGAAGGAGACGCCTCCGGAGATGGGGCACGCCCGCGCTGTCGAACCCGCGCGCGATCCGCTGCGCGAAGAGCAGCGCCGGTGCCAGCAGCTTGGCCAGGCGGCGGCGAGCGATCCCGACTGCATGCGCGTCTGGGCCGAGAGCCGTGATCGCTTCCTTGGCCGCCCCCCAGCACCTGCCGTCCCGACGCCAGAAGGACGGTGAACCATGGGCGGTGCTGGCGTCATCGACAATTTCCTCGGGGTCTTCACCTCCTACATCAACAGCGGCTTCGGACTGCTCGGCGGCGAGGTCGCGTTCATCGCCACGACGCTGATCGTCATCGATGTGACGCTCGCCGCCCTGTTCTGGAGCTGGGGCGCGGAAGACGACATCATCGCCAGGCTCGTGAAGAAGACGCTCTTCGTCGGCGTCTTCGCCTATCTCATCGGCAACTGGAACAACCTCGCCAAGATCGTTTTCGACTCGTTCGCGGGACTGGGTCTCAAAGCTTCCGGCACCAGCTTTACCGCGCAGGATCTGATGCGACCCGGCAAAGTGGCGCAGACCGGACTCGACGCCGCGCGCCCCTTGCTCGAATCCATCTCCGACCTGATGGGTTGGATCGCGTTCTTCGAGAACTTCATCCAGATCGCCTGCCTGCTCTTCGCCTGGGCGTTGGTGCTGCTCGCCTTCTTCATCCTGGCCATCCAGCTCTTCGTCACCCTGATCGAATTCAAGCTGACGACGCTTGCTGGCTTCGTCCTCATCCCGTTCGGCCTGTTCGGCAAGACCGCCTTCATGGCCGAGCGCGTGCTGGGCAATGTCGTCTCATCCGGCATCAAAGTTTTGGTGCTCGCCGTCATCATCGGCATCGGCTCGACGCTGTTCAGCCAGTTTACGGCCGGCTTCGGCGGCGCAACGCCCACGATCGACGACGCCATGGCGATTGTGCTTGCCGCGCTATCGCTGCTCGGGCTCGGCATCTTCGGTCCGGGCATTGCCGCCGGTCTTGTCAGCGGCGGACCGCAACTCGGCGCCGGTGCGGCTGTCGGCACAGGGCTTGCCGTAGGCGGTGCGGCGCTCGCAGCTGGTGGCGCGGCGGGCCTTGCCATGAAGGGAGGAGCGGCGGCGATGTCCGGCGGTGCAGCCGCCGTGCGGGGCGGAGCCGCTGCCGCAGGCGGGGCCGCCGCTGCCTACAGCGTCGGCTCGCTCGGCCAGTCCGGAGCCGGTGGCGTCGCCTCTGGTCTCGGCGGCGTCGCCCACGCCGCTGGCGCGGCCACCGTGTCGCCGCTGAAACGCGCGGCGTCGCGCGCTGCCGAAAGCGTCAAGTCCAGCTTCTCGGAAGGCGCCAAGGCCGGTTTCGGCGTGACCGGCGGCTCTTCGACCATGAGCGCCATCCCTGGCTCCGGGACGACAAGCGAAGCCGCGGCAACGCCCCGCGACGGTCCGCCCGACTGGGCAAAGCGCATGAAACGCGGCCAGTCCCTCAGCCACGGAGCCACCCTCGCAGCCCATGCTGTTCGCTCCGGCGACAGTCATGGCGGCGGCTCCTCCGTCAACCTCTCCGAAAGTGATCGTTCATGAGCCTCTTCAAGCGACCCGCCGCCCACTATGGAAAGTCTCCCGAACCAGAAACGCCCTATCAGAAGGCCGCCCAGGTCTGGGACGAACGGATCGGTTCGGCCCGCGTCCAGGCCAGAAACTGGCGCATCATGGCCTTCGGCTCGCTGTTCCTGTCGGCCGGTTTCGCCGCCGCACTGGTCTGGCAGTCGGCGCGCGGCACCGTCGTCCCCTGGGTCGTGCAGGTCGATCGTCTCGGCCAGGCGCAATCGGTGGCACCGGCGACGGCCGATTACCGGCCGACCGATCCGCAGGTGGCCTGGCATCTCGCCCGCTTCATCGAGCAGGTCAGAAGCATCCCGGCCGATCCGATCATTGTGCGGCAGAACTGGCTGCGCGCCTATGAATGGACCACCGATCGCGGCGCAGGCGCGCTGAACGACTATGCCCGCACCAACGACCCATTCACCAAGGTCGGCAAACAGCAGATCGCCGTCGAAGTATCGAGCGTCATCCGTGCCTCCCAGGATTCCTTCCGCGTCGCCTGGACGGAGAAGCGTTACGAGAACGGCCAGCTCGCCGGGACCGAACGCTGGACCGCGATTCTCACCATCGTCATCCAGACGCCGCGTGATGCCGAACGGCTGCGCGCCAATCCGCTCGGGATCTACGTCAACGCCATCAACTGGTCGCGGGAGATGTCCCAATGAGCGCGTCTCATCGGAGGCCAGCCTCTCCGGCTTTGCGTAAATCCGCTTTGGCGATCGTGCTGCTTTCCGCCACCATGCTGGCGGGATGCGCGACGTTCAAGCCGCCCGCCATCAGCTATGACAGTGACGTGCCACCTCTGCCGGCGGTGCCGGCTCCAGTCACCGAGCAACCGCCGCGGCCGTTGCATACACCGCCCGCCTGGACGCCCGCGCATGGCGGAACCGCCGCGAACACCCCAAGCGGCCGTGTCGAGAACGCCAATGCCGCCGCCCGCGTCGAACCGCGCCGCGAGGGCTACTACAATGCGATCCAGATCTATCCGTGGAGCGAAGGCGCGCTCTATCAGGTCTATGCGGCCCCCGGCCAGATTACCAACATCGCGCTCGAACCCGGCGAAGGCCTGACCGGCGCTGGCCCGATCGCCGCCGGCGACACCGCCCGCTGGATCATCGGCGATACCGAGAGCGGATCCGGCCTCTCGCGCCGCGTCCACATCCTCGTCAAGCCGACGCGCCCCGACATCACCACGAACCTCGTCATCACGACCGACCGCCGCATCTACATGCTCGAACTCAGGGCGGAAGCGAAACCGTACATGCCAGCCGTGGCATGGGCCTATCCCGTGTCCCCGGCATCGCAGCGCGTCAGAATCCCGGCGACACCGATCATTCCCGCAGCCGCCGCACGTCACTATCGATACGGCATCACCGGCGACACACCGCCCTGGCGGCCGGTCTCCGTTTATGACGACGGCCGGCGGGTCTATGTCGAGTTTCCGCGCGGCATCGTCCAGGGCGAAATGCCACCCATCTTCGTCCTCGGCGCCGACGGCGAACCCCAGCTCGTCAACAGCCGCATCTACCAGAACATCCTGATCGTGGACCGCATCTTCGGCGCCGCCGAGTTGCGTCTCGGCGGCGGCAATCGCCAGCAAACCGTCAGGATCGTGCGAACCGATGGGAAGCCTGCATCATGAGTGATACCGACAACGACACCCCCGAACCGCAGCAGCCATCGGCGCCTTCTGCCGATTCAACATCGCCCATGCGCCTGCGCGCTGAGTCTCCGCGCGTCACGCGGCTGTCGCGCAAGGTGCTGGCCGGCGCGGCCGCCGTTGCCCTTGTCGGCATCGGCGGCTCCCTCATCTATGCGCTCCAGACCCGCGATCCCGGCAAGAGCGGCGATGAACTCTATTCGACCGATAATCGCGCTACGGCCGATGGCCTGGCCGGCTTGCCGAGCGATTATACCGGGCCCGTGCTTGGTCCGGCGCTACCGGGAGATCTCGGCCGCCCGATTGTCAGTGCGCAGAACCAGGGCCAGCCTGTCGTACCGCCCGCCATGGCAACCCCGCAGGTCGATCCCGAAGAGCAACGCCGTCTCGCCGAGCTGGAAGCGGCGCGCACCAGCCAGGTGTTCTTCCAGGCTGGTCCGCTCTCAACGTCGGCGCCAATCGGAATGAACACGCCCGGACTTTCTGGCCTTGGAACAGGCGCGCAACCGGGCGCCCAGACAGCTCAGGACCGCCAGCTCGCCTTCCTCAACGCTCCCGTCGATCGCCGCACCATTGCCACCGATCGCGTCATGGCGCCTGCGTCGCCCTATGTCCTCCAGGCAGGTGCGATCATCTCGGCCGCGCTCATAACCGGCATACGTTCCGATCTACCGGGGCAGATCACCGCCCAGGCGACAGAAAATATCTACGACAGCCCGTCCGGGCGCATCCTCGTCGTTCCGCAAGGAACGCGCATCATCGGTGAATACAGCAACGACGTCGGCTTCGGACAACGTCGTATCCTCTTGGTATGGAGCCGCCTCATATTCCCCAACGGCCGCTCGATCGTGCTCGAACGCCAGCCCGGCGCAGACACGCAGGGCTATGCTGGTATCGAGGATGGCGTCGATTACCACTGGTTGGATCTCGCCAAGGCCGCTGGCCTCTCGACACTCCTCTCGGTCGGGGCCGAACTCGCCGTCGACGACCAGGACCGGCTCTTGCGGGCAATCCGCAACGGCGGACAGGACACCATCAATGACGCAGGCCAGCAGATCGTTCGGCGTCAGCTCAACGTCCCGCCAACGCTGACAATTCGGCCTGGCTTCCCCGTCCGCGTGATCGTCATGCGCGATCTCGTCCTCGAACCCTACGGAGGCTGATATGACGAAATTGAAGCTCGGCCCGATCATGGAGGAAAAGCCGGTCAAGGCGACGCTGGAGCTACCTGCTTCGCTCCACCGCGATCTCACCGCCTACGCCGAAGTGCTGGGGCGGCAGACCGGCCAGACCGTTCGCGATCCCATCCAACTGATCGTACCGATGCTGGAGCGTTTCATCGCAACGGACCGCGGGTTCGCCAAGGCCCGTCGAGCGAAACACATCGGTGATGCTGGTTCATAGTTCCGCGCCTTGGCGGCGCGCCAACACCTTCGCCATGCTGAGGAAGCGCCTGAGCGCCGGATTATCGTTCTTCGGCGACCACACGCCGCTAAAGGGAAGAACCTCGCCGACGATCGGCCTGTAGCAGATGCCCGGCACACGGGCTGCGGTCGTCGCCTCGCTCGTGACCGTGAGCCCGCTGCCGAGCGCGACAAGCGTCAACAGATTATCGCGCCCGACAAACTGTGATTGAATTTTCGGATGGTGGCCGAGATCAGCGACGCGCTGCACCAGATAGTCGTGGATTTCCTGACCAGGAGGCACGTCGCTGACGATGAAAGGCTCATGCGCGAGGTCATGCCAATGCACCTCCTCTTTCTGAGCAAGCGCGTGCGATTCAGGCAGCACCACGAAAACACGCTCTGACCAGAGATAGTCGGTCTCGCATCGTGGCCAGTCCAAGGTCCCCGTCAGAAAGGCGATGTCCAATCGGAACTGCCGGATCGCTGCGACATGCTCTGCAGGGTTGCCGTCGGCGACCTCGATATGCACGCCAGGATGCTCCTCGGCAAAGCCACGCAGCAGGTCGGGGAGAAAGCCGGATGCCAGCGAGGAGAAAATCCCTACCCGCAGATGGCCTTCCTCGCCGCGCCCGACCGCGTCCACGATCTCGGTGCCTTCGTTGACGTAGCGAAGGACCTTTCGCGCCTTCGACAACAGCCGCTGTCCTGCGACGGTCAGGCACACGCCGCCGCTATGGCGATGAAACAACGCTGACCCGAGCCCATCTTCCATGTCGCGAATCCGGCGACTGATCGTGGACTCCTGCACACCGAGCGCTGCACCCGCCTTTCGAAAGCTTCCATGCTCGAAAGCTGCAATGAAATAGCGCAGATGTCGAAAGTTCATACTCACACCTGGAAATTGTCCGGGGAGCCCCCTTATCCCGAATGCTTGACAGAGACGCTGCGAGGCTTGCCAAAGCGATTTCCCAGCGTGGCGACAAAGTTCGTCGGCGTTCCCCGGCCACACTGGGGAACGCCGACCGGCTGTCACTCTATGGATTTCTCTATGAATCCAAGTGTATTGGCATTCTCGACCAGCGTCCGAACCTTGGCGCGATCGAGACCGTCAGGCACTTCGGCGTCAATCTCGAGTCGGATCTTCACCTGGCTGCCCGGCAGCGTCGTCAGTTGTTCGACGATCGCTTCGACGATCTGATGGATGTCTCGAGCCGGTCGCTCCGGTGAGATCATCACGGCGCCGGAAAAGCGCGTCGGCTTCTTGTCCGCTGGAGGTGCCGGCGGTTCACCATCCGTCGATTGTCCATCTGGCACTGGCGTACTGTCGCCGGGTCCTGAGAGCGTGTCACCCGTTCCCGGCTGCACCGGCGCCGGACGGTGCGCTTCGGCCACCTCGGGTCTCACGATGACACTGTCGCTGTCGATGACTACCACGGCGCTGATCGCCCGCTCGATCGCCAGCCCCAGATAAGTGTCCGACTTCTCGTCCCATCGTTCGGCATAAGCGAAGGGACCGGGCAGCATGCCGCTCACGGCCGCCTGCACGGCTTTGACCAGAACGTCCTGCCCCTTGAGACGCGGCAAATAGATGTAGCGGTTGAGATATTCTCGCAGATCCTTCAGCGACAGCCGCGGCTTGTCGTTCCAGATGTATTTCTGGAGATCGCGGTCGAGGCGCGACGGTCCCAATTCCGTAAGCAGGCCTTCCTCGGCCAAGAGCTTCTTGCTCGCACGGGCCAGCAACCCGTCCTGCGCCGGAATCTTGCCCGAGACCCACTCCCAATCAGCTTGGGCGCTCTCCTGGGCCGGGTAATGCAGATAGCACCACGCCTCCTTCAGCCGCGTCTTCATCGTCTCGTTAGCTTCGGTCAGCTTTGCCTTGGCCAGCGCGCTATCGCTCTGGGTCAGGTTCAGGCGCTCCGTGTCGCGCACGATCTCGCCCCAGGCGAGCGACGCACGCACGGCGTCTTTCAGATGATCGAGCTGGCGGCTTTCCGCGGCGATGAACACCAGCATGTTGCGATAGACGCGCGGCGTACTGCCGCGTTGCGTGAGGATGTCCTTGGCCTCGACCAGCGCTTCGGAGCCATCGCGGCCGTTGTGGGGATATTTGACACCTAGCACGACGGCGCGAACACCGCCGGCTTCATCGGGGACTTCGGCCGACGAAGCCGGGGCGACCTGCACGGCATCGAAATGCCCGCGATCGGCAAGGCTATTCACATATTTGCCGAGTTCGGCGTCGATGGTCACGTCGACCAGCGCCGCCTCGATCTGCGCCGCCTTGTCCGCCGCGATACGATTGAGACTCGCCGACATTGAGTACCAGTAGCGGCCGAGATCGGCGTGCATGAACTTGGCCTGATTGGTCAGCCGGCGCAGAGCATCGCCGAAGATCGCCGGACGCTCGCCGGGCTGCACGACGCCGAGATTGATCTGCTTGTCGTCGAGGCCTGTATTCTGCTGTTGATGGGTGGGCGCCGTTCCCATGAAGACCGCGCGGGCGACGCGCCGAGTTGCCGAATAGCGGTTCAGGTTCGGCGCCGACTGATCGATCTTATAGGGTGTGGACGTCGTGCCATCGACATCGCCAGCAATGATCGATTGCCAGGTCACATCGAGATAGTGAAGCAATTCCGGCTCCACGCGCGGTGAACTCACCGCGACACTGCCCGGCATGATCATCACCGACGGATCGCCGTTCATCCAAAGCTCGTGAATGGCCTGCGCCATCAATCGCAGCACACCGCGCGTGCGCTGAAATTTCTCAAGCGATCCCCAGGTCGCATAGAGCTGGTCGAACAGCTCAGGATGGATTGGATAGGCCTTCTCCAGCTTGCGCCTGTAGTCCTCATCCGCGCAACCTTGCGGGAAGTCGTTCGCGTTCTCGCGATAGAGCTTCGCGAACTGCTTCAGCGTGTTGTCACGATGATGGAACTTGTCGCCGGGGATGTCCTTGAACAGCCGCCGCCGAACAATCTCGTAGCTCTCTTCCTGGCTCGCCGGCCGCCATGACGACTCGACACGGCTGAAGGTCTGCTTGAGACGTGCCAACGCCTCCTGACCGCCTTCGCCGCCGACTTCGATCTGGGACGCCGGCAAGGAGGCAACCAAGAGAGTGCCGGGGCTGGCCTTGACCGCCTCGGTCAGCGACTGGACGAAGGACAGGTTTGCGTCGAACGATCCCGACGGCAGTCCTTCGACTTTGTAGATCTGCCTCAAATAGGCGACCCATTCGTCGATCAGGATCAGGCACGGCGCGTATTTCTTGAAGATCGCCTCAAGAAGATGGGAGCCCGGCGCGATGCCGTTGGCATCATTCTCGGCGACCATGGCGAAGGCTGCTGCCCCGCCGAGTTGCCATGCCAATTCGCCCCATGTGGTACGTATCTTCTGGCCGCTATCGGTATTGAGGACATCCTGCGGTCCTCGCGACGTGCCGACCAGCACCGCGCGATTGACCTTCTGGGGCACGCTCAGCTCGTGCTTGTCCAGCAAGCGGTCAAGTCCGGACAGGTCTTGGACCGGTGTTCCACCCGCCATGTGATAAAGGGCGAGCATCGAGTGAGTCTTGCCGCCACCAAAATTGGTTTGCAGTTCGACCACCGGATCGCCGCCGCTGCCGGCAAGCCGTTTGGCGGCGCCAACCACTAGCGTGCTCAAACCTTCGGTGAGATACGTCCGGCTGAAGAACTGGCCAGGGTCACGATATTCGGCGGGCGCGCTGCCCGAATGAACTTTGGCAAGGTCCGCCGCGAACTCGGCCTGCTGGAATTCGCCGGTCGCGACGTCCGGATGCGGCTCGACCACTTCGCGCCACGGGAGCAATCCCGCCACGGTTTCGACCGAGATATCCAGCCGCTGGGTCTTCCGGCGCTCCTCGTTGCGCTGAAGCTCGGTGAACTTGGTGCGAAGGATCGTGTCGCGCATCTTCGAGAGCTGCTCGGCAACCTCACCAGCGCTGATCGACTCCATCAGCCGCCGCATCGTGTCCAACGCCCGCTCGGCATCGTCGTAGGTGAAGGTCTCGTTGTGCGAGAGCTTGTTGCGGACATCGAGCAGCTCCGAAACATAGGAGCGTTCTGGATGCCCAAGCACCGACGCAAAGGCATCCTTCCAGAATGCCATCATGGTCTTGAGCAAGCCTTGCTGATCCCAGCCGACCTCCCCTGCCGAATTGGGCTTGAGACCCTGTACTCGCTGCACGACCTCGATCTGCCAATGTCCCTTGACGGAGGTCTCCAGCCGCTTCTCGACGAAGGGAATGAGCGCCGCGGGGAGCAGCTCCATTCCCTCGAAAACATATTGCCGTGTGCTCTTGGCCATGTCCTGTCCCCCTTAAATATTCAGGCGGATCTGACGATCGCCACTCGTGTCGTGGATGGCTGCCGCAGCCTTCGTCAACTCGGTCCAGTCGGCGATCAAGGCGTTGTAGGCCGTGGCTTCCTTCGCATCCTTCCGCTTGTTGGCGCTGATGTCGTAAAGGCAGTAGGCGAGATCCTTCACGGCCTCGGCCTGTGTGTTGATCTTCTTCAGCAGGACAGCGGTGTCGTGGGAGATGCCGTCCTTCTCGTGCAGACGGACGAGATGCTGGAGGCACTCCCATACCGTCAGGTGACCGTCGTCTTCCGGGTCCCAATCGTCGTCAAGTTCATCGCGTGAAAGGATACGGACCTTGCCGGCAGCGCTTTCGACGATACCTGCGTGCTTGACGCTATCGACCGAAATACCGCGCGCGCGGGCGAGATTGTCAGCTACGCCGTAATCACCCTTACCGATCCCATTCTGCTCGAACCAGGTGATGGCAAAGCGGGTGTCTGCGTCAAATTCGCCCTGGATGCCGCCGAGATACTCATCCAGTTCTCGATTGATGAGCTGAAGCGCAGTCTTCACGCTCATCGGACTATCATCGGATTCGAGGACGGCCATATAGCGCGAGAACACGCCCATGCCCGGGCCGATAGCCGATTGCGGCATATCAGCGGGAGCGATGTTGGCACCTTGCAGCTCGGCAATAGCTGGTGGCAGTTCCCGTTTTAGGGCGCGGATGAACTCGGCGCGAGTGATGACCTCGGCAGTAGCGTCTTTCTTTCGGCAGACGAGGACAACCGAATTGGCGAGCGCGTTGGTGCCAGAGGCGATCATGCGGTTGGCCATTTCCGTACGCAGCGGCCACGTCCCGACGACCGCGTAGCCCGCCTCGACTACGGCCTGTAGAAAGGTGGCCCAACCAGTTGAGCTAATCCCTTCCTGCGCGACCTCGCTTTGCTTGAAGGCATAATAGATCGTTGCGGGGAAACGCTCGGATGATTGCCTAGCCATGTTGGCGATTGCCTTGCTCATACCCTCGAGGAAAAAGGCCTCCGCTGCATCTTTCCCGCCATGGCGGTAGGGGGTGGCGACCAGCTCTTCCGACTTGGGTGTGGCAATGCTACCGAAAATTTCCGGGTATACTGATCGGATAACCGGCTTCAGCCAGCAAAAGAAGAAATCCGACAGGTCAGCATAACCGATATTGTCGTAGTAGGGCGGATCGGTAGAAATTACGGTTTCCGGCGGATAATCGACGGTTTGAGCATCATGTTGGAGTTCGGTTCCTCCCGCAGCAGTCACAAGCGCAGCGAGGGTTTTCACTCCCCATTCGATGCAGTTCAGCCAGTTTCCGGTTGATGAAGAAAAGGGGTTTGCCTCTGTAAAGTCCCAAGTCATCGGAAGCGCTTGCCGACCGAACGTGTTTCGAATGATTTCGCGGCCATTGTGCCATGTGGTTATTGACGAGTGATAATCAGCCGCCTTGGATATTCCGAAGGCCAAATACACACTCACCGCTTCGGCATAGGCCTTGGTGCCCTTGCCGCCATCTCGCAGTGCGGTCGGGTCCGAGGAGAGGCCAGCCCTCTGGGCGTCGGCCTCAATCTGCGTCCGCACCTCATGGACCAGATCGCTGAAGGTGTTCAGCGCCACCAACTGCCGGTCGGTGAACAAGTCGCCAAAAGTTTCCATTCCGTACGCTGGCGGAGAAAACCAGCGTGGGTTCTTGGGCTGACGCTGTTCAGGCTTCCAACTCGGTCCGGCAGAAAAGGCAACGGCTTCATGCTCGGCAGACGGCGAGACATAAGCGCGGCCACCTTTACCTTCGCCTACTATCGCAATGAGAACTTGGCCCAGTTTGCCAGATTTCGCAGCCGAAGTGATATGTTTCGGCGTGATGGCCGTATCTGAGATGATGCAACGAAAATTTGCGCCGCGTCCAGCCTTGGTGCCATCCTTTGCCGCAGCCATCCCGGCCTGGGTACCGCCATACCTGATCCGGTAGGAGATAGTCTTGGCTTGCTTGTCAATTATAGGTTCGACCCAAGCTTCCTTTCCGGCTTTACTGCTGAGCAGGAAGCTCGACGCGATCGGCACCTGCACATCCGCAAAAGCCGGGTCTGGGCTTGGCACTGTCCGTGCCCAGATCCAGGCTATGGCAGTTGTCTGGCCACCTCCGATTTCCTTTGGCTGGTCCACCTGAGGATAAAGATGCCCGATGCGCTCCCAAGCCTTTTCACGCATCCATTCGCCATAGAATTTGACATCCTCGGCCAGGCCCTCCGCATTGCGGTAGAATTGCCGGTCCTTAACGCCAGGATGTATTGGCTTCTTGTCCTTGAACTTCGGCGGAATCTCGATCATCGCCTTGCCGATCATCACCGCGACCGGGTTCAGGTCAGACCCATAAGCAGGCAGGCCGAGGCGCTGCGCTTCAAGCGGAATCGACCCCCCGCCCGAGAATGGGTCATAGACCGGCGGCAGTTCGTCGCCGCAGCTCTTGCGGATTTCGGCGCGCGCGCGTTCCAGTACCTCCTCGTTGGTCGAGTTTTCCCACTTCACCAAGTCTTCGATGATGGCGAACAGGCGCTTGCGCTCGACCTCCTGCGCTTCGGGCGTGGGGAAATTTTCGAGGTCGCTCGACGGATCATCGACAAGCTGCGCGAACAGCACCGCGCGGCACGCCGCCAGCGGCCGTCGCGCCCACCACAGGTGCAGCGTCGACGGATGCCCATGCCGGATCGACTTCTCGCGCGCCGACGCCGCGTTGATCGCTTCCAGAGGGATGGCGACCTCGATGAGTTTCTTCTTGTATGCTGCGGTCATTGACCTGACTCTTTCATTACTATTGCTGGCGCGGAATTCCGCCTGCCTTGTACGGCAATGGCATCGTAGACCTTGGTCACGCGATGATCCCCGTTTCGCAGAGCTTCAGCATCTTCTCGCGTACACTTTGCGCCCGCTTCTCCAGAAATTGGCTGTAATCACCCGTCACCATTTCATCATAGGGAATAAGATGGCTGGATAGGCGCTGGCGTACCTCGGCCTCGCCAAGCGGCGTTCCTCCGAGCCGCTCCGCAAGATAACGCTCCGGCTCCTTGTCGGAGATGTTCCGATTGGTCTGCCAGGTCACGAGCGCGCAATTCAGCGACCGATAAATCTCTGCATCGGAGATGCCCTGCCTTGTCAGATGGGCGTCCGGGAACAGGTGATGGTATTCTCGCTTGGGCAGGTTGGCCCGGCTAACGGTGCTACCATCGGCCAAATCAAGGCCCCCTTGGTGAAGGGCAAGCGCCAGAATAGCCCGGCCCAGACGGTCTTTGTTCGTCGGCCATCGCGCCGCAATCAGTTCGTCCGTTTGAGGCAGAGGATATTGGGCATCATCGAAGATGGCAGGCTGCTGCGCATCCGTGTCGGCAATCAGCGTCCGCAGCTCAAGGTAGTCGGCAAGCGCGCGCGAGTTCGTCGATTTTTCATAACGGTTGGAGAAGAATGCCCGCCACAGATATTTGCGCAGGATGGTGCGAGCGCGGCCTTCTGCGTCGAGGCCCTGCGGCGCACCAGCCCACAATGCGGTCAACACGGGCAACACAACGTCGGTGGGGAGGCGCTTGGCGTCGAAGACGCGCTCCTCCTCCAGAAACGTCACTGTCCGCTGGACGCCGCTGACCAACTCATCCCAATGCGCCAGCAAGGCTTCGCCGAACCCCTTGGCGAGATAGGTGGCATTCGTCGGTGGTCTATCCTGAAGCAGTGCGCTCGCATACAAAACGAGATCTTCCGGCTCGTAATAGGCGACAATGCCGGGGCAGGCTTCCCGGCAAGCGCCCACCAGTTCGTGCAGCGATTGTCCCAGCGCCGCTTCGACCTGCGCAACAACGACATCATAGGTGGAAAGTGGAGCAGCGGATGTGTTCATCTTGATGAATACATCGAGCGCCGTATCCTTGCTGGTCGAGACCGGAAGCGACAGATAGGGCATATTGAACGTCGCGAAAGTTTCACGAACTTTCGATCGGATCTCGCCGACTGTTTCCCGCTCGTCGGCGTCCTTGATCGCCTCCCTGGCCCAAAGTTTGTAACGATCGTTGGCCGCGTCTCCCGGCGCGCACAGATCGAGCGGGATCATGCGACGACTCCACAACTGTTGCGGATCGTTCGCCCAAAATGGCCGATATTCCTTATCGCCCGCCTTCTTCCAGCGGCCGATGGAGTCAACATAGTACGGCATGCCGGATTCCTCATCCTCAGTGAGATAGAGGAAATAGGTCCGATCCTCGTAGTTGTTGTGCAATCCGCGCCACAGCGCCGTCAGACGTTGCTGGCCATCAAGCAGATGCTCTGTAATCCTTTCCCCCTCATCGGGAGCACCAACGATTGGTCGGGAGATGAAGGGTTCCTCATTCCCGATTTCCAAGATCAGAACGGCGCCCAGCGGAAGTCGCCGGAGGATCGTGTTGAACATCTGCGTGACGTTGGCATGTCCCCACGCCTCGAAACGCTGGAACCGAGGAAGCACAGTCTGCCGCGTCCGCACTCGAGAGAACCAGTCGGGCAAAAGCCTGTTTTGCGCATTTATTGTCATTTACTGCCCCTCATGCCGGTGCGGTCGCGCGCTCGAGGAGCCGCGGTAGATGGAACTGAATTGCCGTTTCGAGAAATGACGGCTCCCGCTCGACGAGCGGCCCACGCAGGTAGCGCGGCTCATGAGCGAAGCCGGCGTTGACGGCGACGATCGCCAGAATAAACTTCTCCGGCTCGTGCAGCGAGGTGATGACCTCCTGCCGCGTGACCATCACGCTGTCCGCACCGTCAATGCGACCCTTGACCTCGATGAAGCGCAGATGCCCCGATTTCGGATCGTATGAGGCGATATCGTAACCGACCTTCTGGGCCGATACGTCGGCCGGTTCGTTACCTAGCGTCCTCTCGGCCGCCATGACGGCTGCCATCGCCGCGAGCTCGATCTTCCGACGTGCTTCGGGATCTTCCGCGAAATGGTTCGGGACGGTTGGTGCCTGACGCGCGTCGAGCAATCCACGCGGGATGACGACCATGCCGCCCCGCACGCGCGGCGGCTGCGATGAGATGAACCGTTCGCGTTCAAGCTGGTCCATGCGCCGCTTCTGGCGCTCCGCCAAGTCTTCAGCCCGGCGCTGGGCATTCTGCCAGTTCACCCGCATTTTCTTGCCGGCGCGCTCCTCTTCCTTCAGTTCGAAGGCGCGCGAGTCCCAGTAATTGATTTCCTTTTTGAGGCGCGCGCGAACTTCCTGCTCGACCTTCTCGATTTCGGGGACGCGCCGCGCCTTCACCTCGGCGACATGGCCCTGGGCCAACTCCACCGTTGCAAAACGGATCGCGGCCTTCTCCAGATCAGTGACCAGCCAGCTTTCCTCCAGAAGATCGCGCACGCTGGCGGTCTCCTCCGGCTTGGCAGGCCGCAGATTCAAATGCGGGGCAATGCCGGCGTTGACGACGCTTCCGGCCTTGTCGATGGCGGCGAACTGGAGTCGCTGTGAAATTACATGCGGCTTGCCGGCGCTGGTGACGCGACCGTCCTGGACGCTGTGTTCCAGCAGGAAGATCGCCGACATCGCATCGCCCGCGTCGGTGTCATCCACCAGGATCGCACCCTGTCGCATGATCTGCTCGTATTGCTCGCGGATCAGGCTGATCACGGCCTCGAGCAGCGGATGTCCGGGGCAGACGAAGGCTGCGACCGGCTGCTGGTTGATCTTGTCCTTCTCGAAGCAGATCCGCTCATACTGGGTTTGAATCGGAGCACCGGTCCCAATCTGGCGATCCCGCTCGCGGATGCGCACAGGCACATGGGTGATCTCCCAGCGCCCCTCTTCGCGGCGTTTGATCTTACCGCCCAGATGCTGGAACGCCTCGACGAAGAAACTCTGGATGTGATGCGGTTGAAGACGCTGCGCCTCGGCGCGCTCCATTTCGAGCCGCAGTTCCTCGACCCTGGCTTCCGGCATAGTGTCGTTGGTCAACGCCCGCCGCCGCAGCAATTCGAGCAGATGCGCCTGGTCGACGGCGCCGTCGACCTGCTGGAAAAGGCGCGCCTTGACCTCTTCCTGCTCGCCATACTGGATCGCCTCGAACAGCAGGTCCTTGAGGGGCACGCCATCGAACAATTCGCCGAGCACGTCATAGACACGGCCGCCAAGCGCTTCGCGCGCCGCCTCCAGTTTTTCGAGCAGCCGTGCATAGACCTCACCCTCGCGGGTATCGGCCGCGACGAGATTCCACAGATGGCAAACCTCCATCTGACCAATGCGGTGGATGCGCCCGAACCGCTGCTCGATCTTGTTCGGATTCCACGGCAGGTCGTAATTCACCATCAGGTGGCCGCGCTGAAGGTTCACGCCTTCGCCCGCCGCGTCGTTGGCAATAAGGACCAGCATGTCCTTGTCCTGCATGAAGCGCTCGACGACCTTGCGCCGCTCTTCGCGTGACACGCCACCGTGGATCACTTCCACGGCCTCGGGATTACCGAGCCGCGCCCGCACCTTGTCGAGCAGGTAGTGAAGTGTGTCCTTGGGCTCGGTGAAGATGATCAGCTTGCGACGATTGCCAGCAGCATCGATCATGAGATCATCGTCGAGAATACGATTGAGCTGGCTCCACTTCGTATCCACGCCTGAGCGAAGCACCTCGAGCGCCATCGCCTCCAGACCCTTCAGCGTCTCGACTTCGAGGGCGAGTTGCTCGACCGTCTCGGCCGTCGTCGCGCCCGTCGAGATCAGATCCTCAAGCTCGTCGATTTCCTCCTGACCATATTCGTCAATGTTGCGCAGAATGTCGGCGTTGATCGCCGGTTCTCCCATGCCGGCCCGACGCCCCTTGGATGCGAGACGCGCCTCACCCAGCTCGTTCTCTAGCCGTTCGCGCCGCCGCTTGAGCGACTGATAGATAGCGGCCGGCGACGAGGCGAGGCGCCGTTGGAGGATCTGCAAGGCGAAACCGACATTGTTACGCTTCTTCCCATCCCCCTCCGCGAAGCGCTGAACGCGGTTCATTTCGGTGCGCACATATTCGGTGACGGCGGTGTAGAGCGCGGCTTCCCCTTCGGAGAGCTGATATTTGACCGTGCGCGCCCGCCGCTCGGGAAAGAGCGGCCGCCCGTCGAACTTGAGCAGTTCCTCCTTGGTCAGCCGCCGCATCATGTCTTCGGTATCGGCATAGTGGACGCCATCGCGGAACCGACCCTCGAAGCGATCGCCATCGAGCAGCGCCATGAAAAGCTGGAAATCCTCTTCCTTGCCGTTGTGCGGCGTCGCCGACATCAAAAGCAGGTGCCGACAGACTTGGCCAAGCTTCTGGCCGACTTGATAGCGGCGGGTATATTTGACCTCGCCGCCGAAATAGGTGGCTGACATGCGATGCGCTTCATCGCAGATGATCAGGTCCCATTCCCGCGCACTCATGAGCTTCTCCTGAAGCTCCTCGTTGCGCGCCAGCACGTCGAGACGGACGATCAGCCGGTCCCGATCGCTGAACGGATTGCCCGACCGCGAGTTCTCGATCATGTCGCGAGAGAGAATGTCGAACTCTAGATTGAACTTCTGGCCGAGTTCGTCCTGCCACTGCTCGACCAGACTGCCCGGCGCAACGACGAGGCAGCGTTCAAGATCGCTGCGGGCGATCAACTCCTTCATCAGCAGGCCAGCCATAATCGTCTTGCCCGCACCGGGATCATCAGCAAGGAGGAAGCGCAGCGGCTGGCGCGGCAGCATTTCGCCATAGACCGCTGAAATCTGGTGCGGCAACGGCTCGACCAAACTCGTATGAACCGCCAGATACGGGTCGAAATAGTGCGCCAGCTTGATGCGGTTGGCTTCCGTCACCAGGCGCAGCAACGCGCCGTCAGCATCGAACGACCACGGTCGACCGTTCTGCTCGACCTCGAGACGGTGCTCATCGTCGCGATAAAGAACAGCCTCCGCCACAGAGCCGTTGTGGTCGCGGAAAACGACGTTGATCGCCTGATCGCCGATCCAGTCGACCGAAATCACATGCACAGGCTGCGTCGAAGCGACACCCCGCACGGACGCGCCGTTCTTTATCTCCTCAAGCCTTGCCGCCATTGCTCAGATCCCCCCAGTTCTTCATAGCTGAAGCTCCGCCTTCTCAAGCGCGACTTCCGTTTCCTTGCGGTTTATTGTTACGATATGCTGTGTATGGGCGCTCTGTTTCGCAGCGTCACCAAGCAAACCCAGACGCTTCAAAACGTAAAAGAGCATGGCGTAGCGAACCGCGAGCACACCGTTTCCCTGGTCCAGCCCATAATCCTTGGCGACGACCTTCTTCTGGCTCGCCGTAAGCCCCGGATGCGGGCCGATGATGACATCGAAATAATTGTTCCAGAGCCAATCCCGATCACCGGCCTCGCCAGGCTCGCCCTTCGCACCAACGTCGAGGATGCGCGGCAGCAGGAAATCCTTGAACTTGTGTTCGAGGTGGCAATAGGCCCGCGCGTGCCAGCGGAAACCATCGTACCCGAAGGCATGCGGCGTGATCCGCCGCCAGGTGGGTTCGGGCCGCAACTTGTTCATCGACTGGTAGAAAACGTCGACGGAGACGCCCTCCCGGCTCGCGTCGAGAATCTTCCGCAGAACCTTAATGTCGATGTCCCGCCTGGGGGTCAGCGCCACATCGGCGCTGGGGAGCGCTGCGATCCACGAGTCGCTCGCGGGCACAGCCCCCTCGGCAACCGAGCGTAGCTGCGACAGATAGATGTAGGGGTCCGGCTCAAGGAACCGCAACACGAATTTTTCGGCGGCAACGTAGCGCTTAGCGCGGGTGTCGTACTCTATGTTGCCGGGTGCCCGCTCCTGATAGAGCGTCAAATCCTTGGACGCCTGCGGGACCGATACCCCGAACACCTCGACAAGGTCAGCCCGGTTGATCGAGCCCTCCCAGAACAGCCGAAACTCGATGAATTCGAGTCGGCGTCCCACCCCCCATTTCAGCGCTGTCCCGGCTTCCGCCATGTGCCTTACCTTGCCTTTATGAGGATAAAAACTATATGGACAACTTGTCATCTTCCGTGTAATTATTATTCCCATTATGGGGTTTCGTCAATGGTCGATCGGTCACAGTCAGCAAGAATGCCGCGGCACGGCTTGATGGCTCAGATCGCTCGCGCGGCGCACAGCCCTGAGCAAATCCCGGAAGGAGGACAGCCATGACCATCGCGCATCGATCCACCTTGGTCGTTCACGGCCGCCTCGCCATGCGGGAGAGCCGCCTTGCGGCGGGGCGCGCTGGTCGGCACGGCCTCCAGATCATGTCCTTCGAACAGGCCGCCGTCCGGCTGGCCGGCGGTTTTGTCCGCCCGATCGATGACGAGAGTCTGCGTGCGGCCATCCAGGTGGCCCTGTCCGCCACGCCGATGGGCGAACTGGAGAGCATCAAGACGTTGCCCGGCATGATCGATGCAGCGGCTGATACGCTGCACAAAGCCTGGCGCGCGGGCATCGACCTTGCCGCACATGCGGCCGATGACCATCCACGCCTCGCCGCCATCGCACGCCTGGAGGCGGCCGTCCTCGGCCAGCTTCCGTCCGGCATGCTGCGGCCTCTCGACATCGCCGCCGCCGCAACTGAGCGCCTTGCCCATGCGCCAGCGGTCCTTGGTCCGATGGAGATCGTCGGGCTCACCGAACTCTCGCCGTGCTGGCGGCCACTGCTCCAGGCACTCACCGCCCATATCCTCGTACAGTGGACGGCCGGCCCGAGGAGCGTGCCCGCGTGGCTGGACGGCACGGGCATCGCGATCTCGCGCGCACCGGCGCAAGCGCCGGCGGTCAGCGCCGTCAGCGCGGCAACAGCCTATCACGAGGCCATCGAGGCGATGCGCTGGGCGCGAGGCCTGCTCGCTTCAGGCGTCGCCCCCTCGGAGATCGCCATCGCGACCGCCTCGCCAGCCGACTATGACGATCATTTCCTGGCTTTGCGCGCTGACGCCAACATCGACCTGCACTTCGTCCACGGCGTCCGCGCCGTAACCGCCCGCGACGGTCAGGCTGCCGCAGCGCTTGCCGACATCGTGGTCCGCGGTCTGTCGCAGTCGCGATTGCGGCGGCTCGCAGCGCTCTGCCGGGGCTGTGGACATTTCGAGTCGCTGCCCGAAGGCTGGTTGCGTGTCCTGCCAAGCGACGCGCCGCTCTCGACGCCCGGCACCTGGAGCCGCCTGCTGGCGCGGTTGGCGGCGGACGACTGGCCCGATGGTGCCGACCATACCCCCGCTTTGCGCGCGGCAGTCGAGACGCTGGCGAAAGGACCAGAGGCCGCCGGCGAGATCGGAGAAGCCTTCCTCAAGGGCCGAGCCCGCGCGATCTGGCGCAAGGCACTGCTCGGCGGCCCCGCCGCCTCGGTCGATGCGACGCTCGAGACCCTGAAACAGGACGATGGACTGGAAGCTTCCGTCTGCATCGCCTGGATGCCGGCCAGTGCGCTTGCGGCGTCGCCCCGCCGCTTCGTGCGGCTGCTTGGCCTCAATTCATCTCGCTGGCCGCGCGGGATCGCAGAAGACCGGCTGATCCCCGACCATATCATCCCGACGCCGGTGCTCGATCCACTGCCGGTCAATCTCGCCGACCGGCGCGATTTCGAGACGATCCTCGCCACGACGGACGACACCGTCGTCCTCTCGCGCTCACGGCGCGACAGCGATGGACGCCTCCTGGGTCGCAGCCCTCTGCTCGCCGGACATGGCGAGGAGACCTATCTGCGCCGCAACGCGTCGCCGGCGCACGCTTTCAGCGAGACCGACCGCCTGATGGCCCGCCCCGAGGAATTCGTCGCCGATCCGCAAGCAGTCAGCGCGCAAGGCTGCTGGCGCGACTGGCGGCAGGTGGAGATCACCTCCCACGATGGCCTGGTGCGGGCGGACCATCCGCTCGTCCTCGCCATCCTCGGTCGGACCCAGTCCGCCAGCTCGCTGTGCCGATTGCTGCGCAATCCGCTGAGCTTCGTGTGGGTCTATGCGTTCGGATGGCGCGAACCCCAGAGCAGCGCCGAACCGCTCGTGCTCGACGCGCTTGGGATCGGCGATCTTGTCCACCTGGTTCTCGACCAAGCCCTGCGCGACCTCGAAACCGGAGACGGCCTTGCGGCCGCCGACGCGCAGACCATCGAAGCCGCAGTGGCGCGGGCCGCGCAATCCGTCGCCATCGACTGGGAGAGCGAACGCCCGGTTCCGCCGGCGGTCATCTGGGGGCGGACCCTCGACGACGCCCGCGTGCTGGCCAGCCGCGCCCTATCCTATGGCGATGACCTTCTGCCAGGCGCGCGTTCCTACGGCGAGGTTCCCTTCGGCGGCTCGCAGCCGAAATCCGACGCGGAAACGCCCTGGGATGCGAGCGCGCTGGTTACGATTCCCGATGCCGGCTTCAATATCGCCGGCTATATCGATCGGCTCGACATCGCGGGCGACGGCAAACGCGCCCTCGTGCGCGACTATAAGACTGGACGCCCGCCGCGCGGTGACATCCGATTGAACGGCGGCCGCGAGCTTCAGCGCTGCCTCTATGCGTTCGCGGTCAAGGCGCTGCTCGGTGATGACGTCACGATCAGCGCCTCGCTGCTCTATCCGCGCGATCCCGTCGATCTCCAGCTCGACGATCCCGAGGCAGTGCTCGTGGAGATCACCGGCTATCTGCGCGCGGCACGAGCAAGTCTCGCCGGCGGCGCAGCCCTGCCTGGACCGGATACCGGCGGCGACTACGACGACTTCGCCTTCGCCCTGCCGGCCAACGCCAGCGCCACCTACTGCAAACGCAAGATGCCGGCCGCCACGGAGCGGCTCGGCGAAGTCACTCAGGCCTGGGAGGCGGAATGATGAGCAACGTGTCCAAAGTGCTGATGGACGATGGCGCGCGCCGCCATGCGATCAGCAGTCATGATCGCTCCATCCTGGTCGAGGCCGGCGCGGGTTCGGGCAAGACCGCCGTTATGGCTGGGCGCATCGCCGCCATGCTTGCCGAAGGCGTTTCCCCGCGCACCATCGCCGCCGTCACCTTCACCGAACTCGCCGCAAGCGAATTGCTCTCGCGTGTCCGCGAGTTCGTCGCCGACCTCTCAGCCGGCGTGATCGCAACCGAACTGCGCGTGGCGCTGCCCGATGGCTTGTCGGAGACCCATCGTCGCAATCTCGCCGCCGCCAGTGCCGCGATCGATGAAATCACCTGCTCGACGATCCACGGGTTCTGCCAGCGCCTGATCAAGCCCTATCCGGCGGAGGCCGACATCGACCCCGGCGCCGGCGTGATGGATCGCAACCAGGCCGACCTTACGTTCCTCGAGATTGTCGATCGCTGGTTGCGCGAGCGCCTGTCTGGCGGCCAAGGCGACATCCTGGCCGAGATGGTGCTGCATAGCCCCGGCGAGACGGTGGCGCTGATCCACAAGATTGCGGAAAACCTGCGCCGCCGCCCCACGTTGACGGCCCGGTCAGTCTCTCCGCTTGACGGCCACCTGACAGCGTTCCGGCAGGCTGCGGCGGATTTTGCCGGCTTCATGGATGGCACGGCGGTGGCCGAGCCGGAAACGGTGATGATCGTCGAGCGGCTGGTCGAAATGGCCGCAACCCTAGCGACGGCTCCTGGCACGGCGACGCCCGCGGGCCTCGTCCAACTCCTGACCTCGCGGCCCCACCCGGACCTTTGCACCAAATCCGGCGCCTTCGCTTCCTATCGCAAGAAGGGAAAATGGGCCGCCTCCGCCAAGCAGGCTGGTCTTTCCAAGGCCGACGGCGATCAGCTGAACGACGCGGCCGAGACCCACTACGCCGCCTGCTGCGATGCCTGGACCACGCTTGTGCAGGCCGCCGCCGGCCATGCCCTCACAGCGCTGATCGACGAGGCGCATCCCATCCTGCAACGCTATCGCGACCACAAGCGCGCCAGCGCCCAGCTCGATTTTGACGATCTGATTTTCGCGGCGCGCGCCTTGCTTCGCGATCACGATGCCGTCCGCCGGGCGCTGGGAGAGCGTTTCGCCCATGTCCTCGTTGATGAGTTCCAGGATACAGATCCCCTGCAAACCGAGATCTTCTGGCGTCTGTGCGGCGAGCAGGTCGATGGCGATGACGACTGGACGCGGTTCCAAATCCGGCCAGGCGCGCTCTTTCTGGTGGGGGACCCCAAGCAGGCGATCTATCGCTTTCGAGGCGCTGATGTCGGCGCCTATGTCCAGGCGCGTGACGCCTTCCGCGCCCAGGACGCCGACAGCCTCCTGTCGATCTCAACCAATTTCCGCTCCTGCGCCTCGATCCTCGCCTTCGTCAACCAGCGCTTTGAGGCAGTCCTTTCTGCCGATGGACAGCCGGGCTTCACCGCGCTCGACCCGTTCCACGATGACCGGGGCGGCGTTTGCGTAGCGGCCCTCGACATCGCCGTGGCTGATGAAAACGGCAAGGCCAGCGCCGAACAGCAACGTGACGCCGAAGCTGGCGCCATCGCCGAGCTTTGCGCCCGGCTGATCGAAAGCCAGCCCATCATCGACCGCCGCAGCGGCGCAGAGCGCCCCTGCCAGCCGGGTGACATTGCCTTGCTGGCGCCAACCGGCGCGGAGCTGTGGCGCTATGAGGAGGCTCTGGAGCGGCGCGGCATTCCCGTGGCGACCCAGGCCGGCAAGGGGCTGTTCCGCCGCCAGGAAGTCCAGGACCTGATCGCTCTGACCCGCGTCCTGGCCGATCGCCGCGACACGCTCGCGCTCGGCGCGTTGCTGCGCGGGCCTCTGGTCGGCCTGTCCGAAGAAGAGCTGCTCGACATCATTTGGGGGCTTCCCCGTTCAGAAGACAAGCCTGACCGGATTCCACGCCTCGACCTCGGCATCGACCCGGCCGTCATCGCGCACCCGCTCGCGCGCGAGGTTATCGAACGGCTGCAATCGCTCTCCCGGCGCGGCAACAGCACGACCCCGCACGAATTGCTTTCGCAGGCGGTGGACGTGATGCGCGTCCGTCCGCTTCTCCTCGAACGGCATCGCGGCCAGGCGGAGCGCGCGCTCGCCAACGTCGATCTCTATCTCAGCCTGTCGACCAGCTACGCCGTGCGCGGTCTGCGCGCCTTTGCCGAGGCCATGGCGACGGCGTGGTCCGACGAGGCCCGCGCCGTCGAGGGACGACCCGATGCACAGGAGGAAGCGGTCGCGCTCTTCACCATGCACGCGGCCAAGGGGCTGGAATGGCCGATCGTCATTCCGATCAATACTATGACCGGCGTGATGGCACCCGAAAGCGCCGTCCTCGACCGCCAGACCGAGACCTTCTATTGCCCGGTCCTGGGCGTCTCACCCGAAGGCTATGACGAGGCGCGCCAAGCGGAAAAAGAAGAGTTGGACCGCGAACGCATCCGGCTCTGGTATGTCGCGGCCACCCGCGCCCGCGAGCTTCTCGTCCTCCCCCGGCTCGACACCACGCCGTCGAAATCGGCATGGATCGGTCTCGTCGATCTGTCGCTCGCCGAACTACCCGGCCTGGATGTCTCGCATCTGCCCGCCGGTCTCACGGCTGCGGGCACGGGGGTAGACAACGCCCAGACACGCGCGAGCTTCGCCGCCGAAGCTGAAATGATCGCCGCGGCGCAGACGCGGCTGACCTGGCTTGCACCCAGCCGCGACGAAAACGCCGTCGGGGCGGTACTCCGGAAAGAAGAGGCGTCCCTCTGGACCGGCTCGGCTGACGACCAGCCCCCCGAACTGGAAGCCGTCGCCCCGGTGCAGGGAGGCCGGGAGCGCGGGCTGATCCTCCACAAGCTCATCGAAGAGGTGCTGACCGGGGAAACCCCGGAAGCCGAGGCGACGCTGATCGCGCGGGCGGCCGACCTCATCCGCTCGCTTGGCCGGTCGCCTGTCGCCGATCCAGCGACAGGGCTGTCGGCCAACGAACTGGCGGTCTGTGTCGCTCGCACTCTGGCTCTGCCTGACATCGCGGCCTTGCGACCCGGTCTCCTGGCCGAATTTCCCGTCTATGCCGCCCAAGCGAACGACGGCGTGGAAACCGCGACGGCTGGAATCGCCGACGCACTGATAGTTGGAGAAGATGGCCGTCCAGTCGTCGTGGTCGACTGGAAGAGCGACGTGAACCCCGACGCTCAGACTCTCGATCATTATCATGCCCAGGTGCGCGCCTATCTCAACATGACCGGCGCCGAACGCGGACTGATCGTGCTGATGACCTCGGGGCGGACCATCGAGGTTCAGGCTAGTGCGTCAATTCCGTGACATGAAAAAGCGACATTGAGGCTAGACCTGGCCGCCGCGAGTAAGGAAAGTCAAAATCCTGAGATAGTTATTCTGGATTTCGGGCAACTGGCTTGCCAAGATGAACGTCCATTGGGGGGAATGGCTTTGAGTTTGAATATCGACGAACGCGCTAGCGATATTGCAAGAGAAGCTTTGGCCATCTTCGATCGCGTTGCGACAAGCGCAAGGGCGGAACTGTCGCGCTTCAAAGGGCCGTCGGCCGAAAGCCTCGCCCCCTTGAATACGCTCACCACCGAGAAGGCCGTCGCGAAGCTCAATGAAATCGGCCGCGAGATGCTCAACGGTCACCAGATCCTTTCGCGCGAACCGGCCATCGCCAGAGTGATCGCGGCTGACGAATCTGACAAAACAACAACTTTCTACATTTCCCGTTTCGCACCCTCCGGTTTGCTCAATGCCGGGGTCCGTTTTGCCAGTTACAACGCTCCAGTTGGTCGGCTCGCGTCGCTCCGTCCCGGCGGGTATATCGATGTGCCGGGCGGCTCACTCGAAGTGGTGGAACGGACCGTGTTTCACGCAGAGGCCTTGCCTGCCGGCTGGGACTCCCGGGACACGATATTCGAGGCTGATGGCCAGAAAACCATCACTGTCGTGTCATTGCTGCGCCTGCTTTCCGAGCGCGATGCCCCCGCGGATGCGTTGGACGAGATCGAGCGGATGCTTAAGGCCGCCGAGGTCGATGATAACGTCACCATAGGGCGGAAGCGCGGGATCATCGACAAGATGCAGCTGCGCGATCAGGCGGTGCTGGATGAATATCAAGATGCGATATTCCGATTGTCACTGGACTCGCAGCTTCTGATTCTTGGTCCTCCGGGGACAGGCAAAACGACAACGCTCATCCGTCGATTGGGGCAAAAGCTCGACCCTCACGGCCTCAGTGACGATGAGCAGAGCTTGATCGACGCTTCGCCCTCGTCACTGCCGCACGCCCAAAGCTGGATCATGTTCACTCCGACTGATTTGCTGGGACAATATCTGAAAGAGGCATTCAGCAGAAACAATGTGCCCGCGCCGGACCTGCGGATCAAAACGTGGATCGGACATCGCAAGGAGCTTGCCCGCAATCACCTCTCAATTTTGCGCACAGCAAATGGCGGCGGGCCCTTCATTCTGAAGGATGGCGCCGCCACGATCACCCCGGATGCCGTGCAGTCACCGATCGAGTGGTTCGAGCAATTTCAAGCCGAGCAGAACAGTGCCTTTTGGTCAGGCCTGGAAGGTGCTGCGGCAACCCTCACATCGGCCACGGACGCAGAAATCGCAAAGCTTGGTGATCGCCTCAGCGCGGCTGTTCAGAGCGCCCAGATGTCCTCCGCTGCAAGCGGCATCTATGCTCTTGTCTCGCTAAGCGAAGACGTTCGCCGCGTCCTTGGCCGTGTTCGAGCCGACGTCGACAGCGTGCTGAAAACCTCGCTTGCTCGGGCGCAGGCTGGTGCGCGCACGCAGGGCCAGAATTTTTTCGAGCAGCTTATAGCCTTTCTCGACACCCTGGATGACCAGACTGATCAGGCCGACGACGATCTCGATGACGACGAGGAGGTAGAGGACGAGGAAGAGCGTCCGACGAACAAACCGGCTGCGGCGCAACGAGCCTATTATGCGGCCCTGCGATTGCAAGCGCGCTCAAAGGCACGTCGCCGGTCAACGAGCTCCCGCAGCGCGCTAGTTCTCGGCTGGATTGGTGATCGAGGCTTAACCGATGCCGAGGCTAGCGGATTGGGCGAACGATTAGGCTGGCAACTGTCCCTAAATCGATTCAGCGCGCCAGTACGTCAGTATCTGAGCAAGGTTCCTGCTCGATATAGGCAGTTCAGGAGGGGTGAGCGCGGCGGGCGTTGGTATCCGGACGCGAACCCGGGCCGCGACCTGCACCCCCTAGAGGCAGACCTTGTTATTCTGGCCATGCTGCGCGCCGGCAACGCGCTGTTGGCAGACAATCGGGTGCGGCGGAACATCGAGCGATCCGCCTATGAGCCACTTCGCGCGATGTACGACATCCAGCGCAATCAGATTCTCGTGGACGAGGCGCCCGATTTCTCGCCGGTACAGCTCGCCTGCATGCGAGCGCTAGCGATCGAGTCTATCGGGTCATTCTTCGCATGCGGTGATTTCAATCAGCGAATTACAGATTGGGGAAGCCGAAGCGAGGACAGTCTTCGGTGGGTTGAACCATCCCTCCAGATTCAAAGAATTTCGATCGCCTATCGGCAAAGTCGTCAGCTTAACGATCTGGCTAAAGCGTTGGCAGACCCCGCCAGCGGAAACCTGTCCGACGCTGATTTGCCGGAGGACGTGAACAACGATGCTGTGCCGCCAGTGATGGCCTCCGGTCTTTCCGAGCCGGAGGACGTGGCTCTCTGGCTCAGTCAGCGCCTCTCCGAAATTGAGCGATCAGTGTCTCCGCGGCCGCTGCCTTCTATCGCGATTTTGGTGCACGAAGAAGCCGCAGTTCGCCCAATAACAGATGCCCTGAACGCGGTCATTGAAGATCAGAACCTCCATGCGGTCGCTTGCGTTGATGGAAAAATAATCGGCCGGGATGATGAGATCCGCGTATTTGACGTTCGTCATATCAAGGGCCTCGAGTTTGAAGCCGTTTTCTTCGTCGGCGTTGACCGATTGGCAGCATCGGAACCGTCACTGTTTGAGCGCTATCTCTATGTCGGCGCTACGCGCGCAGCGACATATCTAGGTATGTGTGCTGACGACGTGATCCCGCCGGCATTAGCCCGTCTCAGCGATCATTTTGGTGAGCGCTGGTAGCCAACTTCTCATCCCGACCGGTACCTGGCGAGCTGAGAACCTCAGATCGCCACGACTAACCTAACCCGCATCGCCGGCGAGCGCGGTGCAGCGTGCGCTGGCAACAGCCAATACCTGGCCTTGGACGGTAGCAGCTGCCTCGGCCTCCGCCGCGAAGGGTGGTAGCCGGACGGTTTCGACGGCTTGTGCGAGGCTGCCGATCAATTCGGCAATGGCCGTCTCCGCATCGCTTTGGGTCACGCCGATCGTGCGCGCCAGCGTCATGAAATCTCGGCGCGTCAGCCGATCATCCTTGCCGTTGAGCTTGAGCGCAATGCGATCGCCGCCAAGACCCGGGAATACCCGCGTCGTGACCGCATCATAAAGCGGTGCGAAACGAACCGAGGTGAAGGCCTTGGCAGCCGGTTCGGCGATTTTGAGCAACGCGAGGTTCTTGAGGTGCATGTCGCCATCGGCGATCAGCCAGGCGAAAACCGCGCGGCGGAAGAGAATGTCGAGATCGGCCGCCGGGTCGGTCGACAGCGGCCGTAGTCCGCGCGCCATCCGCTCTATCGTCCCATCATATTTGGCCGAGGCGGGAAGATCCAGGATCGAGCAGAAATCTTCAAGCGCGATCCGCCTCTGATCGTCTGGCCCCTGGCGGATATCGAACCGCTCCACAACGAGCGCGGGAACCATGCCATCGGGCATCGCAGTCAGGGCTACGTCTGGCGCTGCAAAGCCGACGGCGCGACCAAGTTCAAGGCAAAGCCATTCCACGATCGGCAACATCTCGAAGCCAGCGGTGCCGGCGGGTTTCAGGATATGGGTGAATGGCAGATCGATGGCCGGAAGGAGTGCGCCATCGGGCGCCAAATGCATCGGTGCCTTGATCTGTACGCCAGACAGGCGCGGCGTCTCTGCGCGCGCGAATATGCGTGCGAGATTCTGCTCGAAACTCTCCTCGATCGCGCCGCGCGTCGGGCCGTCATAGCGGCCGGTAAAGCGGCCTGCGTCGACAAAGCCGTTGAGCTTCGTCGTGAGAATGTCCGCCGGTAGCGCCGCCAGCTCATCGCGGGCCTCGACCACGGTGATGTTCGACATATAACGCCGCCCACGCTTCAAGGCCTCGCGCTCGTCGCGCTCGTGAAGCACCTGCGCGAGCCAGCCTTCCGGTAAGAGGGATTCGACAAAGGCCGGAAGTTTCCCGGGCGTTGTCTCCCGGACAAGCGCCGGCCCTGAGCGCCGGGCCGGCTTCCAGCGCCACTCAAAGCCGTCATGGGTCAGGCGGCCGAGCGGCTGGCCATGCCAGGCGATCACCAGATCCAGCGCCGCCTTGTTGACGGGCGCTTTGGCCGTGCCCGGCTGCGCCAGGAGGAAGCGTTCAGCACCTTCGCCTTCGCGATACCAGCCATTTTCCCGCGCCAGCGCCCAGACTGCATCGGTGGCATCCTTGGGCGTACCATGCTCCTCGACGAGGCGCGCGGCCATCTGGACGCGCATCTCGGTAGTAATGGCGCTGGCATGCTCGCTGCGCAGGCGAAAGGCTTCCAAAAAACGCTGCCGGGGTGAGGATGCGTCGATGCGCAATTCGCCCAGATCGTCACCGATCACCGCTGACGCGGTCGAAGGATGCGGCGGCGCTTCGTTCTGGACGATCTCCAGGCTGCGCAGCCTCGTGCGCTGGTTGCGCCTGCCACTGATAAAGAGTCGGCCATCAGGTGTCGGCGCAAGCAGCACCGCGCTCGCCGACGACAGATAGGCATTGGGATAGAGATAATGGGCGATGCGGATCGCATGGTTCGCTATGGCGGCGTCTGCATCAACATCTTGATCGACATATATGCCGCGCACGAGCTGGACGAGCTCGCCAGCTTGCGCGCGCTGGTGCGCGCGCTTGGCATCGATCGTCTCGCCAACCAGATGGATAGTCATGGGATTATCTCGCATTTCAGATGCGTGATAATCCCACGGGTCGACGCAATGGGCAAGAATTATCTCGCATCTCACATGCGCGTTAATTCCGAAGGAGCGAGTGGAGCGCGCCGATGGGCTCCGGGCATCGGCGCGCTCCTTGGACCATCATGCCGCAATCACGGCACGCAGCCAGCCCTATGACGGCTGACCTAGCGGGCTCCGAGCGGGTTCGCCGCCATCCCCGCCGCCGCCATTGATCCGCCCCATACGACGGCTTCTCCGACGGTCCCGGCGCTTTTGGGTCCCGGTCCCCATATCACGCATGCTGTCAGGCGGACATCGACTGGTCGAGCGATGTAGCCTGAACAATGGCGCGGAAATTCTCCAGAAACTCCGGCTGACGACGCTCCAAAAAGCCCTCGATCTCGGGTTTGGAAAGGAGCCGTTCGATAAAGCCTGAGGCAACCACCAGCACCAGCATGTCGTCGCCGTAGGACGCTTCGAGTGCCTTATAGTCCTCGCTCACCGACGCCATCTCGCGCTCAAGTCGGGCCATCTGTTCGGTCGACAGGCCCGTCGCTTTCTTGATCTCATCGGGCTTGTGCAGATCGACAGGCTTCGACGTCGCGAGCAGCGCCTTGGCATAACTTACCGTGTAATTGTTTGCCGACACCATGAGCTCGGCCACCTCAAGCTGCCGGATGGGTTTCATCTTGCGCAGCTTCTGGAAGGCGTGATGCCCTACGGGCTTGTCCTTGAGCAGCTCGGCGACATCCGGGCTGATCCCGGACAGCAGGTGCCGGCGCTGCCGGATCACCTTCACATCGACATTGAGCGCGCGCGCCAACTTCTCCTCGGGCACGCCGCGATCGAGCGCGCGCACGATCATGTAATGCTCCTGGATCGTCGCGAGACGGTTCACGCGCTTGTTGTAGGTGAACGACTCATCGTCGTCGGCCACGACGCAGGCCGCCTCAATCGCACCCAGAAATCGCAGGGCATCAAGCCGCATATGGCCATCGAGCAGCAAATAGCCGCCACCCTTCTGCCGGGCAATAGACAGGGGTTCGATCAGCCCGACCTCGGCAACCGACGCGGCGATCCGGCGGTATTTGACCGTCTCGCGCACCCCCGCCGGCAAACCCTTGGTCGGGAGCAAATCGGCGATCGGCTGGATGATGATCTTGCGCTCGAAGGCAATCTTGACGGGATCCACCATGGCTCACCTATGCTGGTTCGATGCGCTCGGCGAGCGCGCGCGGGAGCGTGCTGAGGCCTTCGGCTCGCAGCAATGTCACAAAATGTTCGTCGGCCAGTAGGCGGCGCATCGCATTGGCAACGAACAGCAGCCGGCTGCGCGCCAGCGAGGCGCGCTTGATGAGGAGCTTTTGCCGTTTGGTCTCGCGCTGATAAGCGCGGATGAGGCCTTCGGAGGTCAACGGCTTCTGCACCCGCGCGGGCCGTGAACCCCGCTTGTGGAGCTGTTTGCCGCTGGTGTTGCGTTGGTCGATGATCTTGCGGATCGCTAGAACCTGATTGCCCGGAATGGCCTTCTCTTCATAAGCCTGCGCCAGCGCTTGCTGGACCTCACCATCCCTGGCCCTGGCGATCTCCATCGCAATCGTATGCGGGATCACCCCGCGATCGACGGCCGCGATCAGCTTTTCCTCGCCCCGATCGAGCAGTAGGCAGATGGCGCTCACATATTCCACCGAGAAATCGACCTTGGCGGCGACATCCGCATAGGAATAGCCGCGTGCGTGCAGCGCGCCGATGGCATGGACCAGTTCGAGCGGGCTGTGCTGGCGACGTGCCAGATTCTCGACGAGACTCATGACGAAGCAGTCCTCCTCGGCCGCATCGATCACGATGGCGGGGATCTCGGCCTGGCCGAGCGCGATGAACGCCTCGAGCCGACCCTGGCCGCAGACCAGATCGAACCGCGTCTTACCCGGCCGCTTGCTGACCGTGATCGGCTTCTTGAGCCCCAGATGCGCGATGCTGTTCACCAGCTCCTGGAAGATCCGCTTGTTGCGAACTCGCGGATTGAGAACCGTGATGAGGTCGATGGGGACCGAACGGATTTCTGGGGCCGGTTCGCTCATGCCGCGACCTTCAATGGCGTCCGCCGTGACAGATCGAACAAGGGATCCAGCGTATCGAAACGATAGGCATCGAGAAGAATGCCATTTTCAGGCGCAAGCCGCAGATTGGCGGCCGTCCCGAAATCCAGCCAGGGCAGCAGATAGAAATCGCGGATGGAGCGATTATCTTCACCCATACGTGCGACGATCGTGATGTTCGGGCGGAGCCCGCTGTCAAAGCGCACCTTCCAGCGCAGCGCGCCTGCCTCAGTTGCCCTGCACCGGGAGATGACGAGCGAGGCGGTAAACTCCTCATTGATATGAAGAAGGTCATTCAGGGGATCGCGGCAGACTGATCCGCCGGCCTCGCCGATCTGTGCGATCACCTGGGCGACGACATCGGGATGAAGCGCCCGGAGCGCCTTGTTCGTCTCGATATAGCGATAGTCCCGCGACGGGGCGTAGCCGACCAGCTGATAGGCCCGGACCAGGCTTCCAAAGCGATGCCTGAAGGTGGAGCTCGACGGCATGTCCTCGATCTCGTCGATGACAAGTCCGGAGAGCCATCCCTTCTCCGCGAGCAGGGCCGATAGGCGGCTCAGCAATTCCTCGTCGCTGAAGCGTCGGCTGCGCTCCTGGATGATACGCTGCGCCGCCTCGAAAAAGTCGCGTTCGACAATCGCCTCGAACGCGCCATCACCGCGCACCCACATGTCGGGCGTGTTCACAACCCGCTTTGCCTTCAGCTTGAAGGACGCGCGGTTATAGACATTGTTGCCGATATACTTCTCGTTGGTCAGCACCTGATGAACGGTGCCGCGTGTCCAGGGACGGCCGAGATCGGTAAGAATGCTTTCCTCGTTCAGCGCCGCGGCAATCTCGGTCTCCGTGCGTCGTTGCACCACGAACATCCGATAGAGCCGCCGGACCACCTCGATCTCTTCGGGCGGACCAGGCTTGAGGATGACCCGGTCTGTTTGCAGGCTCTTCTGCTCGCCGCGATTGAGCACGGCCTTGGGCTGACGATGCTCATCGACAAGATAGCGCCGCAATCCGAAGCCCGCAGCGCCACCTTGCCGAAACCCCAGCCGGATAAGACGGCATTGCCCGGTAAAGACCTTGACCGACAACTCCCGGCTATATTCGCCGGCCATCGCGCGCTTCATGCTCTTAATGATCGTGGCGCTCAGGCTGCCGTCATTCTCGAACTGCTCCGCGCAATATTGGACGGTGATCCCGGCCTCGCGGCAGATGAATTCGTAATAGGCGCTCTCGTCGGCATCCTGAAATCGCCCCCACCGGCTGACGTCATAGACCAGGATGGCTTTGAAGTCGGTCTGCCCGCTCCGCACGTCGGCGATCAATTGCTGGAGTGAAAGCCGTCCTTCGAGACGCAGGCCGCTCTTGCCCGAGTCCTCATAGGTCTTGATGATCTGGAACCCGCGTCGGGCAGCATATTGAGCGATGACCTCGGCCTGGTTTTCGGTCGAGTATTTCTGATGCTCGGTCGACATACGGACATATTGCGCGGCGCGGATCGGTTCGCGCGGTACGGCTTCTGCAGCAATTATCTCCGTAGAGTTCATGACACCGACTGCTTTCGTGGACCGCAAACGGACAGGCTCGACTCCCAACCAACTTTATTGGGAGTGAGCGAGAATGTCGTTTTCCAAGAAAGACCGAAAACTTCAGTCCAAAAGCGGAATAATATTTCCAACCTCGACCTTCACGGAACCGCTGGCGATGGCCATTGCTGGAGCCCTGAAGGAAGAGTTCGGCAACACGCCCTCAGCCGTCAAGACGATTGCGCAACTGACGCGTTCCAACGAGCGCGCGGTGCGCAACTGGTTCGAGGGGAAGAACAGCCCAAGCGCCGAGAATCTGGTCATTCTTATGCGCAATTCCGATCTTATCCTGCGCACGGTACTTGCGCTTGCGGATCGCCAAGATCTCGTCGTGGCGGTCGGCCTCGCCGGTCTCCGGCGACAGCTGATGGACGCGGTCGCGGCGATCGACGGGTTACCGATGGACGCTTCGGATCATGGATCCGATGACGTCGATGACGCCGGGACATAACGACTTTGGAACTGTGCTATGACTATATGATCTGGTGCAGACACGAAATGACATTGATTTCAAACGACTCGCGGCGCCGGAAAGTCGTGCCGTAGCGAGTGGCGACGCGCTCACTCTGCGGGGGCGTCGCGTCCCCGACCGGAGGCGCGCATGATCGAATGGATCATCGGCGCGGCGCTTCTCGCCGGCGGCCTTTTCGGCACCGGCAAGACGAAACCGCAGAGCGCGCGCCCGACGCCTGGTCCACGGGAGGATTTTCCTGCCAAGGTCGCGCAGTGGCGCACCGTCTGGGAACCGGCGGTCGATCGTTCACGCTGGATCCCCAAAAGCATGGCGTCGCGCATCATCGCGCGTTTTCCGCCTCCCAAACGGTCAGGATTTCCTTTTTCGTTGATGGGAGGCGATCGCGTCGAGGAGGAACTGCTCACCGAATTTGCCATGCACAATGTCGCCTATCTGGCGAGACAGAAGGAGCGACTGAAGCCCTTCTTCGACACAGTCGAGAAGAACCCGCTCACCGATGATCAGATGGACGGATGCATCTGCATGGATGATGCGGTGCAAATCGTGGCTGCGGCGGGGTCGGGCAAGACGTCGACCATGGTGGCCCGGGTCGGCTATGCGCTTCACGAAGGCCTCGTGCAGCCCGAGCAGATACTCGTTCTGGCATTCAACCGGGCCGTCGCTGAAGAACTCCAGGCTAGGATCAATGCCAGGCTGGCAGGGTTCGATGGCATCGATGCTGTGACCGTAAAGACGTTCAATGCCTTTGGCCTAAGCGTGATCGGCAAGGCGACGGGGCGCAAACCATCGCTGGCCGAATGGGCCGAGCCGGGCCGTGATGGGGTCATGATCGTCGAAATCATCGACGACCTGCGGACCAGCGACGACAAGTTCCATCACGACTGGGATCTGTTTCGCACGGTTTTCGGTCGGGACATTGGTTCATGGAACGAGCCTGCGCAGGCCAACGCCTATCGCGACGGGCGGCGGGGCATTCTCACCGCCAATGGCGAGATCGTCAAAAGTGAAGAGGAGCGGATGATCGCCGACTGGCTCTTCTATCATGGAGTCCACTACCAATACGAACGCCCCTATGAGCATGATACCGCCACCGAGCATCATCGGCAGTATCGTCCCGATTTTTTCTACCCGGAGATCAACCTCTATCACGAGCATTTCGCGCTCGACGAAAAGGGACAGGCGCCACCACATTTCGGGGGCGATTATGTCAGCGGGGTTCATTGGAAACGCGGGCTTCATGCCGAGAAGGGCACGCGGCTCATTGAAACCACCTCCCACGGGATCAGGCGAGCGGCCGGCTTCGCCGGCCTTGCAGATGAACTGAAACGGAGTGGGATCGTCCTTCAATATGATCCTGATCGTCCGGGCAAAGGTCAACGACCGATCACCACCGAACAGCTCGCTGCGACGATCCGGATTTTCCAGCAGCACGTCAAAAGCAACGGCCTCTCCCACCAACAACTCCGGGAGGCCGCGGCCAAGGATGCGCAGGGTCATGCCGACCGCTCAGTCCGATTCCTGGCACTCTTCGAACGGATAGCGAACGAGTGGGAACGGCGGCTGCGTGAGGCTGACTGTATCGATTTCGATGACATGCTGCTGATGGCGATCGAGCATATCGAGCGTGGCAGGTTCGCCAGCCCCTATTTGATGGTGCTGGCCGATGAATTTCAGGACACCTCACGAGCCAAGGTGCGCATGTTGAAGGCCCTGTTGAAGAACGCCGGCGAAGAGGCGCATCTATGTGTCGTCGGCGATGATTGGCAGGGTATCAATCGATTTGCCGGGGCCGATATCGCGGTCATGACTGAGTTCGATAAGGTATTTGATCATTCGACCCGGCTCATGCTGAACACGACGTTCCGCTGTCCTGCGCAATTATGCGAGGCCTCAAGCACCTTTGTTCAAGCCAATCCCCGGCAGATCAAAAAGGCGGTCGAGACGACGAACCCCTATGCGAAAAAGGCGCTGCATGCCTTCGCCGCGGAAACGCCTGCTTTGGCACAGGAACGGCTCGAGCAGAATCTGCAAAGCATGTACGACTTTGCGCGGGACGGCCGGTTGAGCCCGGACATCGACGGCCGCATCAGCGTGATGATGCTCGGCCGTTACAACAATGACGAACCCCATGGCTGGCGGCGCTGGCAACGGCGCTTCGGCGAGTTTCTGAGTATCGAGTACCGCACGGTCCATTCCTCCAAAGGCCTCGAAGCTGACTATGTGATGCTCCTCAACGTCGTCGAGGGCATGATGGGCTTTCCAAGCCAGATTACCGACGATCCACTCCTTCAGATCGCGATGCCCGAACCCGATCCCTATCCCTTGGCAGAGGAGCGCCGCCTCTTTTACGTGGCACTCACCCGGGCGCGCCGCCAGGTACGCATCTACACCCAGACAGACTCGCCTTCGCGCTTCCTGAGCGAACTGGCGAGGTCCGGCGCGGTAGAGGTGGAGGCGGAGGGAGGGACTTTGACCCCGTGCCCGAAGTGCGGCGAGGGCACCATGAGACGGTACGACGGGCAATATGGTCCGTTCGAAGCGTGCAGCACCCACCCGCGTTGCGATTTCAAACGCAACCTTTCAGGGGAGGGTTCCAGCGCAGCCGCGCCACCCGACCGCGTGAGGATCACCCATCCGATATCAGCCGGAGATGACTGTCCCACCTGCGGCGACGGATTGATGGTCGTCCGCTCCGGCGGCGCGTATCAACCGTTTCTTGCTTGCTCGACTTACCCCTCCTGCAAAACGACCGCAGCGCTGGTCCCATCACCGGCGGGGTGAATGAGGTCCGTTACCCGATCACCAACAAGCACTGCGGCGAGGTCGGAGAACCTCGCCGCAGAACATTATTCGCGGCCGATCAGTTTGCGGCAGATCGCTATGATCCAGTTCAGGGCGCGTCGGACCAAACCAGTTCCGGCCGGCGGCACGAAATTGGGCTTCGGCATACCGATGGGCGCCGGCTTTGGCGCAGGCGGCCGCTTGAGCCTACGATCGCGCTCCCGTCCCGCCTCGATTGCACCGCGAGACATTCTGCCTGCCCAGAGGATCTTGCCCTGCTTGATCACATAATGTGAAGCGCAAGCGAAGTCGTGATTGCCGATCGAAGGCCAGATCGATGCTGCATCGCCCTCCATCGACAGTCGATATTCGGTACGAACGAGGGGTGTGGACACTTCTTCCCCGCACCCGCATGCGCAATTATGCAACGCGACGCGGCATTCCTCCGAGACATACAGGATACCGTCTTCGAGAATCTCGGGTATCTCGTCCACGAAGACGGTTTTGAGCCTGTCGACCCGGGCCATTATGCGGCCCTATTCGAGATGTTGTTGCCCTCGATCATGTAGACCGCGTTCACCTCGTTCCGCTCGTCGCGAAAATAGTTTGACCAGCGCTTCCATCGCATGATCGCCATGATGGCGTTGAGCGAATTGACAGCGGCGATCTGAATATCTGTCCGGTAAAGGTCGTCGTCCTCCTTGTCATCGCCGAACGGCAGCAACCGTTCGACTTCGGACCAGGCCATGCCGGGGCGGATGAAGGTTGCTCGGGCGCAGCCATCAAGACAATCCTCTTCCAGGCCTACTCCGATTCCGGTGTCGACGAAGGGAATCTCCAGCCGAAGCAATCCCTCGGCTATCTCGCGGCGTGAAGACCCCTTATCGATGCAGACGAATACGAAATCGAAGCCTGCCAGCTCGTCCACATTGGCCGCTGTCACCCGAACAGGATGCGCGGTGATGCCCGTATGCATCCGGGCATAGACCTGTGCGTAATAGTCGACCTTGTACGGGAAACCCTTGAGCAGTTCCGGCTCCGGTGAGCCAGGCGACCGGAACAGATTGTGGTTCAAGAGCTGGTCGCCATCATAAAGATGGATTTCGGTAACCCAAGTCTTCGCCAGCAGATCGAGCAGAAACGATCCGGTTCCGCCAAGACCGATGATCGCGACCCGCCCCTTCAGCTTGCGGTTCACGCCGCCAATTCGATAGCGGGCCGAGGCGGAATCGGGAATGGCGAACGGGCTATCGTCATTGGCGATCATCGCCTTGGCATGGGTCCGGGCGTTGGCCGTCCGATCGAGAGACCGGGCAGCGCCGCCGATCAGTCGCTCATAGGCGACCACCTTGTCATAGATATTTTCGTACCGGTGGGTGACCTCGGGCTTGGACGAGAGATAGTGATCCACGTCCATCTCGCCGCAGCGCTGTTTTTGGGAATTGTTGATGATGTTCCCCATGGGGGCGCCGTTGCGATGGCACGGCGTCCCGCCTGCGAAATACATCGTGTGATCGCCCTGCGGCGTTGCCGTAAGGCCGGTGCCGTCGAGCGACAGGGCGCAGGTAAGCACGCCCCTTGCCAAATTCCCGTCAACCGTGACGTGCGGAACGCTCCGCACGATCAAGTGGCTGTTGCGCACCTCGATCTCGAAGCCCTCGTCAGCGAGGCGCTTGAGATGGGGATCACGACTTATCAGAGCGGCGGACATTGAAGACCATCCCTTTCTTCACCTGAATGGTCTCGCCTTCGACGAGATCGCCCTCGGCGCCATGAACGCCGTGGAGATAGGTGATCGTGAAGTTGAAGTTCTCAAAGTCGGGGTTGGGATATGCGATTGCCGCGATCTCCCGGTAGCTGTGCGGGCGCCTTTCCACGGTCCTGGGGCGTCCATTGACCTTGATGGTTACCATCTTGGGTTCACGGCTGCGGATCCGTTCGACCCCAGCGCCATCCAGCGCCACCTCGCCATCGCTTGGGATGACGGCATCGCCAGCGCTGTCGAGGATGAGCTCAAGCTCTTCGTCGATCTCGCCATAGCGATAGATGTCGGCGGCGAGGATCGTCGGGGAACCCCATTCCCAGCCCCGCTCGTTGACGGTGAAGTTGTAGGCGCGGTCGCTGGTGAACGAGAGGAAGACCGCGATCTCGCCGCTGGCGAACTTGACCTCCTCCTCGATGCTGATCGAGCGGGCGAGGCCACCTTCGATCTGGATCAGAACGAAATCGCTGGCAGGTTCCAGCCCCGCAATCTCGCGGATCTGGCTACCATCCAAGACTTTGTCTCCGGTGCCATGAAGGGCACCGTTGACGCTAAACTGAAATTTGTCGTGGCCCTTGGCCATAACGGTGCTCCATATTCTACCGACTCTTGATCCCGAATCCACCATGGACTAGGATCACCATCGAGTCCCGATGTGGACTATCTATATCGGGACCAATTTGCGTTTCAAGTCCAAATCTGGATGAGAGGGAGAATTATGCGTGGTTAAGCTCGAACCCACCGCCCAAGCGGGCGAGGGGCGGTCCGCGATTCCGGCGGCAATGGAGGCATTCCAGGGGCTGGCGGAATTGTGGCAGCTGTCGACCGAGGACCAGTTGCTACTGCTCGGATCACCCGGCCGATCGACTTTTTTCAAATGGAAGAAGGATGGCGGATCGCTCCCGCGCGACACGGTCGAACGCGTTTCCCACCTTCTGGCGATTCATAAAGCGCTCGAGATTCTGTTACCCGACACTCGCGCTGCCGATGGTTGGATCCGCCGGCCCAATGCCCAGTTCAACGGGCAAAGTGCCCTTGATGTCATGCGCGGCGGCCAGGTGATGGATATCTATCGCGTGAGACAGTATGTGGATGCGCAACGTGGCGGATGAATTCATCGCGCAAGATATCGAGCAGCCCTTCTTCACGCTCATTCCATCGCGCTTCCCCACCATCGACGTGTTCGCCCGGGTGGCAAATGATCGCAGCCATGCGCTGGCCGAGATTGAATCGCTGACCAATCCGCGCTTGCGCGAACGGGATCGCCTGATGAACGGGGCGCAAGTCGTGGACGGAAATGGTCCGCTTCTGCAAAACTGGAACCACGCGCCATTCACCTATCCGAACCCGGACGGTACGCGTTTCTTCGACGCAGATCGCCCTGCGCTCGAACTGGCCGCGGATATGCAAACGGCATTGGCGATCTCGATCCGAAAGCGCGAGACGTTCCTCAGCAAGACTGGTGAAGCGCCGATCGGCCTGGAAATGCGCGAACTCTCGCGGCAGGTGAAGGGACGGTTTTTCGATGGTCGTGACTGGGATCCCGAGCTTGATCTTGGCGAACGGCGCCGTCGCGGCCGGCAGATTGCAGAGGCGGGCTTCGATGGCCTTCTTTTCCGGCCCGCCGAGCGACCGTCAGGCCTTTGCGTGAGCGTGCTCAGGGGCGACGTGCTGGAGCGCGCCGTGCAACGCGATCATTTCAAGTTCGTTTGGGATGGCAGTCGCGTCCGCACCGTTTACTCGTTTGCCTCCGACGTCCAATATTCCCCGGAAGATTTGTGCGGGATCACCCAGGTCCTGGCGGCCTAGCGGCGATGCACCAGCATAGCCCCGCCGTGGGGGCATGTGCGACGGCGCAGGGCTGATGGCGCGCTCAATTGCGGCAGATCAGCGGTGCTCCAGATTGCGGGAGACATGATAATTCCAGGCCAACTGATCACCGCCGTCGATATGGCCAATGCCAATGGCATCGATCCGAAGCGTTTCCGTGCGGCCCTCCGAGCCGCGGGTCTGGACTGGCATCCGCACAACGGTCGTTGGGAGGCCATGCGTGGAAGCGAACAGCATCAGGATATGGAAACGGTCATGGCGCAAATTTGCGGAGGGGGCTTCAAGCAATCGTTGGCCACAAAGGCTTTCCGCGCCGTTCCCAAGGCAGCATTGCGCGATGAACACTATGTGCTCGATCTCTGCGACGAATTTCTAGGCCTGAAAGCCGTGCGTCAGCATTGCTTTCCATTTCTGACCGGAGATCCAGATCGGCGTGGCCGCCGCAAGGCCCTGCCTCTCGATGGCTTTTACCCAAGCCTCAACCTCGTCGTGGAATATCATGAGCGCCAGCATCGCGAGCGTGTCGGCTTTTTCGATGACAAGCCGACGGTCTCGGGAGTGCCTCGTGGTGAGCAGCGCCGGCGATATGACGAGCGGCGTTGCGATTTGTTGCCGCAACACGGTTACACGCTCGTGGTGCTCGAGGTAGCCGAGTTTGCCCATGATAGAGCCAAGCGCCTGCTCAGGGTTGCCAGAGACAAGGACGTCGTTAGCCTTCGCCTTCATGAATTCGGGCCACAAACACGCTCTGCCGCAGTTTTATCTGCTGATTAATGAAAATTGAGGCATGGTGCGCCAATGGCTACTGAACCGCGCGCGCCCAGACTTGCAGTGTTGATCGATGCTGAAAACGCCTCTTCGCGAATTGCGCCCCGTCTATTCGAAGAAATTGCAAAGATCGGCGAAGCGAGCGTTCGCCGGATTTACGGCGACTTCTCGGGAACCAGGCTGAAAGCCTGGGCTGACGTTCTTTCGCCCCATGCCATCAAGGCCCACCAAAGCTTCGCATATACCAGCGGCAAAAATGCGTCGGACATCGCCTTGGTCATCGACGCGATGGACCTGCTGCATACCGGCCGATTCGATGGCTTTTGCCTCGTGTCGTCCGACAGCGACTTCACCGGTCTGGCGTCGCGTATCCGCGAGCAAGGCATCGACGTCTATGGTTTTGGAGAGCAAAAGACCCCAGAAAGCTTCCGCCAAGCATGTCACCGATTCATCTATACGGAGAACCTGCTGCCCGAGGCACCGGCGTCGGATGAGCCGGAGCGGCCCGATACGCGACCAGCCAGCGTCAAAAAGCCGCCCAGCGCTGCGGCGCCATTGATCCGGACCGCAATTTCGCAGCTGGATGATGAGGCGGGATGGGTTGCCCTTGGCCGGGTAGGGCATCGCTTGGCAGCCCTTGCCTCTGATTTTGACCCCAGAAGCTATGGCCAGAGCAAGCTCAGCGACCTGGTCGAAAAGGCAGGAGGGTTCGAGTCGCGCCGGACTGACGCGGGACACATACAGATACGTGCGACGCAAAATGCCAAGGCCAAGCAGGCACAGGCCAAACAAGCCAAGCCGGCATGACGGACGAGCTACCCGAACTCTTGCTCTCCCAGATCGCTGATGGGGGTTTCGTCCACACTGGCCGCTGGGCGCTGAATCCTGAAGGAGCGCTGGTTTTTGCCGGCAATGCCCCGAAGCAGCCCGGCGTCTACATTTTCGTGCAGGCCGGAACTGCGCGGTATGTTGGCGTCGCGTCAAAGAATCTCGCGCAGCGCCTCTACATGTACGGTCGCCCTGGCATCAGCCAGCGAACCAATATCCGCCTGAACGGGGTTCTCCGAAACGAGCTCGCAAGCGGCGAAATCATCGATGTATATGTGGCGAGCCCGCCCGACCTTGAATGGAATGGGTGGAAGGTTTCCGGCGCCGAAGGTCTCGAAGCGGCGATTATCCGTGGCTTTCGCCTGCTTTGGAATCGTCGAGGAACGGTTCCAGCGCCGATGCAATCTGCATCGAAGGGACGGCCACCTTCCGATCCGTCCAAGACCGCGGCTTCCTGTGAAGTCGTAGATCCAGAGGAAAGGCCGAACACCGCCGATCGCATTCGCGACTATACGGAAAGCAAGTTTTTCGGCCCAGCCAGGAATGCCGGTCAGCCCCTTGTTGAAGTTTCTGCGCGCGAGATTCACGATGGGCTCAGGCTGCGCAATGCATTCCCGTCGGTTTGTCAGGCGCTCGGCGGACGAAAGATCGCCGACATGTGTCGGGTCAAGCTAACCCGGCGAATTGGCCCCGCGAACAGTTCGACGACCGCTTTTGTTTTCGAGCTGATCCAATAAGAAGGTCGACCTGGGCCAGATGGCCGTTCGGTGCGCCGTGCAATACGCGGTGATGTCTCAATTCCGCTACCGAAATTTCCGGTCAGGTGCCCTTCGGAAAAGCGGCCAGTTTATTGGCAAGCGGTGCGTGCAAAAACCTTTGTGTGGGAGTGACATGCTCTGGATCGCTACATAGAATGTGCCCGACCTTGATTGTTTAAGATGGGATTTTTGGTGTTTCGGAAACTGTTTGGGGGCAGCGCGCCTCAATCGCCAGCATATGAAGCTGGCCAGCAGCTTTTTCAGCAGGGAATGAAGGCCGCAAGTGAGTATCGCACCTCTGACGCGATAGCGCTCTACACGAAGTCATTTGAAGCTAATCCGAACCCAGCGCCACTAATTAATCGGGCAAAACTGTATCGTTGGCGTCTTCTATTCGACGAAGCGATCCGGGATATCGAAATCGCGATGCGGCTCGATAAAGAGCAGAGTGACGAATTCGCTATACCGATGGGGAATGAGCTTCGTGAGTGCAGGTTACTCGCTCAACATCGCCTGAGCGGGAAGAAGGATTTGTTCATATCCGATCTACGAAGCAAAGGCTTTGATTATGTATCTGGACGAATTGCCGATTCTATTTTCGAGGGCAATGGCCAACTACTTGGATACCACATGGTCAATGAGGTCGATAACATAAAGAAGTTTGAGAATTTGGCCGATTTTCCTTCTGCAAAAACACTCCTCGACAACTGGATGAAGGATCAAAGCGTCATTGATGAGGCGTTGCGAAATCCGAATATCAGCGAAGAATATTCTGAAAAGAGAATAATATTCGAGACCATGATCTGCGTTTATGACTATGGTGATATGGCGAAGATGCGCGACACGATCATTAGAAAGATATGGTGCTTGCTGACCCCTCCCAGCCAGATGCAAGCTATTTGGGAGGTAGGCCTCCGAAATGCGTGAGCTGCTATTCCACGAGAACGTCATGGAATTAATCCTCGGCGGTTCGTTTTGATCAGCACCAGTGCTCTCTTTCGCCGCTCCGAAATCCCTGGTGAAGTCCAAAGTCAGCCAGTCCTTTGCTGGCGTCGCCGCGCGCGAGATTTGCGATGACCTCAGGTTGCGCGATGATTTCTTGTCGGTTTTTCAGGCGCTCCAAAAACGAAAACTCGCCAAAATGGGTCGGGCGAAACTAATCCGGCAATTTGGTCCTGCAAACAGTTCGACTGCAATCATGCAGCCTTTCGATCTGCCTCATTATTCAGAGCCTGATCATCCGAGGAATCCAGCAACGCGGCGATTTCACCACAGGTTCGGGTAACGGCGAGTTTCAGGGCTTCGTCGATATGCACGTATCCTTGGGTGACGCTCTGCGCGGCGTGGCCGAGAAGCGCCCGGATCGTCAGCTCGGAAAAGCCGAGATCACCGGCAACACTGCCAAAAGTGTGTCGTAAGGTGTGAGGCGTGATCCCCTCGATACCAACTGACGCGCACAGCCGCGAGAGGCAGGCCTTGGCAGCCGTGAAATAACCGTCGCCGAAATCGGCGGGAAAGACATAAGGGCAATTCGGGCGAAAGGGCTGGCCGGCGGCCAGTTTCGCGGCGGCGGGACCGATAGACCTGATTTGGGCGCCCCCTTTGGTGTCGGGGAAGCTCACATAGCCTGCATCGGCATGAAGCCATGCGCGCTGGAGACCCTGACCTTCAGAAATGCGGAAACCGGTAAGGAGCAGAAAACGCACGATCGCCAGTGCGACTGGATGCTCGCCGTTCCGCTCTGCATGGCGCATCGCCAGGCCCAGCATCCGTATCTCGGCAACACTCAGTCGCCGTGTCTTCTTTTGCCCGGCCAGTTTTCGGGCACCCCGACTGGGGTGATTTTCAATCTGGTCCAAACGGGCAGCATGGCCAAGGATCGCCTGCAAGGTCGCGACCGTTCGTGCGGCAACTCCGGGGCCGCCGGTCGTCGCGCCACCGCGCCGCTTGTCCTTCGGCTTCGCTGTCCTGCCGGCAGCAATATCGGACTGCATTCCCTCGATATCAGCCACCTTCAGCCCTTGGGCGAGGCGTGCGCCAAGGAGAGGTTTGATGTGCGTTTCGATGCGGCTTTTATCCATCGCGAGTGTCGATTTCTTGATCGGGCGATTGCGACGACCGAGGATCCGCCCCGCTTCAGCTTCTTTGAGATACCAATCGCACAGGGTCGCAACAGTAACCTGCTCGCGAGGATTGTCTTCCGCGTCAGCCGGATCCTCGCCGGCAGCGACGGCGCCGAGTTTGATCTTGGCCTGGTCGCGAGCAAGTTCGACGGTCAGCGTTCCGTATCGCCCCAGATTGATGCGACGGCTTTTTCCTGCCGCGTTGCGATACTGGATGATGAAGGTCTTCACTCCGGCCTTGGTCACACGCACGCCGAAACCTTTCAATTCCCCATCCCAGAGGAACGCTTGAGCCGATGTCGGTGCCTGCAAAGCGTCCACAGCTCTCTTTGTCAGTTTGGCCATTTCACATTCTCACCGTCCATCTGCTTACACGGCTGAATCATAGCATCCATGTAAGCAATATGTAAGCAGATGGATGGAAAAATCGGGTCGCTGTAGCGAAGCCTGTCGAACGATACTCAGATTTAGCTATTGAAAAATAGTGCTTTATCGAAAGTTCGGATATTGCAGCGTAGGTACTGAAGGACCTTGCCAAGGTTGGGGTCGAGCGTTCGAATCGCTTCACCCGCTCCAAATATCCCACGAAAAAGGCCGCGGTTCTCCGCGGCCTTCGTCGTTTCTGGCGGGCTGAAGCGATAGCCCTGCCGAGCGAACGCAGTCGCGGTTTCGATGCGCCTGTAGCGCTGGCGTTGAACCCGGGGGTGGTTCAGTCCAGCGCGCGGTCGAGATGCGTGTAGCCGCCGTCGACGAACAGCCACTGGCCGGTGGTGTGGCTCGCCTTGTCGGAGAGCAGGAAGATCACGGTGTCGGCGATTTCTTCTGCCGTCGTCATGCGCTGTCCCAGTGGGATCCGGCGGGTGATTTCTTCCAGGCGCGCTTCGGGATCGTCGAAGGTCTTCAGCCACTTCTCGTAGAGCGGCGTCATCACCTCGGCCGGGATGACCGCGTTGACGCGGATGCCGTCGCCGCGCAGGGCAGCCGCCCATTCGCGGGTCAGCGACAATTGCGCGCCCTTGGCGGCGGTGTAGCCGCTGGTGTTGCCCTGGCCGGTGAGCGCCGTCTTGGACGAGACGTTGACGATCGCGCCGCGCGCCTTTTTCAGCCACGGCAGGCAATGGTGGGCGGTCGTGTAATAGTGGATCAGGTTGCGCTCCAGCGACTCGCGAAAGGCGTTGGGGCCAGCTTCGAGGCCGATGCCGTCGTTGATGCCGGCATTGTTGACCAGCCCGTCGATGCGGCCGAAGGTTTTTGCCACGTCCTTTACTGCGGCCTCGATCTCCGGGTCGTGCATCAGCTCGACCTGGACGAAGAGCGAGCGCGGTGCAGCGGCCTTAAGCTTGGCCGCGAAGTCGTCGGCCAGCGGGCTGCGCCCAAAGACGACGGGGATCGCGCCCTCGGCAGCCAGTCCGAGCGTGACCGCGCCGCCGATGCCCGCGCCGCCGCCGGTGACGATGACCACCTTGTCCTTCAGGCCGAGATCCATAGTCGTCTCCCTCAGCCGCGGAATAGGAAGTCTTCGAGCGTCGCCGGCTTCATCTCGATGGAGAAGCCGGGCGCGGTCGGCGGCATATAGGCGGCATTGCGTACCACGCAGGGTTCCTTGAAGTGCTCGTGCAGGTGGTCGACATATTCGACGACGCGGCCCTCGCGGGTTCCGGCGATGCAGACATAGTCGATCATCGACAGGTGCTGGACATATTCGCAGAGGCCGACGCCGCCGGCATGCGGGCAGACGAGCAGATTGTATTTGGCCGCCATCAGCAGCACGGCGAGAATCTCGTTGACGCCGCCGAGGCGGCAGGAGTCGATCTGCACCACGTCGATTGCGCCGCGCATGATGAACTGCTTGAACATGATGCGGTTCTGGCACATCTCGCCGGTGGCGACCTGCACCGGCGCCACGCCCTCGCGGATCTTGCGGTGGCCCTCGACGTCGTCGGGATTTGTCGGTTCCTCGATGAACCAGGGCTTGGCGAAAGCGAGGTCGCGCACCCAATCGATGGCCTGGCCGACTTCCCAGACCTGATTGGCGTCGATCATCAGCTGGCGGTCGGGGCCGAGCACCTCGCGGGCGATGCGCAGGCGGCGGATGTCGTCGGCCTTGTCGCGGCCGACCTTGAGCTTGACGTGGTTGAAGCCGGCGTCGACCGCCTCCTGGCAGAGCCGGCGCAGCTTCTCGTCGCCATAGCCGAGCCAGCCGGCCGAGGTGGTGTAGCAGGGGTAACCCTCGCGCTCGAGCGTGGCGATACGCTCGGCCTTGCCCGGTGCCTTGTCGCGCAGCATGGCGAGCGCTTCGTCAGGCGTGATGCAGTCGGTGATGTAGCGGAGGTCGATGCAGCGCACGAGCTCTTCGGGCGACATCTCGGCGACCAGCTTCCACACCGGCTTGCCCACCATCTTGGCCCATATATCCCAGACGGCGTTGACGACCGCGCCGGTGGCCAGATGGATCGCGCCCTTGTCGGGCCCGATCCAGCGCAGCTGGCTGTCGGAGGTGACATGGCGCCAGAAGGCGCCCATGTCTGATGTGACCTTGTCCATGTCCAGGCCCACGACCAGGTGGCGCATCGCCTCGATCGCCGCGCAGCAGATCTCGTTGCCGCGGCCGATGGTGAATGTCAGGCCATGACCCTCGATGCCAGGTGTGTCGGTCTGCAGGATGACATAGGCCGCCGAATAGTCGGGGTCCGGGTTCATCGCGTCGGAACCGTCGAGATGCTGCGAAGTCGGGAAGCGCAGGTCGAGCACCCGCATGTCGATGATTCTGGTCATGGTCTGGGGTCCTGGAAGGGTTCAGGCGGCGACGACGCGCTGCCTCTGGGTGCCGAGGCCTTCGATGCCGAGCGACATCGTCTGGCCGGCCTTGAGATAGACGGGCGGCTTCTGGCCGAGGCCGACGCCGGGCGGGGTGCCGGTGGAAATCACATCGCCGGCCTGCAGGCTCATGAAGCGGCTGAGATAGGCGACGACCTGCCGTACCGAAAAGATCATGGTCCTGGTCGAGCCGTCCTGGAAGCGCTTGTCGTCGACGTCGAGCCACATCTTGAGGTTCTGCGGATCGGCGATCTCGTCGGCGGTCACCATCCAGGGGCCGGTCGGGCCGAAGGTGTCGCAGCCCTTGCCCTTGTCCCAGGTGCCGCCGCGCTCGATCTGGTATTCGCGCTCGGAGACGTCGTTGACGACGCAATAACCGGCGACGTGGCTCATGGCGTCGGCCTCGTCGATGTAGCGGCCGGGCTTGCCGATGACGACGCCGAGCTCGACCTCCCAGTCGGTCTTGAGCGAGCCGCGGGGGATCTCGACGTCGTCGTCGGGTCCGACGATGGCCGAGGTCCACTTGTTGAAGACGATGGGTTCGGCCGGGATGGCGGCGCCGGTTTCGGCGGCGTGGTCGGCATAATTGAGGCCGATGCAGATGAACTTGCCGATGCGGCCGACACAGGCGCCGAGGCGCAGGTCCTGCTGCGGCGTGCCGGCGACCAGCGGCAAGGTCTCGGGGTCGATGCTGCGAAGTCGGGCAAGGCCTTCGGGCGCAAGCACCTCGCCGGCGATGTCGTCGACGATGCCGGAGAGATCGCGGACGCGGCCGGACGTGTCGAGGATGCCGGGCTTTTCGTTGCCCTTGGGGCCGTAACGGAGCAGTTTCATTGAAGTCACCCTGGTTGAGAAAGCCGGAGGCGGCGAACCGCCTCCGGAGATGTCGGGATCGTGGTCAGTCGTACAGCACGGCTGCGATGTCGGGCTGGTCGATGTTCGACTTGTCGTAGTAATAGAAACCGGTGTCGATGTTCTTCTCGACCGCTTCGCCCTTGGCCGCCTTTACGGCCGCTTCGACGGTTTTGTAGCCGATGCCGACCGGGTTCTGGGTGATGGCGCCGGCCATTTCGCCGTCGCGGATCGCCTGCTTCTGCTGGGCACCGGAATCGTAGCCGATGATCACCAGCTTGCGGCCGAGTTCCTTGGCGCCGTTGACGACGCCGATGGCCGAGCCTTCATTGCCGCCGAACATGCCCTTCAGGTCGGGGCTGGCCTGCAGGATGGCCTTGGTGATCTCGGTCGACTTGAGATGGTCGCCGCCGCCATATTCGATCGACACGATCTCGACCTTCGGATGGGCCTCCTTCATGCGATTGACGAAGCCGTCGCGCCGGTCGATGCCGGTGCGGCTGGTCTGGTCGTGCACCAGCACCGCCACCTTGCCCTCGTCGCCGATCAGTTCGGCCATCTTGTCGGCGGCAAGGGCTGCCGCTGCGATGTTGTTGGTGGAGGCGGTGGCAACCGGGATGTCGCTGTCGACGCCGGAGTCGAAGGCGACGACCGGGATCTTGGCATCCTTGGCCTGCTGCAGCAGCGGGATCGCTGCCTGGCTATCGAGGGCGGCAAAGCCGATCGCCGCCGGCTTCTTGGCAAGGGCCGCTGCCAGCATGTCGATCTGGCGGTCGACCTGGGACTCCGAATCCGGACCTTCGAAGGTGACCTCGACGCCGAGATCGGCGGCGGCCTTGTCGGCACCTGCCTTCACGGCCTGCCAGAACTGGTGCTGGAAGCCCTTGGAGATCAGCGGGATGTACATCTTGTCCTGGGCCATTGCCATGGTCGAGCCGTAGCCGAGGATCGTCATGGCGCCGAGGGCGCCAAGCACGGTGCGTCTAGTGAACATGTTTCCTCCAATTGATCGTTGGTTGATCGTTTCCGTGGGGCGCTTTCGCCCTCTTCTTGATGTTGGCGCAGCACGTCGGCGCTGCGCGAAGCAAGCTTTCCTCAAAGCCCGCGGCGCCGCAGAATGTCGGTGTAGACGGCGAGAATGATGATGAGGCCCGTGACGACGGTCTGCCATTCCTGGGCGACCGAAAGGATGCGCAGGCCGTTGGCAAGCACGGAGATGATGAGCGCGCCGATGAGCGTGCCGATGATGGTTCCACGGCCACCGGAGAGCGAGGTGCCGCCGATGACGACCGCGGCGATGGCGTCGAGTTCGTAGCCCTGGCCGAGCGCCGGCTGCGCCGAGTTGAGGCGCGAGGCGATCAGCAGTCCGGCGATGCCGCAGATGGCGCCGGCGAGCGCATAGACGGCGATCTTCCAGCGGTCGGTGTTGACGCCGGAAAGCCGGACCGCCTCCTCGTTGGAGCCGAGTGCAAAGGTAAACCGCCCGAGGATGGTGCGCTCGAGGATGAAGCTCGTCGCAATCGCAACGAGAAATAGGATCAGCACGCCGTTGGGGATAGGCAGGCCGGGAATGACGGTGCCGATGAGCGAGCCCTGCGAGATCTGGGTGAAGCCGGGCGTGCTGTTGAAGTAGATCGGCCGGGTGCCCGAGATGACCAGCGACAGGCCCTTGAGGATCAGCATCATGCCGAGCGTGGCGATGAAGGGCGGGATCTTGAGCTTGGCGACAAACGTTCCGGAGGCGATGCCGCTTGCCGCGCCGGCCAGGATGGCGGCGAGCACGCCGAGGCCGAGCGGCATGCCCCATGAGGTCAGCACCACGCCTGCGACGACCGCGCAAAAGGTCATCAGCGTGCCGACCGACAGGTCAATGCCGCCGGTGATGATGACAAGCGTCGCCGCAATCGCCAGCACGCCGTTGACCGACGTTGCCTGCAGGATGGCGATGATGTTGGAGGTCTGCATGAAATTGGGCGAGGCGAGGCTGAAGACCACGATCAGCGCAATCAGGCTGGCAAAGGCCAGAAGCCTGTGCTGAGCGCCCGAGAAACGCGAGGCGGTCGAGACGTTCGCCGTGGATGCGGTCGCACTCATTTGGCCTCTCCCTTTGCCGGCTTATCTTGTTTGTTGTGGTTGGCGGCCTCGCCGCGAAGCGTGGCGAGATGCATGATCTCTTCCTGGCTTGCGCCGCCTGAAAGAATGCCGGTCAGCCGGCCCTCGCACATCACGGCGATGCGGTGGCTGAGCCGCAGTATCTCGGGCAGTTCGGACGAGATGACGATGATGGCGCGGCCCTGCTGGGCCAGTGCGTTCAACAGCTTGTAGATTTCGTTCTTGGCGCCGACATCGATGCCGCGCGTCGGCTCGTCGAAGATCAGCACCTCGCAGTCGCGCAAAAGCCACTTGGCGATGACGATCTTCTGCTGGTTGCCACCCGAGAGCAGGCGCACCTCCTGCCGGTCGGACGGGGTCTTGATGGCGAGCTGGTCGATGTAGCGGCTTGCTGCCTCGTGCATGGCCGACTCGCGCAACAGGCCGCCCGGGCCGGCGAAGCGGGACAGGCTCGCCAGCACGACGTTGTTGCGCACGTCCATGCCGGTGGCGAGGCCGAAATGTTTGCGGTCCTCGGAGAGGTAGCCAATGCCGGCGCGCACGGCGTCCTGCGGCATGCGGATGTCGACCTTCTTGCCGTGCACGAAGATGTCGCCGCTGTCGCGGCGGTCGGCTCCGAATATGGCGCGGGCGACCTCGGTGCGCCCGGCCCCCATCAGGCCGGCAAAGCCGAGGATCTCGCCCTTGCGGACGGAGAACGAAACGTCGCGGATGACCGCGCCGCGATTGAGATTCCTGACCTCGAGTACGACCTCCGCGTTCGAATGGTCGGGCACTTCAGGGCGATCCTCGGTGAGCGCGCGCCCGACCATCATCGAGATGATCTTTTCCACCGGCGTGTCGGCGGCAGGGACGGTGCCGATATATTCGCCGTCACGCATGACGGTGACGCGGTCGGCGATGCGCTTGAGTTCGTCCATCTTGTGCGAGATGTAGACGATGCCGACACCCTCGGCCTTGAGCCTGGCGATGATGGCGAAGAGCTCGTTGATCTCGGCGTCGTTCAGCGCCGCCGTAGGCTCGTCCATGATCAACACGCGCGAGCGGTAGGACAGCGCCTTGGCGATCTCGACCATCTGCTGGCGGGCGATGGTCAGTCCGCCGACCAACGTGCGCGGGTCGAGCTTGAGATGCATGCTGGCGAAGATTTCCGCCGCATCGGCATTGAGCTTCGCCTCGTCGAGCAGAAGGCCCGCGGCCTTGCGCGGCTCGCGGCCGATGAACATGTTCTGCGCCGCCGTCAGATGCGGCATCAGGTTGAGTTCCTGATGGATGATGCCGATGCCGAGGTCCTGGGCCTGGCGCGGCGAGTTGACCTCGACCGGCTTGCCGTCGAGCAAGATTTCCCCGCCGTCGCGGCGGTAGATGCCGGCGAGGATCTTCATCATCGTCGACTTGCCGGCGCCGTTCTCGCCCATCAGGGCGTGGACCTCGCCCGCGCGCAGTTCGAGCTGGGCATTGTGCAGCGCGCGCACGCCGGGGAAGGATTTCTCGATGTCCTTCATCGCAACGAGGGCGTTCATGCGCGACCTCCTTCGATACCGTAGAAGCGTGCCGCGGTGCCGCCGAGGATCGCTGCGCGTTGCGACTGGCCGAGGCCCTGGAGCAGGCGTTCTGTGACCTCGTCCCAGAAGGCGAAGGGGGCGGCGAGTGTCAGCACCGGCCAATCCGAGCCCCAGATCAGGCGATCCGGCCCGAACCAGGTGAGCAGGCTGTCGACGGTGGGGCGGAGGGCTTCGGCGGCAGCCTTCGGCGTCGTCCTCAACTCCGCCGGCAGTTCGGTCAGCAGGCCGGACAGCTTGCAGCACAGATGCGGGTGGCCCGACAGTTCGGCCATGCCGAACTTCCACATGGCATGGCGCGGGTCGTCGGTCGGTGCGGCGAAGGCGGGTTTCGCGGCGTGGTCGATGACGACAGGCAGGTCGGGATGCGTCTCGACGAAATGCCTGAGCGACTGCAGGTGCTGCGGCAGGACCAGCGCGTCGAAACGCAGGCCGAGGCGCTTCAGCGCGGCGACGGCTTTTCCGCTGGGACGGGTGGCGATCCAGTCGATGTCCTCCAGGTCCTGCAGCATCGGCCGCACGCCCTTGAACAAAGGATTTTTTGCGAAGTTTTCCAGGGAAGCGACGCTTTCGGCTGACGACAGGTCGACCCAGCCGACGATTCCGGCGACGGCCTTGTCGTTGCGGCCCTGGTCGAGCAGGAACAACGTTTCAGCTTCGGTGGGGGCTGCCTGGACGAGGATGCGCCTGGCGATTCCGGCCGCCTCGGCCAGCGGGCGCATCTCGGCCGGACCGAAGTCGCGGTAGATCGGGGCGAGGTGGGCGGCGCTAGGCGTCAGCCAGCCGTAATCGCCGCGCTGGAGCGTCCAGTAGTGGCAGTGGCCGTCGATCCTTTCGATCATGGCCGCCGCTCCGCCTAGATGGTGACGCCGCCGTCGACCAGGACGGCCTGGCCGGTGACGAAGCGGGATTCGTCGGACAATAGGTAGACGACCAGCGGCGCGATGTCGTCGACGGTGGCGAGCCGGCCGATGGGCTGGCGGGCGATGAAATCCTTCTCGGCCTGCACGGGATCGGCGGCGGCAGCGATGCGGCCGCGCAGCGACGGCGTGTCGACCGTGCCCGGGCAGAGCGCGTTGCAGCGGACGCCGCGGCGGACATAGTCGGCGGCCATGCCCTTGGTGAAGCCGATCACCGCCGCCTTGGTGGCGCCGTAGAGCAGCCGGTTGGGGAAGCCTTTGATCGACGAGGCCATGGAGGCCATGTTGAGGATCGACACGGCGCCGGTCTTTTCCGCCTGCTCCAGCATGCCGGGCAGGAAGGCGCGGGTCGTGCGGTACATGCTCTTGACGTTGAGGTCGAAGCTGAAATCCCAGTCCTCGTCGCTGCAGTCCATGATCGTGCCGTTGTGGACGAAGCCCGCGCAGTTGAAGAGGCCGTCGAGTGCTGGCTGCTGCCTGGCAAAGGCGGCGACTGCCGCGCCGTCGCGCACGTCGAGACGATGGGTCTCTATGTTCGTGCTCTCGGCCGAAAGGGCTTTCAGCGCATCGTCATTGATGTCGGTGGCGACGACGTGGGCGCCCTCTTTGGCGCAGGCCAGCGCGCTGGCGCGGCCGATGCCCTGGGCAGCGGCGGAAATGAAAATGCGTTTCCCGCTTAGTCGCATAACCGTCGCTCCTCCCAGCAAACTGCTTGCGCTTCTGTCTATATACGAACATACTATTCATAAATGAACCGGCCTTGCAATGGGGAAATGTGAGGCGGTGGCGAGGGAGGAATTCGCGCAATGCCAAAACGGCCCGTCAACGCCGCGAACGACCAGGACAAGGACGAGCGCTACCGGGCGCCGGCGCTCGACAAGGGGCTCGACATATTGGAGCTCCTGTCAGAGCAGCCGGGCGGCTTGACCCGTGCCGAGATCGTCAAGGCGATGGGGCGGGGGCCGAGCGAGGTCTACCGCATGCTCGAACGGCTTGTGGCGCGCGACTATGTCAGCCGCTCGCCCGAGGGCGACCGCTACGCCCTGACGATGAAGCTGTTCATCCTCGCCCATCGCCACCCGCCGGTGCGCCGCCTGGTGGCG